>NZ_RHQR01000006.1:0-302731 GCF_003936645.1 Pseudomonas sp. p106
GTTCGATCAGCCAGACCAACTTCCTCGGTACCGGTAACAAGGTGTCCATCGGCCTGACCCGTTCGGAATACCAGACCAAGTACAACTTCGGCTTCACCAACCCGTACTTCACCGAAGATGGCGTGAGCCTGGGCTACAACCTGTTCTACAGCAGCACCGACTACAGCGATTACTACGATGACGGCGTTTCCTACTACGCCATCAACAGCTATGGCGCGGGCGTGAGCCTGGGCTACCCGATCAGCGAAACGTCGCGCCTGACCTACGGCCTGACCCTGCAACACGATGACATCTCCCCCGGCACCTATAGCGCCGACGAGATCTATGACTTCATCCAGCGCGAGGGCGAAAGTTTCAACAACCTCAAGGCTTCGATCGGCTGGTCCGAGTCGACCTTGAACAAGGGGGTGCTGGCGACCCGTGGCCACTCACAGAGCCTGACGCTGATGGCCACCACGCCAGGCAGCGACCTGTCCTTCTACAAGCTCGACTACAGCGGCCAGACCTACCTGCCGCTGAGCGAACGCACCACATTGCGCCTGCATACCAGCCTGGGCTACGGGGATGGCTACGGCTCCACCGAGGGCCTGCCCTTCTATGAGAACTACACAGCCGGTGGCCAGGGTTCGGTACGCGGCTTCAAGGATGGCTCGCTGGGCCCGCGCAATACGCCGGCGACCGGTACCTATGCAAGTGCCGGTCAAGCCTATTACTCCGACCGCGATACCGATGCACTGGGCGGCAACATCCTGGTGACCGGCGGCGCCGAGTACATCTTCCCGATGCCCTTCATCAAAGACCAGCGCCAGCTGCGCAGCTCGGTGTTCGTGGACGCGGGCAACGTGTTTTCCGACACGTGCTACCTGTCCACCACGCAGGGTTGCGGCAGTGTGGGCCTTGACCAGCTGGCGGTGTCGCTGGGCGTCGGCGTGACCTGGTACAGCCCCATGGGGCCGCTGACGTTCAGCCTTGCCACACCGGTAAAGAAGCCGGAGAACGCCGAGACGCAGATATTCCAGTTCTCGCTGGGGCAGACCTTCTGACTTATCCAGGAGCGGGTTGTGTCGTGCCGGCAGCGGTCGCGAGCAGGCCGCTTCACGGGAAGCGGGTCTTACCCGCTTTTACCCCGGCTTAACCCAAGTTGACAGTCCGTTTGCCTAAGCTGACTCCCCCTAGAACTCGCCTGGCAGGTACCCCTTCATGCTGCAAGAACAACTACCCACCCCGCTGCTGGAGCAGGTGCAGCAACGCCTGGCCAGGTTGCTCGGCCCAAGCTGCATCGTGACGCTGGCCAGCAGCGAAAACGACCAGGGCGTGAGCCACTACCATCTGGCGATCCAGCACGAAGGTCATGGAATATCCCTGGAAGACAGCGGCATCATCAGCGCAGATTTCGCCGATCGCCTGCTTGCCATGGTCGGCCAGGTAAGCACCTTGCTCGATTCAGAAACACTCAAGCGCATGGCCAGCGCTGAGCCATCGCGCCCGCTCGTGTGGATCAGCGACCGGTCAGGACCGTGTCAGACGCAACCTTCGGCCAGCACCTGAGCCCGGGTGATGACATTACCGAAGTGATGCTTCCACAGCTCGATGCCCATTTTCCCTGAACGATCCAGGGAAGACCCCACCGTCAGGTCGGTAATCAACGTCGGCATGAGCCCTTCGTCGAACAGGGCAAAGCCGGCGGCAAGCACGCACGTCTCGGTCTGCAACCCGCAGACCAACACCCGCTCCGCGCCCAGCCCCCTGATGTACTCGATGGTCTCGGCAGTCTGCCTGTAACCCTGTTTGACAAAGACCTTGTCAGCCTCGACAAGGCACTCGTCTTCTGCTGCAGGGTGCCAGCCAAGCTGCCGCTCGAACGGCGTGACCTGTTCATCATGCAACTGGACCGAGGCAATGGTCGGGATCGTCGCAGACAACGCGCGCACACCATCGACCAGCCACTCGGGCGGGCTGAAGGTGGACTGTACATCGACGATGAGTAAAACCTGCCGCATGGCTGTCTCCGGGGCGCTGGCAAAGGTACGGAGTATACCGTTGCTGGTAACCGATGACGCCCTTGACCAGCACCCCGCGTTGCACCACTGATGAGTCAAGTTGCGGTTTTCTAGAACTTTTTTCGGTTTGAAGGTCTATGTGAACAGGCAGATGAAGATTGCCGGCTCCCTCAGGGTTTGCCCGCGACGTCATGGCCAACGTCCCAATGTCTATCAGAGGTTGTCTTCGCTCATGAAAATCCATGTCCCACGGATAGTGCTCCTGGGCCTGTTCGCGTTCGCGGCAATGGGCTCGGCATCTGCAACACCGGCGAAGGCGTCAATGCCGCTGCTCGCAACCAAGGCCACCTCTTCTCAGGCCCACATCGAGGACGCCAACAGCCCTTGGCCGAGCCTGGCGAGCGTAGCAGCCGCGCAACCCGCTACGCTGCTTGCCCATGATGACCGTTACCGGCGCGACGGCCACTGGCACGACCGTAGAGACGACTGGCGTCGTGACCAATGGCGGCGCGACCAATGGCGCCGTGAGCAGGCGCGCCGTGAAGCGGAACGCCGCCGCGACTGGCAGCGCCGCCATGAGCGGGCCATGCACCACCGCTACGAAGCCGATCACCACTACTATCGCCGCTGATTGTGGTTGGAATCAAAGCCTCATGGGTCTTTCGTGCAGCCTGGTCCCGAGCACCACGCCTTGAGATTTGAGATTTATCAACAGTTCAAGTCCCAAGGTTTCAACGGTGCCCGGTTCGATGCCGGCACGTGCTGCCAACCCTGCCAGGTGTTCACGCCCGCTCACTTGCCTTTCCTGCAAAGACACCAGCAACGCATGGGCCAGCGGCGCAAGGCGCGAGAAATGCACCTTGTGGTCTGCGCCGCGGCAGGCCAACAGAAGGGTCGGCGTTGTCGGCACCTGCGATGGAATACGCCCAGGGCCGATATGGCTGACCGGCCACGCGTAGGCAAGTGGTGCAGCAAGGCAGGACAATAACGGTACGCCCTGAAGCAGGTCACCGTTCGGGTCATGCGCCAGGTCTGTGCCATCACTGAGCATCAGCACCGTCTCGATCCATTCATAATGGGCCAGTTCGGCCACCCAGCCCCGCTGGTCGGCACGGTTTTGCAGGTATTCGACCAGCTCGCCAGCCACTTCGGTGAACAGCGGCATCTGGCAGCGATGGTTGGCGTAGAAGCTTTCAATCAGCGCCAGCCACCGCTCAGGTCCCAGGCTAGCCTGCAGCACCGGAAAGCTGCCGGCCAGCAGCGACTGCACATTGCCGAAGAACAGCCGCCGATACACCGCCAGGCGCCGCGCCTCGATGCCCGGTGGCGGCGGGTTGGACTGCGGGTCACGGATGAACCGGGCCATCCGCATCTGCTGCTCGCGCAAGGTATCAGCCATGGCGCACCTGCGGCGCGCTTGCAGCGGTTTGCAGGTCGCGAATGTAATCCACCTCAAGCAACAGTTCGGCCAGCGGCGGCAGGTTGAAATCGCGCTCCAGCAGGGTCGGCACAGCACCCAAATGCTCATAGGCACGGGCCAGCAAGCGCCACACGTCCTCCTTCACGCTCGCACCGTGGGTATCGATCTTCAGATCCGGTGCTTCATCGTAGTGCCCGGCCACGTGCAGGCACACCACCCGCTCGGCCGGCACGCGGGCGAGGAAATCGGCAGCGTCATAGCGGTGGTTGCAGGCATTGACGATCAGGTTGTTGATGTCAAGCAACAGGTCGCAGCCGGCTTCTTCGAGCACGGCGCTCAGGAACTCGATTTCGCTCATCGCCTGGTACGGTGCAGCGTAATAGGAGATGTTTTCCACCGCGATGCGCCGGCCGAGCGCGTCCTGCACCTGATGGATGCGCTCAGCGGTATGGCGCACGGCTTCGTCGGTGAAGGGCATGGGAATCAGGTCGTAGAGATGACCGTCATCGCTACAGTAGCTCAGGTGCTCGCTGAACAGTGGCACGCGATAACGGTCGAGAAAATCGCGGATCTGCCGTAGAAAAGCGCGATCCAGAGGCTCAGGCCCGCCCAACGACAGGGACAAACCATGACAAGCCAGCGGGAAACGCTCAGCCAGGCGCTCCAGGCCTTTGCCATAACTGCCGCCTACACCGATCCAGTTGTCAGGGGCGCATTCGAGAAAGTCCACGGCACCGGGGGCCATGGTCAGCAACTCAGGCAGCAGCGCCCGGCGCAGACCAAGGCCGGAGCCTTGCAAGGGAAGGGATGTGCTCATGGCGTGCTCCTTGAAGCGACCACCCTCCCGGGCCTATCAGCGCAGGGAGGATAGCGCTGGTGGTCAGTCCTGGCCTGGCTCAGTCAGCTACAGATGGGGCACGCGAGGCATCGCCACACTTGCCTTCACCACACTTGCCTTCGGCCTGGGTAGCCTTGGCCTTGGCATCGCTGGCGCCACATTTGCCCTCGCCGCATTTACCTTCGGTCTGGGTGGCCTTGGCATGGGCGCTGTCGGCGCCGCACTTGCCCTCGCCACATTTGCCCTCCCCGGCCTTTTCGGCAGCAGCGAGCTGGTAGCCCTGCGGCAGTGCTTCGACAGCAAAGGCCGATGCGGTCAGGTTGATGCCGCCCACCAGTGCGATGCTGAGCAGGCCAAGGCGGGTCTTGTTGGGGAACTGGATACGGGACATGGTGCTTCTCCGGATAGGTGCGCGGCCAAGCCGCGCGGTCATGCCTCAAGGGCGATTGCGCCAGAACTACAGGCCGTCGGGCTGTTCATTCGGGTTGGCTCATTTGGCCTGAGGCATGTATCCGTGACGTATCGGCAGAACGAGGCATTTGTAAGCAAGTGGCTTGGCAAAGCGCCTTGATACAGAGTGATACACAGGCGTGTCTGCCAAAGCGAAACCGACAGGCCGCGTCAGGCCCTCACAACACCCATCATCGAGTGCCTCTATCAAACCATCCAGCCTATCGATTTGACTGCGTCAAATTGCCTCAGATAACGTGCGCCGCTCTACGAAGTCGATCGAGCTTGTCTGTTTTGCCCTTCTTCTGAATACCTCGCTAACTGCCCTGCGCGCTCTCTGTTAATCCCGACCCGCTGCATGCCTCACGGCGTGACCGTCGTCCTTGTGTTCGAGTTACTGAAATGTCCGTCAATACGCCCTCCCGCATCACCGAGCTGGTCATCGAAGCCGGCACCCGCAAAGCCCACCTGCCCGCCCGCGCCACGCTCATCCTGGGTTTTCTGGCGGGCGCATTCATTTCAATGGGGTTTCTGCTGCACATCCATGTCAGTACCATGATTCCTGCCCCCTGGGCCTCGTTGGGCAACTTGCTGGGCGCCGCGGTATTTCCGATCGGGCTGATCCTGGTCATCCTGGCCGGCGGCGAATTGCTCACCGGCAACATGATGAGCCTGCCCCTGGCGATGTTCGCCCGGCGCATCCGCCTGGTGGACGTCGCGCGCAACTGGCTGCTGGTGACCGTGGCAAACCTGCTGGGCGCGCTGTTCGTGGCGTACTGCTTTGGCCACTTGCTGGGGCTCACTGAAGGTGCCTACCTGAACAAGACGCTGGCAGCGGCAACCAGCAAGACCAGCGCCGACTTCCTCCACGCATTCGTTTCGGGCATCGGCTGCAACTGGCTGGTGTGCCTGGCAGTGTGGCTGGCGTATGCCAGCCGTGAGATGAGCGGCAAGATTCTCGGCATCTGGTTCCCGATCATGGCCTTCGTCGCCATCGGCTTCCAGCACGTGGTGGCCAACATGTTCCTGATCCCGGCTGCGATCTTCGCCGGTTACCTGAGCTGGGGCCAGCTGGTGCACAACCTTGCAGCAGTCTTCCTGGGCAACGCCGTGGGTGGGGCGATCTTCGTCGGGTTGGCGTACTACGTCTCCTTCGGCACCTCGGTAGAAGAACAAGCCGCCACGCGTTAAGCCCGCCGTTTGCCATGGATGGCGCAGCCTGCGGTCAAGCAGTGGCCGAGACTGCACACTGCCGCAAGCCCCGAATAAAACCTGAACGTTTGCCGAAAGCCTCCAGTCGCAGGAAATAGACGCACTTGATTGCGCGAATGCATTCCTGACCGTGAGGTTTTCCCATGAACACCAACCCCCAACAGGGTGTCGATGGGCATCCCATCAGCCTGACACTCAACGGCGAACGCACGTCGCTCCACGTCCAGCCCTGGACGACCCTGCTCGATCTGCTGCGTGAGCAACTCGATCTGATCGGCAGCAAAAAAGGTTGTGACCATGGCCAATGCGGCGCCTGCACGGTGCTGCGCGACGGCAAGCGGATCAATGCCTGCCTGACCCTTGCCGTGATGTGCGACGGCGCCGACCTGGTCACGGTCGAGGGACTGGCCCAAGGCGAGCAACTGCACCCCATGCAGCGTGCCTTCATCGCCCATGATGCTTTCCAGTGCGGCTATTGCACGCCCGGCCAGATCTGTTCGGCAGTCGGCCTGGCCCATGAAGGCCGCGCCGTTACCCGTGAAGCCATTCGCGAACACATGAGCGGCAATCTGTGCCGCTGCGGCGCCTACAGCAATATCCTTGCTGCGGTCGAAGAGGCATTGCCGCTGGTGCAGGCGACCGCCAAGCCTCAGGGAGGGCCGAACCCATGACCCCTTTCAGCTACCACAGGCCTGCATCGGTCAGTGAAGCGGTAAACATGGCGGACGAATCCACCCGCTTTATTGCCGGCGGCACCAACCTGGTCGATCTGATGAAGGAGAACGTGGTTAACCCGCAGCGCTTGATCGACATAACCGCCCTGGACCTGCACGGCATCGAGCCCACCGCCAACGGCGGCGTTTTGATTGGCGCATTGGTCAGCAACGCCGACCTTGCCTGGAATGCGGTGATCGAACAGCACTACCCGTTGCTGTCACAAGCCATCCTTGCAGGCGCATCACCGCAGTTGCGCAACATGGCAAGTACCGGGGGCAACCTGTTGCAGCGTACGCGCTGCTATTACTTCTATGACACCGGCACCCCCTGCAACAAACGTGAGCCAGGAAGCGGTTGCCCTGCCCGCTCGGGTCTCAACCGCATCCACGCCATTCTCGGCGCCAGCGATACCTGCGTTGCCACGCACCCCTCGGACATGTGTGTGGCGCTGGCAGCACTCGATGCCGTTGTCCACGTGCAAGGCCGCGCCGGCTCACGGCTGATCCCCTTTACCGACTTCCATAGCCTGCCAGGCAACACGCCGGAGCGTGACAACCAGCTGTCAGCCGATGAGCTGATTACCGCGATAGAACTGCCACCTGCTGAGTTTGCGCAGCACTCCCACTACCTGAAGATTCGCGACCGTGCCTCGTACGCGTTTGCACTGGTATCGGTCGCTGCCGCGTTGAAGTTCGATGGCGACGTCATCCAGGAAGCCCGGGTGGCTCTGGGAGGCGTAGCGCACAAGCCTTGGCGAGACACAGCTGTGGAGAAGACCTTGCAAGGTCAAAGGGCTTCCCACGCCCTCTTCGCGCGCGCGGCCCAAGCATGGCTGCAGATGGCAAAACCGCTGAGCCACAACGCTTTCAAAGTGGAACTCGCCAAACGTGCGATCGTCCGTGCGCTCAGTGAAGCCGCAGGCGACGCCAGCATTCAGAGGACGACGCCATGACCCAGACGACCAATGTGGTGGGCAAACCCCTGGACCGCGTGGATGGCGTTGCCAAGGTCACTGGCAAGGCGCGGTACGCCGGTGAGTACCCCGAGGCCGGGCTGCTTCACGCCAGTGTGGTATCGAGCACCATCGCCCGCGGCCGGGTGCGCTCGATCGACGCTAGCCAGGCACTGCAGTTACCCGGCGTGGTCGCGGTGCTGCACCACGCCAATCGCCCACGCATTTCCAGCTATGACGACGACTACAGCGATGCCGACTCAGCCGAAGGCTCCCCGTTCCGGCCGCTATTCAACGACCGTGTGCTGTATAGCGGGCAACCGTTGGCACTGGTGGTCGCCGAGAGCCTTGAACTGGCCCGCCATGCCGGCGCCCTGGTGCGCATCGACTACAGCGAAGAGCCGCACCAGACCGACCTGTTCGCGGTGCTCGACCACACGCACCCGGCACCCGCCCAAACGCCAGAGCCGCGCGGTGATTTCGCAGGTCATTACGCTCAAGCCGCAGTACGTGTCGATGCCACCTACGACACGCCCATCGAGCATCACAACCCGATGGAGCCCCACGCGTCGACCGTTTTCTACAAAGCTGGAGACTCCCTGGAAATTCATGACAAGACCCAGGGTACGCAGAACTGTCAGGACTACCTGCACAAGGTATTCGGCCTGCCCAAACAGAACATCAGGGTGCTCGCCGCCTTTGTCGGCGGTGCCTTTGGCTCTGGGCTGCGGCCGCAATACCAGTTGCCGTTGGCAGTCATGGCAGCCCTGCACCTGAAACGTTCGGTGCGCCTTGCCCTCACACGCCAGCAGATGTTCACCTTCGGCTATCGTCCCCGTACGCAGCAGCGGCTGCGCCTGGGTGCGGCGGCGGATGGCAAGCTGCTGGCAATTGCCCACGACGCGCTCGGCCAGACATCGCGCTTCGAAGACTTCACCGAACACCTGGTGGAGTGGAGCGGCATGCTCTACCACTGCGACAACGTTGCGCTCGGTTATCGCCTTGCGCCGCTCGACGTCTATACCCCGCTGGACATGCGTGCGCCGGGTGCTGCGTCCGGCGTGCTCGCACTGGAGTGCGCGATGGATGAGTTGGCATGCGCTGCGAACCTCGACCCGCTCCAATTGCGTCGACGCAATTTTGCCAGCCACAATGGCAACGACGGCAAACCCTATTCCAGCAAAGAGCTGTTGGCCTGTTATGACCAGGGCGCCGCGCGCTTTGGCTGGGGTAAACGCACCCCACAACCGCGCAGCATGCGTGACGGTAACCAATTGATCGGCTGGGGCGTGGCCGGCGGAGTCTGGGAAGCGCTACAGATGAAGGCCAGCGCCAAGGCCTGCTTCGACAGCCGCGGGCATTTGACCGTTAGTAGCGCCACCACCGACATAGGTACCGGTACCTATACGGTGATGACGCAGATTGCTGCGGACGCCGCTGGGGTCTTGCCACAGGATGTAACCTTCCTGCTGGGCGACTCCTCACTGCCGACAGCGCCGTTGCAGGGTGGCTCGTTCACGGTGTCTTCAGTGGGTTCGGTAGTGCAGCAGGCCTGCCAGATCCTGCGCACCAAGGTGCTGGAACTCGCGCGCCAGAATTTCCCCGAAATAGCGGCGACGCCGGCAGAGAATGTGGCGTTCGCGCAAGGCTACCTGCAAGCGGGGAAACACCGTATTGCCATCGCCAGCATCGCCGCAACGGCCAAGGACGGCGAGCTGCAGGTGCAGATCGACGCCGAGCCCGGTGCCGGACGCCAGCCGTTCTCCACCGCTACCCATTCGGCCGTCTTCGTAGAGGTACACGTTGACGAAGACCTGGGTACGATCAAGGTCATGCGGGTGGTCAGCGCGGTGGCCGCCGGGCGTGTGGTCAACCCGAAAACCGCCCGTAGCCAGATCCTCGGAGGCGTGGTCTGGGGGTTGGGCATGGCGTTGCAGGAAGAGACGCAAACCGATCATGAACTCGGTCGCATCCTCAACCACAACCTGGCCGAGTATCACATCCCGGTGCATGCCGATATCGCTGACATCGAGGTGATGTTCGTGGAAGAGCACGACGACATCGTCAATGACCTGGGCTCCAAGGGCGTAGGCGAGATCGGCGTCGTTGGAGTCGCGGCGGCGGTTGCCAATGCCGTTTACCATGCTACCGGCAAACGCGTAAGAGCGCTTCCGATAACGCTGGACAAAGTGCTCTAGCAGCGGGCGGGGTTTGCGGGATCGGGCGCCGCGCAGGCGGCGCTCGAGTCAAGGATAGCGAAGAACTCCAGGCATACCTCCACCGCGCCTGAACATCAGAGTTTAAAGCGAACGTGAATGGTGCTTTTATCTGTGCCCCCATCAATCGAGATCGCCGAGCTGCCATAGCCTGAATAACTTCTGACAAGCCGCATGCCAAGGCCCGTTCCGCTAGGTTTGGGATAATTTTCGGGAAAACCGTCACCCTCGTCAGTGACGGTGATCAACGCGTGGTCACCTGCATCCCGCACGCTGACCTCGATGGTGCCTTTGCCGTATTTCAAGGCATTGGTGATCAGCTCGGAAATGACCAGGCCCAACGGCGCCATTCTTGCTGGCAGCAGGGTGAACGCGTCAGCGTCAAGGACGATCTTCCGGTCGGCCAGTGCCCTCCCCAGGTCACCGAGCAAGGCACCAAGGTAGTCGCCGGCAAGCACCTCTTGATCGGCCGTCTGATAGAGCCGTTCATGCACGCTGGCAATGGTCACAACCCGACCCGCTGCCGTTTCCAGTTGCAGCTTGACCGCGGCATCCGGCGTCAGGTTCGCCTGCAATAGCAACAGGGTATTGACCAGATGCAGGCTGTTCTTGACGCGGTGATGGATTTCTTCCAGGTGCAGGTCGTTCTTGTTGAGCCTGGAGTTCTGTGCATCGATCAGCGACAGCAACTGAGCCTCATAATGGTGCCGTTCGGTGATGTCTCTGGATACCGCAATGAGTTTTTCGACCTGGCCATCGGCGTTCAACACGGGGGCAACGGAGACATCCCACCATTTAGGCGCCTGCTGACCGGTAGGGCAGAACCCTTCGAAGCGGGTCGACTCGCCTCTGGCGACTTTTTCCAAGGCCTCCTGGACGACCGGGCCCGACTCGGCGGGCCAAAGCTGCAACCATGGCTGCCCTTTGATCTCTGCCAGGTCGGCGATATGCATCAACGCCAACCCGGCGTCGTTCATGAACTCGATGTGACCGCTGCTGGACAACACGTTCACACAGTCCGGGCTGGCGTTGAGCATGCTTTCCGAATAGGGGTCGGCCAGTTGAGGATCATCCCCAGCGGTCAGCCGCTCAACCGCCATGGAGATAACGTTGGAGATCCCTTCCAGGAACACCAGATCGCTTTCGATGAAATCCTCACCATCGCTACTGTCTGCCTCAAGTACCCCAAACGGCATCAATGCGCCCCTGATAGGCACGTTGATGGCACGCTCGATACCATACTTTTTCAGCAATTCTGGCGTTCTGAAGCGCTGTTCCTGGCCCAGGTGGTTCGAAATCACAGGCCGATAGGTTTGAATGGCAAACCCGGCAGGGCTGGCCTCGTCGGCCCCCACTGTCGCGTGGCCAATATCGGACTCATCCCACCCTACCCCATGCGACAGCAGAAACCTGTCGCTATCGGGAATCGGCATCAGGACCTTGGCGAATCGGGTGTGCATGCCTTTGGCCACCAGTGTGCAAGCCTGGTCAAGCACGTCATCCAGGTTGGTGGATTTAAGCGACATGACCGCGTACTCGACCACCAGCTCGTGCTGCCTGTGCAGCCGGGCTTGGGATTTCCTGAGTGCGGCACGAATGGTCTCGTCAGGGGGCAGCTGCTGCATCAATAGTCTTCCAGGGCGCTGAGAAATGCCGTTCTAAGGTTAGCCTTTGCAGAAACGGCCGTAGGCTACATCAGATCTGGTGTAACACCGCTGATCGCTTCGGTGCAACCACCAACATTGATGTATGCATGCCCCTTGCCTGCGCTTTGATCATGCAAGCTGGATATAAACCGAATAACTGCCCAGCAACAGCCAGAACCCAAGAAAGATCCAAGGCGTACGCAGCGAAAAAAGCAGGGACTTGCGATGCCCTGCACGGGAGGTTTCCGCCTCGCAAAACAGCGGAGATTCGTCATAGGCCAGGCCCATCATGGGTTCACTGAGCAGAAGATGGCTTTGCTTGAGCTGCCAGTGATCGATGATCCGATAGGCCGCGCGAATGCCAGGCCATGCATTGAGCGTACTCATCACGCCCAGCAATGCGAGAAAGGCGGGCACCAGCAATGTGAACATCTCACCCCAGCTCTGGTTCAGGTTGCCCATGGACGACACGTAAGCGATGACCAGAAACGACTGGGCGGCCAGGTAGGCATCGGTGCGGTTGGCCAGGATGGTGGTCTCGTACTGAATTTCCCTGCGGTAGAAGTCCAGCCGCTCCTTAGGCGAACCGAACATCCTCGCATTGTGTTCATCGATCTCGTGTTCAGGGGTGGTAGGGGTGATGATTCGAGGCACGTGGCGACTCCTGGTGTTCGCTGAGCCATACCGGGTGGCGGTAGGCGCTTGAGCGGTAGAACAGCGCGCACAACGAAAATTCAGTCGCCATGCCCAGGCCAACCGTCCGTCGTTCAAACACCGGATCCCGTCCAACAAACCCTTGTCACATCTTTCGAACAGGTATGAGCCTTCCAACTGCAGGAGCTTGCACCATGCGTGACTACCCTACCCCTCCGTTTCCCTCACAACCGCAAAGCGTCCCGGGTTCGCAGCGCAAGATGGAACCCTCCCCGGACTGTGGCGAGCACACCTACACCGGCAACGGCCGACTCAACGGCAAGATAGCGCTGATCACTGGCGCCGACAGCGGGATCGGGCGTGCAGTCGCCATCGCCTACGCCCGCGAAGGCGCAGACATTGCCCTCGCCTACCTTGATGAGCACGACGATGCGCAGGAAACCGCCCGTTGGGTCCAGGCTGCGGGCCGGCAATGCCTGCTGCTGCCCGGGGATCTGGCGCGCAAACAGCACTGCTACGACATCGTCGACAAGACCGTGGAGCAGTTTGGTCGTATCGACATTCTGGTCAATAACGCCGCGTTTCAGATGGCGCACGACAGCCTCGATGAAATCGACGATGACGAATGGGTAATGACATTCGACGTCAACATCACGGCCATATTCCGCATTTGCCAGCGGGCGCTGCCATCGATGCCCAAAGGCAGTTCGATCATCAACACCAGTTCGGTCAATTCCGATGACCCATCGCCCAAACTGCTGGCCTATGCCACCACCAAAGGCGCCATCGCCAACTTCACCGCCGGGCTGGCCCAATTGCTGGGAGACAAAGGGATTCGGGTCAACAGCGTGGCACCAGGCCCGATCTGGACCCCACTGATCCCTGCCACCATGCCCGATGAGGCAGTGAAAAACTTCGGGTCGAGCTATCCGATGGGCCGGCCGGGCCAACCGGTTGAGGTAGCTCCGATCTACGTCTTGCTCGGCTCCGATGAGGCCAGCTACATCTCTGGCTCACGCTATGCCGTTACGGGCGGAAAACCCATTCTTTGACCTGCAAGGCCGTGATTCCACAACCGCGATGAGGTGCACCATGAACGCTATCGATCTGCTGATTCAAGACCACAAACTGGTTAAAAAGCTGCTGGACGAACTGTCTTCAACCACCGAGCGCGCCGTCAAGAAGCGTGCCGAACTCCTGCATCGGATCGAGCAGGAGTTGCAGATCCACACCGCGCTTGAAGAAGAGATCCTTTACCCGGCCATCAAACAAGCCGGGGGCAAGGAAGAAGCGAAGATGTACTACGAGGCAAAAGAGGAACACCGCACGGTCGATGCGCTGGTGTTGCCGGACCTGCTGCACACCGAAACCGGCACGCTCGAATTCGCAGGCCGCGTCAAAGTGATGAAAGAGTTGCTTGAACACCATATCGAAGAGGAGGAAGACGAGTTGTTTCCCACGGCGAAAAAGCTGTTGAGCAAAGATCTGCTGGAAGAAATGGGCCAAGCCATGGAAGCGCAAAAAAAGATGCTCAAGGGTGAGCAGCGTGCCGCTTGAATTCAAAGCAGCCAAGCAAAAGGCATGAAATGCCACTGGCAGATGCTGCAAGGTGCCGCGGGCAGGACTATGACCCCATACGCCTGCCCTGGCCTCAACCTTTGCCTAGCATTCTCGCCAACACGAACGTTGCCAGCACGGCCAGCACCACTGCGCCAGTAATGGACGGTACCGTACCCAGCGGCTCGATCGAGCTTTTCACCGCCAGGTAAAAGCCCAACACCCCCACAGCGCCAATGGCATTGCCACGCACGATCGCACCCAGCTCTTGGTGACCGCCCTGAACATGGGCGAACACCGCCAGCGGCCAGGCAATCACCGGGATGGGTGCCAGCAGGCCGCTGGCCACCGGCCCAAGCCATTGGGCACTGGCAGTGATCGCCACCAACAACAGGGTTGCCGTGAGCATGCGCATGGGGATCACCCAGCGAGGCAGCGGCACAACCTTCGCGGCACCGGCCTGCGCATTGTTCGAGGTAAGGATGATGATCAGCGTAAGCAGGAGCAACGTCACGCCGACTGACACCGCCACCATGCCCAAGCGGCTCATCACAAAGGCGGTGACCGCGTAAACCGCCACGCCCGTGATGCAGCCGATAAAAGCGGACACATGCCGGGTCACCAGGTAGTAGAACAGGTAGGTTGCCTGTACGGCGGCCAACCCCGCCAATGCGCCAGGCACCGCCTGCAACGCAAAACCAGGCCCCTGTTCGAGGCTGAGAAACAACATGACCAGGGCCGAGGTGACCGGCAGCCCGGAGAGCAGCCCACCGATCTGGGTACCCCAGCGCCTGGCTGCCAGCGAGATGGCCAGCATGAGGGTCGGGGTGATCAGGAACTTGAGGTAGAAGGCAGTCATTGAGGGCGGCATCGGGTTCAAAAGACAGGAGTGGGCTTATCGTGCCTGACAGGCGGCCGATAAGCGCCCAATGCTAATGGAACCGCTGGGGCATTACTCAGATTATTAGCGCCCGTTAATAAAGTAGAAAGTCGCCAACCCTGCCCCAGTCATCAGCAAGGAACCTGTGACGTGCAAAGCGATAGAGCCCAGAGCCCATGAAATACGCCCCTCCTGGATGAGAGACACGACCTCTGCGGAGAAAGTGGAGAACGTGGTCAATCCACCGCAAAAACCAGTGATCAGCAGCAGGCGCCATTCGGGGCTGAGCGACGGCGATGCGGAGAAGAATGCGATGGCCAAGCCAATGATGTAGCCACCAAGGAGGTTGGCCAGCAGGGTACCTGGCGGCACGGCGGGGAAAAGTGCATTGAGCTTCATGCCCAGGCCCCAGCGAAGCCAGGCACCGACCATGGCACCAATCCCGATGGCCAATAGCGACTTCAACATACAGCATCGCGCTCCGGGCAAAGAACTGGCAGGCATTCGGTACCGGCATCAGCCGCCAGCTTCAGCCGATCGGCCTTGCAGATGTATTTAGGCTTGTTTCGCGGTGCCAGCTTGGCGGCGGCCTTTTTCTGGTGTGCTTGCAGCAACTGCTTGATCTTCTTGCGACGGTTCATGGTGCCACTCGGTACGGGGTTGATCAGGTAGAACACATCATAAATGATGGAACCAGGCCCTGGGGGCGCGGGTGAATCACTCGTTGCCCTGGCGCTTGGCGTTTTTCTTGACGATGGCCTTCATCCGCGTCGCAGCGCGCTGCACGGTGGCCATCTTCTCCGGGCGTTTCATGCCGCGCCACTTGCGGATTTCCTCACGGGTTCGGCCACAGCTCACGCACAGCTCGCTGTTGAGCTGGCAAAGCGAGACGCAGGGGTTTTCGATGTCTTTGGCCATGGGCTGCTCCGGTCGTGGCCGCGGATGATAGCGCACGACGGCCAGATGCGCCGAGAACAGGGCGCTCCACAGGCCCTCAAGCCGCTGCGGCCCTGTCGGTATCGCTGCTGACCTCGAACTGCCCGACCAGCTTCTGCAGCTTGCTGGCATTGGCCTTCACCGTCTCGGCACTGCTCTGCAGCACCACCGCCGTCTGGCGCATTTCGCTGGAAGACTGGTTGACCTGCTCGATGGTCTTGCCATAAGCCAGGCTGCGCTGGTTGAGCTGCTGAATGATCTGGAACATGCTCTCTACCGCCTGGTGCAACTGTACGTTCTCCGAAGAGGCATCTTCGGCCAGGCGCAAGCTGTCGTCGACGTTATGTACCCCCTCCTCCATGAAACTGACGGCTTGCTGGGTTTCATTCTGCAGGCCTTCGACCATGTGCCGGATATCGTCGGCCGCGCGCGCCGTGCGCGAAGCCAGGCTGCGCACTTCATCGGCCACCACCGCAAAGCCCCGGCCATGCTCACCCGCGCGTGCGGCCTCGATGGCGGCATTGAGGGCCAGCAGGTTGGTCTGGTTGGTGATGTCGCTGATCAGCCCGCTGATGTTGCCGATCTGCGCCATCCTGCTGTCGAGCAACTGCACACTGGAAGCAGAACGCGCTACCACATCCCGAATCGACTGGGTGCCGGCCTGCACCGCCAGGTACTGCTCGCGGGCACGGCTGACCACCTCGTCCATGGCCTGCTTCATCTGCTCTGCGCTGACCGAAGCCTGCTGCAGTTCGCCCAGTTGCTCCTCCATGATGATCATCATCTGGTGCACCGCCTCGGCCACTTCGCTGGAGGTGACGCTCGCTTCGTGGCTGCGCCCGAGCATCATCTGATTGGTGGCGCCCACCGTGCGGCTGGCCTTGACCACTTGGCCCACCACCGAGTCCAGGCGGTCGATGAAGCTGTTGATCCAGCGCGCCATGTCGCCACTTTCATCGTTGGCCATGGTCGTGGTGTCCAGGCGTTGGCGCAGGTTGCCCTCGCCCTCGGCGATGGTGCGCAGTACATCGGTCATGCCATTGAACCTGGCTGCCAGCCGCCTTGGCCCCAGCGCACTGAAAAGCAGTGTGGCAGCCAGCATGCTCACGGCCAGCAGCGCATCGTTGATGCCTTGCGCCAAGCCCGCGTAGTGCTGCACCAGGAAGTTGCAACCAAACAGGCCGGCCATGATCGCGATGTACGGCTTCATCAACCCGTAGCTGAGTGAGCGTCGCCGGTAGACCTCCTCCAGATCGGCTTCGCACATCATGCCCCACCGGTCCGGCGAGCCCGGCAACTGGAATGTGACGCCTTTGCCCACCACTGGCACATGGCGATAGTCCGAATAGCCAGGGTAAGTCACGAACAGGTTGGCGCCCTGGCGGATGGTTTCCCGAACGCCGGGGTGAAGCTCGCGGGTGGCAGGGTCGGTAAAGCGCAGCTCAAGCTCGGTATGGCGCTGGACCTGCACGGTGCTCCATGGCGTATGCACCCCGCTCTTGAGGTTTTCCCCGTGGGTGAAGGTGCCGTCCTCGAAACGTGAGCGCGACAGGGCGGTACCCGGTTTGATAGCGGGGTCGAAATGCGATTGCGCCATGAACAGGTAATTGTCACCGGACTCGGCATAGATATGCCCGGCCTCACGCTGGATCAGGTCGCCCAATACATCGTTGGGCACCCGGCCGCAGAGGCAGCCGTAGACCTTCCCTTGCGCTTTGAGCGGCTGATAGAACATCAGTGTCACTTCGTCGTGAAACCGCGACGACGAGGGGCCGATCTGCAAGGTCAGCGGATCACTGTAGGGGCCGTGCAAAAACGGCGCCTTCAACCCCTGGGCCAAGGCGCCCAGTTGCCCGATGCGTTGGCCGTTACTGCGTTGCGCCCAACTCGACAACACAACCGTGCCACTGGTGTCGATGATGAACAGTTCCGAGAAGTCGTTCGCTTGGGCGAGCTTGTCCAGCAATGGCGTGCGGTCGTGAGCCAGGGCCGGGCCAAGGTTTTCAGCAAGTTCCGCCAGGTGTTCCCACTGTTCTCTCGCCCAGCTTTGCAGCAACTGCATGCGGGTCTGGGCTATGGCTTCGAACGTCTGCTCGATGACCGGATAAGTCGATCGGTTGAGCCCGCAGGACCAGCGCATGCTGAGCTTGCCGGTTTTTCCGAACCACGGCAGCCAATGCTTCTCAGCCGATGACAACTGCATGGAACCACTTGAAAGCGACATTATCTTCACCATACGCGACATCACAGTAGCAAAGTGATAGCAAGTAATACGCCAACTCGTATGCAAGCTAATGATTAGGCAGGTAGCCATGCCTTGAGGTGCGCGGGCCCCGCACCAACGCAGGGCGGATATCGCGAAGCGCGCCAATACGGGGCACCCCTCAGATCCAAAGCAACGGCCCCGTTGTTATTCGAACTCCAGGCTATACCCCACTCCGTACACCGACCGGAGCGGGTCATGCCCCGGTGTGATGGCAGTCAGCTTGCGCCGCAGGTTCTTCACATGGCTGTCCACGGTACGGTCAGCCACCACCCGGTGGTCCTGGTAGATGTGATTCATCAACTGGTCGCGCGACAGCACCTGCCCCGGGCGCGCCGCCAAGGCGGCAAGCATGCGGAACTCCACCGGCGTCAGCTCCAGCGCCACCCCTTTGTAGCGCGCCTGAAACGACCGGGTATCCAGCTCCAGGCCCAGGCTCGGTGCCTGCATGCCACCGCGGCGCAGCACCGCCTTGACTCGGGCGACCAGTTCACGGGGCGAAAACGGCTTGCAGATGTAGTCGTCAGCGCCCAGCTCAAGGCCGAGCAGGCGGTCGATCTCATCGACGCGGGCAGTCATCATGATCAGCGGCATATGGCTGAAACCGCGCAACTCCCGGCAGATATCCAGGCCGTCGCGCCCCGGCAGCATCAGGTCGAGCAGCATCAGGTCGTAATGGCCCTGGCGGATCGCCGGGATGACCGCCAGGCCGTCGGCCATGTGCTCGACCGTGTAGCCGCCCGCGCGCAGGTAATCGGCCACCAGCGCGGCAAGCTTGGGCTCGTCCTCTACCAACAGAATCTGGCTCATGCCTGCTCGCCTGCGCCAGGCAGCGCCACGGCCAATAGTAACCCGCCCATGGCCGACGCCTTGGCCGTGAGCTTGCCACCATGCACTTCGGCGATGCCACGGCAAATCGCCAGGCCCAGGCCGGTGCCGCCACTGGCACGATTGCGCGAGCGCTCGGCGCGGTAAAAGCGTTCGAACAAGCGCGCCAGCGAGGCACTGTCGACGCCGGGGGACGTGTCTTCGCACTGCACCACCACCTGGTCACCCTCCTGGAAGGCGCGCAACACGGTATGGCCACCCGCATCGGTGTAACGACGGCTGTTTTCCAGCAGGTTGTGCAGCAGCTGGCCAAGGCGCGACTCGTCGCCCATCACCCACAACGGCTGCGCCGGCAGTTCCAGGCGCAGTGCCAGGCCACGCTCGGCGAAGCTTGCGCCAAAGGCTTCGGCGACCACCGGCAACAGCACACACAAGTCGATCCGTTCGCGGCGATAAGTCGGGCCACCAACCTCGGCCAAGGACAGGTCGAACAGGTCATCCACCAGCTTGCTCAAGGCCGCTACCTCGCCCTGCAAAGAACGCAGTGCATTGCCATCGAGCGGGCGAATGCCGTCCTCCATGGCTTCAAGCTCTGCCCGCATCACCGCCAGCGGTGTGCGCAGCTCGTGGGAGATGTCGGCCATGAAGTCGCGGCGCAGGCGTTCGTTGCTGGCCAGGGTGGCCGCCATGCGGTTGAAATCACCGGCCAGTTGGCCGGCCTCGTCGGCCGAACGGACCGGCAACTGGATGGCATAGTCGCCCGCCGCCAGGCGGTGGGTGGCACTGGCCACTTCACGGATCGGACGCAGCAGCGCGCGGCTCAGCCACCAGGCGATCACCGCAGTGGCCAGCAGGCAGGCCAGGCCGATCAAAAGGCTGGAGCGCAACTGGTTGAGCTGGAAAAGCCGATCGCCCACGCTGGTGACCGACTGCAACGGCGCCAGCGCCATCCAGCCTACGATCTGCCCCTGGTGGCGGATGGGGCGCAGCAGCATGTCGCTGCCGACGGGCTGGTAGCCGATGATCGGCCGGCGCTGCGCATCGAGCAAGGCAAAGCGCACGAACGCACCGGTGAGGTCCGAGACGGTCAGCAGCCTGGGGTCGAAGGTCTTGTCCGGCTGCGCGTCGTCCGGGCGCAGCAGCTCGAACCACTGATCCTTGTCGCGGCGGATGAAGTCCCAACTGCCATGGCGGGCATAGGCCTGTTCGACGCGCGGCACGATGCGCTCCATGCGCTCCTCCGCCTGCTGGTTGAGGTAGCCGAGAAAGCCGTACTTCAGGCTCAGGTAGGCGGCGAACACCATACCCAGCACGGCGAACGCACAGACGGCGAGCATGGCGCAGAAGAACTTGCTTGACAGGCTGACTTTCATGACACCGCCGACACGCTGGGAATGCCGCCATTGAAGCGCGCCCCTCGTGGGCCCGCAAGGCGTACCGGCCAATCTCCCAGATTTCTGCACATTGCCTGCACAATTGCCGCGCACGCTGGCGCCATCGAAATCATCTGGCTCGGAGCCCGCGATGCCTACTTTATTACAATCCCTGATTCTTGTTCGCTCGCCCCTGGGGCGCGCCCTGCTGCTCACTGCCGGCATTATCGTCATCGGTGGTTGCCGCGAGGGCGACGCCACCGCTGCGCCTGCACCGCTGCAGGCGGTTGCGGTGTATCACGTGAGCAGCGCCCCGCAGGCCGTGAGCACCACCCTGCCCGGCCGCGCCAATGCCCGCCTGATTGCCGAGATCCGCCCGCAGGTGGGCGGGATCATCCAGAAGCGCCTGTTCAATGAAGGCGATACGGTCAAGGCCGGCCAGGCGCTGTACCAGATCGACCCGCAACCCTACCAGGCCGCGCTGGACCAGGCCGATGCCACGGTAAGCTCCGCGCGCGCCACGCTAAAGGCATCTGAACTGAAAGCCCGGCGCGATGCGCAACTGGTGAAGATCGATGCGATCAGCGCCGAAGACAACGAGAGCGCCCAGGCCACCCTGCTCGAGGCACGCGCCAGCCTGCAGTCGGCCCAGGCTGCGCAACGCACCGCCCGCATCAACCTTGACTACACCCGCATCAACGCACCGATCGATGGCCGTACCGCCACCTCGTCGGTCACCCCCGGTGCGCTGGTCACCGCCGAGCAAACCACGGCCCTGACCACGGTGCAGCAACTGGACCCGATCTACGTCGACTTCACCCAGCCCAGCGGTACCCTGCTGCGCCTCAAGCGCGAGCTGGCAGAAGGCAAGCTGGCGCCCAGCGAGCAAAAGGACGCCGCGCGCATCAGCCTGGAGCTGGAAGACGGCAGCACCTATGCCCACGAAGGCACCCTCACCTTCAATGGCGTGAGCGTCGATGAAAGCACCGGCAGCGTAACCTTGCGCGCCCTGGTGCCCAACCCTGAGGGCCTGCTGCTACCAGGCATGTACCTCAAGGCGACACTGCAGGAGGGTGTGCAACAGGACGCCATCCTGGTACCCCAGCAGGCCGTGAGCCGTGATGAACGCGGTGACGCCACCGCGCTGGTAGTGGTGGACGGCAAAGTGCAGCAACGCGCGCTGACCCTGGCCCGGGCCGTGGGCAACCGCTGGTGGGTCAGCCAGGGCCTGGCGGCGGGCGATCAGCTGATCGTGCAAGGCCTGCAGAAGGTTCGCGTTGGCCAACAGGTCCAGGTGCAGGACAGCGCCCTGACCGCCCACAACGAAAGCGACCGAGGCCTTTGACATGGCACGTTTCTTCATTGACCGGCCAATTTTCGCCTGGGTTCTCGCCATCCTGGTGATGCTCGGCGGCGGCTTGGCCATCTTCCAGCTGCCGCTGGCCCAGTACCCCAATATCGCGCCGCCCCAGGTCACCCTGAGCGCGACCTACACCGGCGCCTCGGCCAAGACCATGGAAGACTCGGTGACCCAGGTCATCGAGCAGCAGATGACCGGCCTTGACGGCCTGACCTACATGGCCTCGAGCAGCAGCTCGGCCGGCAGCGCCAGCATCACCCTGACCTTCGAGGCCGGCACCGACATCAACACTGCGCAGATGCTGGTGCAGACCAAGCTGGAACAGGCCAAGGCACGCCTGCCGGATACGGTGCAGCAGCAGGGCATCAAGATTCGCAACTCGGCCAGCGATTTTCTGATCATCCTCTCGCTGGTGTCGGACAACCCCGACGTCAGCGCCACCGACATCAGCGACTTCATCTCCAGCACGCTTTATGACCAGATCAGCCGGGTCAGTGGCGTCGGCCAGGTGACCACCTTGGGCTCGAGCTACGCCATGCGTATCTGGCTCGACCCGGACAAGCTCAAGCAGTACGCACTGATGCCTTCGGACGTGAGCAGCGCGCTGCAGGCGCAGAACATCGATACATCAGCCGGCCAGCTTGGTGCCCTGCCCGCTCGCGCCGGCCAGCAGCTCAATGCAACCATCAGTGCCCGCAGCAAGCTGCAGACCGCCGCGCAGTTCCGCGAACTGGTGCTCAAGTACGCCAGTTCTGGCGCAGTGGTGACCCTGGCCGACGTGGCCCGGGTAGAGCTGGGCAGCGAAAGCTACGACGTGGTCGCCGAGCACAATGGCCGCCCTTCTGGTGGCCTGGCCGTCAGCCTGGCAACCGGGGCCAACGCACTGGATGTGGCCGAGGCGGTACAGGCCAAGCTCGGCGAACTTGAGCAGTTCTTCCCCAGCAAGCTGCAACTGCATAGCGAGGTGGCTTACAACACTGCGCCATTCGTAAAGATTTCAATCGAAGAAGTGGTCAAGACCCTGTTCGAGGCCATCGTGCTGGTGGTGCTGATCATGTACTTGTTCATGCAGAACCTGCGCGCCACGCTGATCCCGGCGATTGCCGTACCGGTGGTATTGCTGGGTACGTTCGGCGTACTGGCTTTGCTCGGTTACTCGATCAATACCCTGACCATGTTCGGCATGGTGCTGGCCATCGGCTTGCTGGTGGACGATGCCATCGTGGTGGTGGAAAACGTCGAACGCATCATGGCCGAAAAGGGCTTGTCGCCCCGCGAGGCGACACGCCAGTCGATGGGCGAAATCAGCGGCGCCCTGGTGGGCATCGCTGTGGTGCTGTCGGCGGTGTTCGTACCCATGGCCTTCTTCGGCGGCTCCACTGGGGTGATCTACCGGCAGTTCTCGGTGACCATGGTCGCAGCGATGGCCCTTTCGGTGCTGGTGGCGATGACCCTGACCCCGGCGCTTTGCGCAACCTTGCTCAAGCCAGTGCGGGCCCATGGCAAACCGGCCGGTGGCTTCTTCGGCTGGTTCAACCGCACCTTCGAACGTACCTCGCTGCGCTACCAGCAAGCCGTGGGCAAGGTGCTGATGCGGCCGTTGCGCGGCCTGGTGGTGTACGTCATGGTCCTTGGCGGCGTCGCGCTGATGTTCCACAAACTGCCTAGCGCGTTCCTGCCAGAGGAAGACCAGGGCATGCTGATGATGCAGATGACCCTGCCTGTGGGCGGCACCGATGAACGTCTGCAAGCCGTCAGCCGTCAGGTCCAGGACTACATGTTGCAACAGCCGGAAGTGGCCTCGTTGCTGACCGTGCGCGGCCTGGGCAACGGCGGCAACGCGCAGAACGCCGGGCGCGCTTTCGTCAAGCTCAAGGACTGGAGCGAGCGCCAGGGTGAGGCGCACAGCGCCGCAGCCGTGGCGCGGCGGGCCAACATGGCCTTGTCGAAGATACTCGACGCCAATGTGTTCGTCATCGCCCCGCCGGCCATTCAGGGCTTGGGCCAGAGCTCCGGTTTCGACGTGCAACTGCAGGACCTTTCCGGCCTCGGCCACGCTCAACTGCTCAAGGCACGTGACCAGTTCATCGCCCTGGCGGCGAAGGACCCGCGCCTGGCCAACGTGCGGGCACAAGGCTTGGAAGATACACCGCAACTGAATGTCGCCATCGACGATCGCAAGGCCGGTGCCATGGGTGTTGCGGCCAGCGACATCAACGACACCCTGAGCACGGTGATGGGCGGCAGCTATGTGAACGACTTCCTCGATGCCGGCCGGGTCAAGAAAGTCTACCTGCAAGGCGAAGCCGACCAGCGCATGCAGGCCGAGGACATCGGCGCCTGGTATGTGCGTAACGACAGCGACGCCATGGTTGCGCTGTCAGCTTTCACCAGCACGTACTGGGGTACCGCCTCGCCACTGCTGGAACGCTTCAACGGCTTTGGCGCCTACGAACTGGTGGGTGAGCCGGCCGCCGGGGTCAGCTCCGGAGAGGCCATGGCCGCCGTCGAGCAGATCATGGCGCAACTGCCGGATGGCATCGGCTACGCCTGGGCCGGGCAGTCGTATCAGGAGCGCCTGGCCGGCAACCAGGCGCCATTGCTGTACGCCATTTCGATCCTTTTCGTGTTTCTGTGCCTGGCGGCGTTGTACGAAAGCTGGTCGGTGCCGCTCGCGGTGATGCTGGTGGTGCCCGTAGGCATCCTCGGGGCATTGCTGCTGACCGGCCTGCGCGGGCTGTCCAACGATGTGTACTTCCAGGTCGGCCTGCTGACCACGGTGGGCCTCGCGGCGAAGAACGCCATCCTGATCGTCGAGTTTGCCAAAGAGGGTTACGAGCGTGGCCAGGACCTGCTCAGTGCCACGCTGGAAGCGGTGCGCATCCGCCTGCGCCCGGTACTGATGACCTCGCTGGCATTCATCCTCGGTGTGCTGCCGCTGGCGCTGAGCACCGGGGCCGGCGCTGGTGGGCGCCAGGCAATCGGCACCGGTGTGCTTGGCGGGATGCTCGCCGCCACCGTGCTGGGCCTGTTCTTCATCCCATTGTTCTATGTGCTGGTGCAACGCCTGGCAGGCCGACGCGCAGCCACCGTTGATACCGTTGCAGGAGAAGCCTGATGCGTCTACCCCCTCTTTTTCTGGCGCTGGCCTTGTCCGGCTGCGTCAACCTGGCCCCCGACTACCAGCGCCCGGCTGCGCCTGTGGCCGACCAGTGGCCGGCCACCAGCGCCAGCAAAACCAGCGCCGATATCGGCTGGCAGGCCCTGTTCATCGATACCCGCCTGCGCGACACCGTGGCCCTGGCACTGGCCAACAACCGCGACCTGCGGGTCGCAGCGCTGAACGTCGAATACCAGCGTGCGCAATACCGCATCCAGCGCGCCGAGCTGTTCCCGGCGGTTTCCGCCAGCGCTGACGGCACCCGCCAGCGCGCGCTGTCCAACGGCAGCACGACGGTCAGCAGCCAGTACAGCGTGGGCCTTGGCATCAGCAACTACGAACTGGACCTGTTCGGGCGGCTGGGTAACCTCAAGGACGCCGCCCTGGAAGACTACCTGGCACTGGAGCAGACCCGCCGCAGCACGCAGCTCAGCCTGGTGGCCGAAGTGGCCAGTGCCTGGATGACCCTGGCTGCCGACCAGCAACTGCTCACGCTGGCCAACGACACCTACGCGAGCCAGCAGAAAACCTATGCCCTGGTGCAGCAGAGCCACGGCCTGGGCGGTGAGTCAGGGGTGAGCCTGGCTCAGGCGCGCAGCACCGTGGAGTCAGCCCGCGCCGATGCGGCGAACTATGCCAGCCAGGTCGAACAGGACCGCAACGCCCTGGAGTTGCTGGTCGGCCAGCGCCTGGGTGACGCCCAGTTGCCGGGCATCACACCGCTCGATGCAGCGTTGCTGGTCAGCGTTCCGGCGGGCCTGCCGTCGACGCTGCTGCAACGTCGCCCGGACGTACTCGCTGCCGAGCACACACTCAAGGCGGCCAACGCCGATATTGGCGCGGCGCGAGCGGCGTTCTTCCCCAGAGTGACCCTGACGGCCACCGGCGGCAGCGCCAGCAGCGAGTTGTCCGGGCTGTTCAAGTCGGGCAGCGCAGCCTGGAGTTTTGCCCCGTCGATCAACCTGCCGATCTTCAATACCGGCAGCAACCGCGCCAGCCTGGATGCTGCCAAGGTCAGCCGCGAGATCGAAGTGGCCACCTACGAGAAGACCTTGCAGACCGCTTTCAGCGAAGTGGCCGATGCCCTCGCCGTGCGCGCCCACGTCAACGAGCGGCTGGACGCCCAGCGCAACCTGAGCGAGGCCACCCATACCAGCTACGACCTGGCCATGGCCTTGTACAAGCAGGGTGCGAACAGCTTTCTCGATGTACTGGACGCGCAGCGCTCCCTGTATTCGGCGCAGCAGGGGCTGATCAGCCTGCAGCTCGCCGAGCAGGTCAACCGGGTGACGCTGTACAAGACCCTTGGAGGCGGCTGGCAGGGATGATTCAGCGCTCTGAGCCTGCCGGTGACAGGGCCGGCATCGACTCAGCGCCAGTACTGCGTGTCATCGACAATCTGTTCATGCCCTGCAAACAGCGCCGGCAACTGCTCCTTGAGGTAATCGATCCAGGTCCGCACCTTGGCATCCAGATAGTGCCGCGACGGGTACATTGCGTACAACGCACACTCACGCAACCGGTAAGGTGCCAACAACCGCCGCAAGCGCCCTTGCTCGATCGCCTGGCTGGCCGTGTAGAACGGCAGCAGCCCGATGCCCATGCCCAGTTCACTGGCCACCAGCATCGCGTCGGCGACGTTGGTCAGGAAGCTGTCGCGCGGCGCGATCACGCAATGGTCCAGCCCTTGGGGAAACACCCAGTCGCCCTCATACATCGGGTACGCCATGCGCAGGCAGCGGTGCTCATGCAGGTCTTCGGGCCGCTCGGGCACACCATGGGCCTCCAGGTAACTGGGCGCGGCGCAGGGGATGCTGAAGATGGTACCCAGCGGCACAGCGATCAGCTGCGAGTCGGGCAACGCGTCGTCCACGGTGATCACCACATCGTGCCCTTCGGCCAACGGGTCGGGGTTGCGCTGGGACAGGGTCAGCTCCACCACCACCTCCGGGCATAGCGCGTTGTAGCC
Source organism: Pseudomonas sp. p106 (assembly GCF_003936645.1). NCBI lineage: Bacteria > Pseudomonadati > Pseudomonadota > Gammaproteobacteria > Pseudomonadales > Pseudomonadaceae > Pseudomonas > Pseudomonas sp. p106. The sequence goes on from NZ_RHQR01000006.1 coordinate 26,432, forward strand.
GGCCACCAGCGGCATCAGCAACAGGCCAAGGCCGTGCGGGCAATGCAGGCGCAGCCGGCCACGGGGGGTCAGGTGCGCGCCACGCGCTTCGCCCACCGCCTCTTCGGTCAACAGCATGATTTGCCGCGAGCGCTCCAGAAACCGCTCGCCGGCCTCGCTCATGCGCAAGCGCCGGGTGGTGCGGTGCAGCAGGCGAGTCTGCAGCTGATTCTCAAGCTCGGCGACGATCCGCGATACCTGCGCGGCTGAAATGTCCAGGGCATTGGCAGCCGCAGCGAAGCTGCCGCACTCCACTACCCGGGTGAAGGTGCGCATGGCGTGCAGCATGTCCATGGGGCTCGGCTCCTTGTTCGTTCTTATTCGTACGTTCCAGGCAGGAATCTATCACGGCTTAGCCCATTTATTGTGCACAGCCAAACAATACATCATTGGTAAAACATTGAAGAAGGAGCCTGCCATGAACATCAAACGCTCGATCGCGCTGCTTGCGCTCTCTGCCACCTTCGCCTCGTTCGGCGCCTTGGCCGCCCCAGGCGCCGCCCAGCCGGCCGCCAACGACAGCGCCAACTACGAATACGGCATGCCGCTGGATGTAGCCAAAGTGGTGTCGATCTCCCCGGCCAGCAACATTGCCGATTGCCAGGTGGGCACCGCGCACATGGTCTATGTCGACCATCAGGGCCAGACCCACGAGGTCAACTACCAGGAGATGGGTAACTGCTCGCAGCAGTGATTCAGGCCAGCACCTGGGTGATCCAGCCAACCTGCCTGGCAAAGTCCTGCAGCTTGTGTTGCGCGATCGCATCCCGGGCACGTTCGAAGTTGGCCAAGGTCTGCTGCTTCTGACGCAGCATGCGTTGCCATTTAGTGAGGAACGCCGGGCTTTTCTCCCGCATCAGCACCGGGCCGAAATACAGCTCTTCGGCGCTATAGACGACTGCCTCGCCCGGCTCGGCAACGATGATCTCGTAGTCGAAACGGTTCTCGCGCAACACCTCTTCGCAGACAATCCGGTAGCCGTTGGCCATCAGCCAGGCCCGTAGTTCACCCTCACCGCCATTGGGCTGCAGGATCAACCGCTCGCTGCCGCTCAGGCGTGCCTTGCCCCGCTCCAGGATTTCGCACATGGTGTCGCCGCCCATGCCGCAGATACTCACCGCCGAGATGCGGTCCTGCGCCTGGATCGCCTCCAGGCCATCGGCCAGGCGGATGGTGATGCGCTCCTGCAGGCCGTTGCGGCGTACATTGCGCTGGGCCGAAGCATACGGCGTTTGCGCCACTTCCCCGGCCACACCTGCTTCGATCGCGCCACGCAGCGCCAGCGCCACCGGCAGGTAGCCGTGGTCCGAGCCGATATCGGCCAGGCGCGCGCCTTGCGGCACATGCGCCGCCACACGCTCCAGGCGCATCGACAATGTCTGTTCGTTCAACTCAAGCCCCTTGCTCAACAATCGGCGCGATTCTGACCGCCGTGGCGCGGTATTACAATGCGCGCGGGCCAAGCGGTGCCCTGTGGCTCGACCCCTGCGCCGTGCTCGCGTAGGCTTGCGGCTTTCCTTCCGTCGCAAGTGCACCCTCGCCTACCTCACCCCGCCTAGTACGGTGATCTCAGCGCAAGCCACCTGATTGCATACCCTCAAATGCATTACCAGCGCGGGAGCGACCAAGATGAGCCAAGCCGAAGTCACTGAAAGCCAACGCACCGTCGATGAACTGCTGCCCACCCGCCTCGTCGAGAAGGCGACTGGCCTCGAACGCCAGACACTGGTGCGTTTGCCGGGCTTCCCGCGGTTCGTGGTGCTCTCCATGCGTGCCGATGGTCGGCCGGCCAAGATCGCTTGGCTGAAAAGCGAGGTCGATGCCTGGATCCTCGCCCGCGCAGCGCAGAGGAAACCCACCCAGGCACCTACAGAACCCGCATGAACCGTATTTGCTTCACCACGACAGTGCCGTAAGAGCGCAGCGACACCCCCAGTCCGCTTGGCGTTGGACCCTAGGCGGGGGCGTGTTTTGGGCGGCGTTCGCGGCGCTGTTCGCCTGGATAGCTGACGCCACACCGACGAACATCATGGCCGCTGGTGCATATGGCTTCGCGGCTTGCTGCATCCTCATGCCAGTTTCGTTTGCCTGGAGCTGGGTGGTGCGCAACGTTCAGCACTTCGCCGAAGCGTTCGCGGCGCTACTGGTGGGCGCGCTGCTGTGGGCACATGTATGGCTTCTGGCGTACGTGCTGATGGGGCTGGAGTTTGGTCTGTACTCGATGCCGAACATTGCGGGCTGGTTGCTGGTCAGCCTGTGGTTGTTCATGCGACGGGTCAGGTAGGCGTGGGTTTAGCTTTCGACGAGGTATGGCATGGCAAGGCCGGGAGGGGCATGCCGGGGCCGGGCGTGGCAAGGGCTGTAATCAGCGGTTAGCACATTGACAGCAGTGTGCTCCCCGGTGGCATCAGTCACCACCAGCGGCGTCGATTGAAGGGCACAGGCGGTATCCCAGTAGTGCAAATAGATCGGCTACAATCGCAGTACAAGCAGCCAAAGGTATGGATATGGAAAAGCTCAGTTTGGAAGCCAAGAAAGCGTGGTTCGCCAAGCACCGCAAGGCCAACTATGCAGCCAGCCTGCGCCTTGAGGGTGTATGGGTGCAGAAAGGTGAAGACGAGATCAAGCTGCCAACCCGTGCCGCAGCGCTCAAGGCTGTGCGGCAGATCAAGGCTTGAGGCGGGACAAGTACGGTTCCGGCCAAGACACGGACTGCTATCCGGGCACGGACGTCCTAATCAACCTGCTCGACTTGCGCGACCCTGACGACTTAGAGGACGCCGAGCGCTATCTTAGCGCAGTGGCAGCATCCACCATGGAGTTCACGCCACCGCCCTACAGCCTGAACTCCCTCAAACAAATCCACCGTGCTCTGTTTTCTCAGGTCTATAGCTGGGCCGGCGAGGTCCGTTTCAGCGCGATCAGCAAGGACGAAACCCGCTTCTGTAGCCCCGAGCGCATAGCGCCGGAAGCGGCAAGGGAATTCACGAAGATGGGTGCTGTTGGATGGTTTGAAGGGTATTCGCGAACCGACTTGGTGGTTGCAGTAGCGGAGTCTTACGGCACACTAAACGTTGTGCACCCTTTTCGGGAAGGTAATGGGCGCACACAGCGAATCCTGTTTGAGTGGCTCATTGTCAATGCCGGATACTCTATCAACTGGGAGCTGGTGGATAGCGAGGAATGGGTCAATGCCAATATACGGTCTTACCTTGGTGACGACGGGTGGCTGGCTCACATATTCGACCGATGCATCGGAGAGCCGATCACAGAGAGTGAGGCATTGTAGATGTTCCCTGCGCGGTATACCTCTGCACATGTGCCAAGCCGAGAGTAGCGGACGCCTGCCCCCTGCCGCTATGATCGCTGGCTATTTGCCACGTAATGGTCGCGGTGCTGGTGGAGAGGGTAATGGCAGGATTGTGGGAACCATCGGCGGGCGTGTTCTGGAGCACACCACCCGTTGTGCCTGAACCGGCGCTACCGCTGTCGACAGAGATCACTATTGGCGTGATTGTCGCCGTCCTGGTGACCGCGCTGCTGAAACTCTTCGCGCTCTACTGCTGGCCGAAGCGCTGGCGTGTGCGCAACCACCTCGGGGCAATCGGCACCGCACTTACGCTGTCCTACTTCGCCTTTGTGCTCCCACTGATCGGGGGCCGCGTCGACTCACTTATGACCATGCCCTTGAACGAGGTCGGCGACTTCCTCGCCGGTGCTTTCGGGCCGGTAGCATTCATGTGGTTGGTGCTGGGCTTTCTGCAACAAGGTGAGGAACTGCGCCAAGGCACCGAAGCGCTCCAGCTGCAGGCCGTAGAGTTGAGGAGCATGGCGGAAGCCGCAAGCCAGCAGATCGAGGCGCAGCGAGAGGCGTTCGAGCACCAACTCGACGAGAAAGACCGAGCGCTTAGGGCTGTCTTCACAGCCAAAGTCAAGATGGTTACGGGTGGCACTGGGCACATGTCGAACACCATAAACCTCACGAACACCGGGGCCAACGCCTACGACGTTGAGGTTTCTTTTGAGCCACCTTTCCCTGACTGGAGCGGTGGGTATCTTGATGGCATCCGCACAAACAGCAGCGCTCAGTTCTCGATTCATATTCGACCGGAAGACCGCCACCGAGAGGGCATTATGCTTGTGGCTTACAAGGACGCCGAAGGTAGGACGCGAGCTGAGAGCTTTGACTACTCGCTGTTTGACGACTGGATCATGATCGCAAAGACACAATCCACGTCTGGGTGACGGCGCCATCCCTAGCGCCACATGTGCACATCAGTCATCCACCATCTTCCCACGTGGTGCAGGCTTCTGACTTTCCCTGACGGCAGGCCAGGCGCTCGGCGCGAGTGAGCTTCAGCAACCAACTGAGCAGTGTGCCCTCCGCCTCAGGTGCAGAGCGGCACTCAACAATGGACGGCCCCTTCTCGTCGGTCACGCTGCTGATGTTCCACACCGGTCGTGGCAAGTGCACAGCGAACACGTCGCCAGTGCCCCGCTCGATCTTGGCGCGTCTGGTGTCAAGGCTGTGCAGCTTCGCGTCGAGGCGCAACTGCTGTAAATGTTCATGCGTGGAGTGAGTCACGATGCAATACCTCCATTGAGGGCGTCCAGCTGGGCGCGCATATGGTCGAGTTCGGACTTGCGGGCGTTGGACTGGAGGCGACTGTCAGCGGACTTGAGGCGCTGTAGTGCTGCGTGCGCATTTCGCAGTGCAAGGCGTGCGACTTCGCGTTCGGCATCCAAGAATTTCTGCGCGTCCATCAGTTCGTCGACGCGTTTCTGTGCGGCCTCAATGGCTTGTTGTGCTTCGCCGTAGGGGTTCATTTGCGGGCCTCCCGCTGCTGGATGGCTTGCTTCAAACGGTCGAGCGGGCCGCGTTTGCCAGCCGTGACCAGGGGAATCAGCGTGACCTTGACCGCGTTGCGGGCTTTAGTAACGACCTTGTCCAGGGCCTGCCACGCCTTGCTGTGCATCAGGGCGTTAGCATCGCGGAGGATGAGCTGGCCGGTGATTTCGTCGCGTTCGTGGAGCTATTCAGGGGTCAGCACATGCGTGACCTTGACGGAAGTGAATTCGCCTTTCTGCTTTCCCGGTGCCCATCCAAGGCGACCAAGCTCGACGCGCACTGGGTCATCGGTCTGCTGCGACTGCGCGATGGGGGCGGCGATTGAGAGCGGACCGCCAGGATAGGTGCGGTTCGGCATAGGTTCGCCAAGGGCATCGAGCTTTGGCGACAGGCTTTGGCGCAGGCCTGGCAAGCGGTATTTGATCAGGTCCAGTATCGAGTTGGGACCTCGGGCGTGGGGGTCATTCTCGCTGGCGATGTTCGACAGCAGTGTCACCGGCTGCGCCAGCGTTCCAGCCATCTGGCGGGTGTACCACGTACACATCCATCATTTGGTAATATGATGTAGTCACGGCAAGCGCAACCCCCGTTTCTGTTGGCTAAAATCGACAGTCTCGGAAAGTCAGGCGAAAATTCTTACTTCCGTCGCAAGGCAAAACACTTTATGGCCAACATTATCTTCACCCCGGATTCCGATGCCGAGTCCATTTCTTCCGACGTCGCCGAGTTCAACGGCGTGCTGGTCACCACCCAGATTCCAGCCGATCTGGACGGCGATATCGTGCAGCAGAGCGAAAGTACCCTGCAGGCACTGAAAGAGGCCTTGGAAAAGGCCGGCAGCGGCATGGACCGCGTCATGCACCTGACCATCTACCTCACCGACATGGCCGACCGCGCCGCCTTCAACGAGGTGTACCAGCGTTTCTTCAGCAAGCCATGGCCGGTGCGCGCTGCCGTGGGCGTGGCGGCGCTGGCGTACCCGCAAATGCGTGTCGAAGTGACCGCGATGGCGGCCAAGGGCTGACACAGCGGTTGCCTCACCGCCAGGGGCTGCAAAGCGGCCCCAACCCAAGCGGGAAGCCGTACCGGCAAAACACCTCTGGGCAGCCAAAGCATGCCACCCGCCCATTTCCCCGCTACAATGCCGCCCTACCGTGACAGCCCGAACCTATAACGACATGTCCCTTCCAAAGAATCACCTGGAACTGCTCAGCCCTGCCCGTGACGTGGCCATCGCCCGTGAAGCGATCCTGCACGGCGCTGACGCCATCTACATCGGTGGCCCGAGCTTCGGCGCACGCCACAACGCCTGCAACGAAGTGGGCGAAATCGCCGAGCTGGTAGAATTCGCCCGGCGCTACCACGCCCGCGTGTTCACCACCATCAACACCATCCTGCACGACAACGAGCTGGAACCGGCGCGCAAGCTTATCCATCAGCTGTACGACGCCGGCGTCGATGCGCTGATCGTGCAGGACCTGGGGGTGATGGAACTGGACATCCCGCCTATCGAGCTGCATGCCAGCACCCAGACCGACATCCGTACCCTGGAACGGGCCAAGTTCCTCGACCAGGCCGGCTTCTCCCAGCTGGTACTGGCCCGTGAACTGAACCTGCAGCAGATCCGCGCCATCGCCGCCGAAACCGACGCGGCCATCGAGTTCTTCATCCACGGCGCGCTGTGCGTGGCCTTCTCCGGCCAGTGCAATATTTCCCACGCCCAGACCGGCCGCAGCGCCAACCGTGGCGACTGCTCGCAGGCCTGCCGCCTGCCGTACACCCTCAAGGACGACCAGGGCCGTGTGGTGGCGTTCGAGAAGCACCTGCTGTCGATGAAAGACAACAACCAGACCGCCAACCTGCGCGACCTGGTCGATGCCGGCGTACGCTCGTTCAAGATCGAGGGCCGCTACAAGGACATGGGCTATGTGAAGAACATCACCGCCCACTACCGCAAAGAACTCGACGCCATTCTCGAAGACCGCCCGGGCCTGGCCCGCGCCTCCAGCGGCCGCACCGAGCACTTCTTCGTACCCGACCCGGACAAGACCTTCCACCGCGGCAGCACCGACTACTTCGTCACCGACCGCAAGGTGGACATCGGCGCCTTCGACTCACCAACCTTCACCGGCCTGCCGGTAGGTGTGGTGGAAAAGGTCGGCAAGCGCGACCTGCAGGTGGTCACCGAAGTGCCACTGACCAACGGCGACGGCCTCAACGTGCTGGTCAAGCGTGACGTGGTGGGCTTCCGTGCCAACATCGCCGAGCCGCGTGGCGAGTTCGAAGAAGACGGCCACAAGCGCTACCGCTACCGGGTCGAACCCAACGAGATGCCCGAGGGCCTGCACAAGCTGCGGCCCAACCACCCGCTGTCGCGCAACCTGGACCACAACTGGCAGCAGGCCCTGCAGCGCACCTCGGCCGAGCGCCGGGTAGGTGTGGAGTGGCACGCCGTGCTCACCGAGCAGCGCCTGATGCTCAGCGTCTGCAGTGAGGAAGGCGTCAGCGTGCAGGTCGCCCTGGATGGCCCGTTCGGCGCAGCCAACAAGCCGCAGCAGGCCCTGGACCAGTTGCACGACCTGCTCGGTCAGCTGGGTACCACGATGTACCACGCCAATGCCATCGTGCTGGACGCACCGCAGGCGTACTTCATCCCCAACTCGCAGCTCAAGGCCCTGCGCCGCGAAGCCATCGAGGCGCTGACCGAGGCGCGCATCAAGGCCCACCCGCGTGGCGGGCGCAAGGCCGAGACCACGCCGCCGCCGGTGTACCCGGAGTCGCACCTGTCGTTCCTGGCCAACGTCTACAACCAGAAGGCCCGCGACTTCTACCACCGCCACGGCGTGCAATTGATCGATGCTGCGTACGAAGCGCACGAGGAGCACGGCGAAGTGCCGGTGATGATCACCAAGCACTGCCTGCGTTTCTCGTTCAACCTGTGCCCCAAACAGGCCAAGGGTGTGACCGGCGTGCGCACCAAGGTGGCGCCGATGCAGTTGATCCAGGGCGATGAAGTGCTGACCCTGAAGTTCGACTGCAAGCCGTGCGAAATGCACGTGGTCGGCAAGATGAAGAGCCACATCATCGACCTGCCGACACCCGGCAGTGCGGTGGCTCAGGTGGTCGGGCACATCAGCCCGGAAGACCTGCTCAAGACCATCCCGCGGGCACCGCACTGAGGGTGACACGCCCCTGTGGCCTGTAGGAGCGGCCTTGCCGGGGCGCCGGACCGGTCGGAAAGGGCTGCGAAGCGGCCCCAGCTGACCAGCAGCGATGCAAAAACCTGGGGCCGCTTCGCGGCCCTTTCGCGACACAAGGCCGCTCCTACAACAACCGCGAGACCTGCGCAGCGGCCGCCTTTACACCATCACAGAATCCCCAGCCCCCGTGCCGTCCGGTCCACGGCAATGCGCGTCTTGTCCACCAGCTCATCGAGCTCGCCATGCGTGGCCACCAGCGCCGGCGCCATGATCATCCGCCCCAGCGTCGAACGGATGATCACACCTTCCTCGAACCCGTAGGTGCGGCACTGCCAGGCCAGGTCGTTCTCGTTGGCGTAACGCTTGCGGCTGCCCTTATCCTCGGCGAACTGCAACGCCGCCACCAGCCCCGCGCCCTGCACCTGGCCAATCAACGGATGGTTGGCAAACGCCTCACGCAGGATGCGCTGCAGGTACGGGCCGGTATCGTCCTTGACCTGGCGCACGATGCCTTCGTCGCGCAGCGCCTTGAGGTTGGCGATGGCCACTGCGGCCGCCACCGGGTGCCCGGAATACGTCAGGCCGTGGGCGAATACCCCGCCCCGCTCCACCAGCGCTTCGGCGATGCGCTTGCTCAGCACCAGGCCGCCCATGGGCACGTAACCCGACGTCAGGCCTTTGGCGATGGACAGGGTGTCCGGCTCGAAGCCAAAGTACTCGTGGGCGAACCATTCACCGGTACGGCCAAAGCCACCGATCACCTCGTCGGCGCACAGCAGCACATCATACTGGCGGCAGATGCGCTGGATTTCCGGCCAGTAGCTTTCTGGCGGGAAGATCATGCCGCCCGCGCCCTGGAACGGCTCGGCCACAAAGCCTGCGACATTCTCTGCGCCCAACTCGAGGATCTTCTCTTCCAGCTGCAAGGCGCAGCGGCGGCCGAACTCGGCCGGCGTCAGCTCGCCACCCTCGGCGTACCAGTACGGCTCGTCGATGTGTGCCACATCCGGAATCAGCCCGCCCATCTCGTGCATGAACTTCATGCCGCCCAGCGCTGTGGCGGCCAGGGTCGAGCCGTGGTAGCCGTTCCAGCGGCCGATCATGACCTTCTTGTTCGGCTGGCCGACCACCTGCCAGTAACGGCGCACGGTGCGGATCAACACCTCGTTGGCCTCGGAGCCGGAGTTGGTGTAGATCGCGTGGCTGTAGTGCCCGGGCAGCAAGCTGAAGAGCAGTTCGGACAGCTCGATCACCGCCGGGTGGGTGGTGTGGAAGAACATGTTGTAGTACGCCAGCTGGTCCATCTGCGCGGCGGCGGCGGCAGTCAGGTCCTTGCGCCCGTAACCCAGCTGGGTGCACCACAGCCCGGACATGCCGTCCAGGTAGCGCCTGCCGTCGTTGTCCCACAGGTACAGGCGTTCGCCGCGGGTGATGACCCGTGGGCCTTCGGCGTTGAGCGCCTTCTGGTCTAGGAAAGCGTGGATGTGGTGGGCCGCGTCGCTGGCCTGGTAGTCGCGGGTGTCGCGTTGCGGCTGGAAGGGTGCGTTCATTGTTGTTCTCCGTGAGTGAGGGTCAGCGCAGCTGGAACCAGGTGGTCTTGAGCTGGGTGTACTTGTCGAAGGCGTGCAGCGACAGGTCGCGGCCAAAGCCCGACTGGCGGCCGCCGCCAAAGGGCACCGCCACATCGAGGGCATCGACCGTGTTGACCGAGACGGTGCCCGCCTTCAACTGCCGGGCCACCCGGTGGGCGCGGTTGAGGTCGTCGCTCCACAGCGAAGCGGCCAGGCCATAAACGCTGTCGTTGGCCAGGCGTACGGCCTGCGCTTCGTCGTCAAAGGCAGTGATCGCCAGCACCGGGCCGAACACTTCTTCGCGGGCCAGGGCCGAATCCGGGCGCACGTCGGCGAACACCGTCGGCGCGATGAAGTTGTTCGAGCCGTTGAAGGTCAGCCGCTGGCCGCCGCACAACAGGCGTGCGCCGTCGCCCTGGGCCTGCTCGATGGCAGCCATGACACGTGCGCTCTGGGCGTCGTCGACGATGGCACCGGCGCGGCTGGCCGGGTCCAGGGGGTCGCCGGGCAGCCACTGGCGGGCCTTGGCCAGCAGGCGCTCGACGAACTCGTCGTGGACCGAGCGCTGCACATACAAGCGCGAATTGGCAGAGCACACTTCGCCCTGGTTGAAGAAGATGCCGAAGGCCGCTTTCTCCGCTGCCAGGTCCAGGTCCTGACAGTCGTCGAACACCAGGTTCGGGCTCTTGCCGCCACACTCCAGCCATACCTGCTTGAGGTTGGATTGCGCCGAGTACTGCATGAAGTACTTGCCCACCTGGGTGGAGCCGGTGAACACCAGGCAATCCACATCCGGGTGCAGGCCAAGGGCACGGCCAGCGCTTTCACCCAGGCCCGGCACCACGTTCAGCACACCTTCGGGCACGCCTGCCTCAAGCGCCAGTTGGGCCAGGCGCAGGGCCGAGAACGGCGACTGCTCGGCGGGTTTGAGCACCACGCTGTTGCCGGCGGCCAGCGCCGGGGCGACCTTCCAGGCAGCCATGTCCAGCGGGAAATTCCACGGCACCACGGCGCCGACCACGCCCAGCGCTTCGCGCGTGACCGTGGCCAGGGCATTGCCTGCGGTTGGCGCGACCTGATCGTAGACCTTATCCAGCGCCTCGCCGTACCAGGCGAATACGTTGGCCGCGCCGGGCACATCGATGGTGTAGGCGTCCATCACCGGCTTGCCCATGTTCAGCGAGTCGAGCAACGCCAGCTCCTCGCGGTGGGCCATCATCAGTTCGGCCAAGCGCAGCAACACGCCCTTGCGTGCCGCAGGTGCCATGCGCGCCCAGGGGCCTTGCTCGAAGGCGCGACGCGCCGAACGCACAGCCTGGTCGATTTCGGTATCGCCGCAAGCGGCGACCTGGGCCAGCAACTGCCGGTTGGCCGGGTTGATGGCATCAAAGGTCACCCCTGACTGCGCCGCCAGCGGGCGGCCGTCGATCAGCGCCGTGGTGATGAAGCTTTGCCTTGCAGCGCGCTGCTGCCAATCGCTTTTCGTATGCACGCAGGTCTCCCTTGCGGCCGCGCGGGCGGCCGGTTGCAGTTGTTGTAGGTCTGGGTGGACGTGGCGCCGTCAGCGCCTTCGCAGGTAGCTTTCCAGCGGGTCCTTGCTCAAGCCTTCCTGGGCCTGGGCCAGCGAATCGATGAACAGCGAGAACAGCTCTGACTGCTTGGCGATGTCGAGCTTGGTGTAGAGGTTCTTGCGGTGGGTCTTGACCGTGTCTTCACTGATGCCCAGGCGCTCGGCCAACGAGCGCGTGGAGTGGCCGCGCAGCAGGTACTGGGCGATGCGGCACTCGCGCTCGGTGAGCAGCGAGGAGCCGAAGTTGTTCAGCGCGGCGTTGATCTGCCGGCCCAGGGCACTTTCGAAGCGCCCGCCCACGGCATCGACATCCAGGTGGCTCCACTGGCGCCGCACCACGGCCACCACCCAGGGCGCCACACATTTGAGGTCGCTGACCTGCTGACGGTCCAGGCGTCGGGTACTGGCCAGGGCCACGGCGATGGTCAGGTGTTCATCCAGAGGGACGATGAAGTTCAGTTCGTCCTCCAGGTGTGCGTGCTGGTAGAACGACAGGTAGTACTCGCTGCGCTTGAAATGGTCGGGGGCAACGTCGCTGAGGCGAAAGCAGCCGGCAGCCACACCGTCCATGCAGGCACGGTAGAACGGGCACAGCAGGTAGTAGCCTTCCAGGTAGCGCTGCACGTTGCCTTCGGGCAGCCATGGGCCCTCCTCGTCCTTGACGAACAACGCCGAGGGCAGGCCCTTGCGTGGGTAAAGAAACACCGTGATGGCCTGGCACGGCGCAAGCAACTTGAGCGCGGCGAACAGCGCCTCGACGAAGCCCGGCGTGCCTTGGGCGTCGATGACACGGGCCATCTGCGCGTACCAGTCGGGCGATTTCAGCCGGTCTTTGCTCATTGTCGTCGTCCCATGCCGGGGTGGTCATGGTTGGGATTCTTGCATGGGATGCCGGGGGCGGCCATCACCCTTCGGGGTGAGGTTGTGGCATGCTCTGCAGCTCTTTCATTTCAGGGCCTGAACATGCTGATCGACGAAGAACTGACCCTGAAAAAACTCGAGACCTTCCTCGCCTTCATGCGCAGCGGCAACCTCGGGCGCGCCGCCGCCGAGTTGTCCACCAGCGCGGTCAGCGTGCACCGGGCCATTCATTCGCTGGAAAGCGCCCTGCGCTGCCCGCTGTTCAAGCACGAAGGCCGTCAGCTGATTCCGCTGGAAAGCGCCTATGTGCTGGAAAAGAAAGCCCGCCAGTTGATCCAGGACGCTGAGCAGATGGTGCGCCAGACCCGCGAGGCGGCTGGTTTCTACGCCGAGCGCTTCCGCCTCGGGGCCCTGTATTCGCTGACCGTGAAGACCGTGCCCAAACTGGTGATGGGCCTGAAGCTGCGGCGCAGCGAGCTGAACATCGACCTGACCCTGGGCTCGAATGTCGACCTGCTGCAGCGGCTGAAGAACCATGAACTGGAAGCGGTGCTGGTGTCGCTGGATGAAAGCGCGGCCGACCCTGCCTGCGAGCAATTGCCGCTGTTCTCCGACGATATCTACCTCGCCGTGCCCACTGATTCGCCGTTTGCCGAGCAGCAGGAGGTGGACCTGGCGGACCTGGCCGAGTCCACCTTCATCACCCTGACCCAAGGCTTTGCCACCCACCGCGATGGCGCACGGGTGTTCCAGCAGGCCGGGTTCGAGCCGAAGGTGGCGATGCAGGTGAACGACATCTTCACCCTGCTCAGCATGGTCAGTTCGGGGGTGGGCTTTGCACTGTTGCCGGGGCGCATTGCTGCGGTGTACGAAAACCGGGTGAAGCTGATTGCGCTGCAGCCGCGTTACCGGCTGCAGCAACATATCGGCGTGGTGTTCCTCAAGGCCCGGGAGCGCGAGCCCAACCTGCTGGCGCTGCTGGCGGAATGCCGAATGTACAGCCGGGAAAACTGAGCGGCGCACACCGCGGCGGTTCGCCAGAACCACCGCGACAAAGCCGGCCTACGCCACCAGGCCACGCATGCAGAAGTACAGCAGCGAAGGCCCCAGCAGGCAGCCCAAGGCGGTGTAGAACGCTGCGGTCAGGCAGCCATAGGGCACCAGCTTGGGGTCGGTCGCCGCCAGCCCACCGGCCACACCGCTGGAGGTGCCCATCAAGCCACCGAAGATCACCGCAGTGCGCGGGTTGTTCAAACCGATCATCGGTGCCACGAACGGCGTCACCACCATGACCAGGATCGCTTTGACCAGCCCGGCGGCAATCGACAGCGCCATCACCTCGGAGCTTGCGCCAATCGCAGCGCCCGTCACCGGCCCGACGATATAGGTCACTGCCCCGGCGCCGATGGTGGTCAGGCTGACCGCATCGGTGTAACCAAAGGCCATGGCCACCCCTACCCCTGCGACGAACGAGGTGCCGATGCCGAAGAACAGCGATATCACCCCGGACACCCCGGCGCGCTTGAGTTCTTCGATGTTGACGCCAAAGGCCGTGGCGACGATGGCGAAGTCCCGCAACATGGCCCCGCCCAGCAGGCCGATGCCGGACAGCAGCGGAATGTCCACCAGCCCTTTTTGCCCGCCCGTCATCACCCCGCCGACGTAAGACAACGCCAGGCCCAGGAAAATAGCGATGGCAGAGCCGTGCAAACGCCCGCGGGTCAGCTTGTCGGAGAACCAGTAGGACAGCCACATGGTCACGCCGATCACCGCGAAACCACTGACCAGGCCATAACCGTTGATCACTTTCATCATGGATTCGTACATGGCGGTCACCGTTGCGAAGCAGTCAGGGGTTTGTCGGTGCCCGCCTCAGGCTTCTTTTGCCCGATGCGGTCCAGCAGCGGCACCATGGCAAAGCTTGCGACCACCGCCACGACGCCTGCCGTTATCGCCATCGGCCCACCGGACAACGCGCCCAGTACATTCTGCTGGGCGGCCATGGCCACCACGATGGGGATGTAAATGGCGCTCCAGAATTCCACGCCCTGTTCGGACTTGGCCTTGATCAGGCCACGCTTGTTGAGGTAACTGCCGATGAAAATCAGCAGCAGCATGGCGATGCCGACACCGCCGACGTTGGCAGGTACGCCCAGGAGCTTGCCCAGGAGTTCACCGATAAACAGGCCTACAAGGGTACACAGGGCCAGAAAGGCCACACCGTAGATGATCATTGTTGTTGTCCTCGCGTTGGGTCGAAGTTGCTTGTTGTTGTCCTTCGAAAAACACGGCATTTATGGGCGCTGGCTGACCTCCTGACGCAGCAGGGCGTCCACTGTATCGAGTCGGGTTTGCTCCAGGGCAAGCACGCGCCCCTGTTCGAACACCGGGCGGGCCAGGCCGGTCAGCACGCTGCCGGGCGGTAGCTCCAGGTGCAGGCGCACGCCGCGCTCATAGGCGTTGCGCAACGTAGCACGCCAGTCGACGAGCCGGGCCATGTTGCCGGCCAGGTCGTCACGCAGGCGTTGCGGCTCGAACAGCGGCCGCGCGCTGCTGCCACTGAGGTAGGTGATGCGCGGGCGGTTGATCTTAACGCTGGCAAACGCGTGTGCCAGTTCGGCCGCCGGGCCGTCGAGCAAGCGGCAATGGGAGGGCACGCTGACCGCCAGGCGCCTGGCCACGCCCTGGCCACGGTTGCGCGCCCTGGCGGCAACCTCGGCCATGGCCGTGTCGCTGCCGGCGATGACGATCTGGTTATCGCTGTTGAGGTTGGCCAGGTACACCTGGCCGCCCACCTGCGCCAGCAAGCGCTCGACACTGGCCAGATCCAGGCTGCTCAAGGCGGTCATGCCGTAGCCTTGGGGGTAGGCACGTTGCATGAGCTCACCACGCAGGGCCACAAGGCGTACGGCATCGGTAAATGCCAGGGCGCCCGCGGTGACGGCGGCAGGGTAGGCGCCTATCGACAGCCCTGCCACATAGTCGGGCGCCGGGCTGCGTTGCAATAACGTGCGCGCCCAGGCCACCCCGGCCAACAGCAGGCACAACTGCACGGCCCGGGTCGATTGCAATGCCTGCTGGCTGTCCAGGGCCAGCACCTGTTCATTGAGGGTGTCACTGGCCTCTTCCAGCAACACTGCCGAGCCTTCGGGCAGGCGATGCAGCATCCCCGCCTGCTGCGCGCCCTGGCCAGGGAAGGCGAACAGGCTGCTCACGCTGCGCACTCCAGCAGGTTCCACGGGTCGGCCACCAGCCGTGCGCCAAGCGCCGACTTGAGCAGCACGCGCTGCCCCACCCCGGCCCATTCGCGAAGGGCGATGCCACCTGCAGGGGTTTGCAGTTGCACGTCGATACGGCAAGGGCCGCAGTCGAGGCTATCGAGCAACTCACGCGCCTTTGCCCGGCTCATGGGCCGCGGTGTGCGTAGCAGCAGGTCGAGGTCGCTGGCCGCGTGCAGCACCTCAACCCCTGTAGCCAGCTGGTAACCCACCCCGCCCGTCGGCCCCCAGGCCAGCCCGCAGGCGTCGAGCACAGGGGCCACGCTGGCCAGCGCCTGTAGCGCGGCCCAGGGGCTCGCGCCCTGCCCGCGCAAGGCTTCGGCGCGCAGTTGCCGGCGAATGTCCGCCACGCGCATCTGAACACCCAGGCGCTGCGCGCGCCCCTCCCCGCGCAGCCCCACCGCCACCCAACCTGCCGCGCCGCAGGCACGGCGCACCACCACCGGCTGCCCGGCCGCCAGTACCTGCGTGGCCCAGGCAGGGGCATCGACAGGCAGCGCGGCCGGGGTCATCCCCCAGAGCAGGTCATGTGGCTGCGGCGCGCTCATCTCAGGCCTCCTGCCACTGGCTGCGCAAGCGTGCACGCACTTCGCGGGACGCACTGCGGTGCTCGCCGGCCAACCGTGACGTCAGGTCGGTCGTGTTGCCGATATCGCGCAGCGCTTCGGCCAGGCACGCACGCACCTGGGCCAGATCGCTTGCGCTCGGGGTATCCGCGTTGTCCACACTCAGGCGCCGCCACAAAAGACCCAGCGAGGCATAGCTGGCCAGGTCGTAGGCCATCGGCGGCACCTCGGCGGCCAAGGTTTCCAATTCTTCGACGCTGCGCAAGGTGATCCGCGCCGCCGCCGCCTTGCCCATCGCGTGCACCATCACCCCGCTGTCATCCAGTGCAATCAGCCGCTGGGCCTGGTAGCCGTGGGCCAGAAACGCACCGGACATGGCCTTGCCCACCAGCAGGCCGATGACCGGGTGCCCGGCCAGGCGTGCCTGGGCATAGGCCTGCACCGCAGCGGCCAGCGCCTGGTGGATGCCCAAGGCTTCCTCGCGGCGGCCATAGGCCTGGCTGGGCACATCGATGACCGCGACGATGGCGCGCTTCTCGCCATCGCGGTCCAGCTCAATCGCCTCGCTCACCGCCTTGGCCAAGGCCCAGCCTTCGAGCAGGCCGACTTCACCGTTGCGCGCCCGGGGGAACGGGTTGTGCGCATCCGGCACCACGGCAATGAAGCGCGCCGTGCGGTTGTCCAGCTCGCCGTCGATGACCCGCAGCGAGGCGGGATATCCTGGCAGTGCTTCGCTGCCGGCCAGGCCTGGCAGCCAGTTCAGGGCACGGTTCATGAGGCATCTCCTTGGTAAAGGGCGCGTACGGCGGCGGCGTCCAGTTGCGGGCAGTCATTGCCCAGGCTGGCAAGCCGCTCGAGGTACCAGGCGTGGCGGCCTGCACGGTTGGCGCTGGGTACGTCGAGCAACTGCAGCAGCTGCTGGCGAATGCTGTCGACGTCATCGGCCACATAACCATCCACCAGGCCGCTGGCATATCGCTGCTCGCCACCGGTCAGGCTCCAGATGAAGGGGCGGTCCTTGGCGTCGTACTCGGCGATGCCAGCTTCCTGCTCGATCACCTGCGGGCCGTTGAGGCCCAGGCGCGCCTCACGGGTCACCAGCAGGTGGCTGCACAGCCCCGCTGCGATGGACATGCCGCCAAAGCAGCCCACCGAGCCTGCGACCAGCCCGACCACCGGCTGATGGCGGCGCAGCTCGACGATGGCCGCCTGGATCTCGGCGATCGCCGCAAGGCCCAGGTTGGCCTCCTGCAGGCGCACCCCGCCGGTCTCCAGCAGCAGCACGGCGCAGGTCGGGATGCCGTTGCGGTTGTCTTCTATGGCCAGCTCCAGCGCACCGGCAATCTTGGCCCCGCCCACTTCGCCCATGCTGCCGCCCTGGAACGCGCCTTCGATGGCGGCGATGACCGTGTTGCGGCCACCGAGCAAGCCCTTGGCGATGACCACGCCGTCGTCGGCCTGGGGCACGATGCCCTGGCGCGGCAACCACGGCGACATCAGCCGCTCGAACGGGCCTAGCAGTTCGCGAAAACTGCCTGGGTCGAGCAAGGTGCGGGCACGCTGGCGCGCTCCCAGTTCGACGAAGCTGCGGCTCTGCAGCAAGCGTTCGGTGTCAGTCATGGGCGATCTCCTCGAAACCTTGCTCAAGGCGCAGGCGTACCACGCCAGGCGTGGCGCCGAAATCATGGATGTCGATGTTCACCGCCGGCCACGTGCGCCCTTGGAACAGGCGCTGGAACAGTTGCTCCCAGCGGGCGCCGCTGCCGTTGACCGAGGTCACCACCTGGATGTTCAGGCTGCCGGCCGTGCCGGGCTCCATCAGGACTTCCAGGTCGCCCGAGCTGACGCAACCCACCAGGGTGCGGCCACGGCCAGGCTCGGCGGCAGGGAATTGAAAGGTCAGGGTTTCCATGTCACAGGCTCCCGGCTTTGTCGAGGAACAGGCAGGCGGCCAGCAGGTCGGCGGCACCGCCCGGTGAGGCGTTCAGTTGCAACAGTTGGGTGTCCAGCAGGCGCAAGTGGCGGCGGCCGTCGAGGGTGGCACTGCCACCGGCAGCGAGCACATGGCGTGCGCCCTGTTGCAGCGTTTGCAGGCCCTCGGGGCCGGCGCGCCAGAGCACGCAGGTGTCACTCAGCGCGGCCATGATCGCCAGCAAGGCATCGAGGCGTGCGTGGTTTTCGCTGACACCGTTGGCGCGGCTGCGGCGCAGTTGCGGCAGGCCGTGTTCGATCACGGCAGGAAAGCCCTGTTGCGCCTGTTCGCGGGCACCGCCGGCGCCGTAACGGTGGCGCACCTGGGTGCCGTGGCTGTCGTGGGCGGTGGCGGCCGGGTCATCGATCAGGGCGATGCGCCCGGCACGGGCTGCGACGGTACTCGCGTCAGCCCGGGCATCCAGGGCCCGGGCGGCCACCAGCAAGCCAAGGGCCCATATCGCGCCGCGGTGGGTATTGACCCCGGCGGTGGTGGCCAGCATCGCAGCCTCCCCTTCACGGCCGATACGGCCCAGCTCGATGCGCAGCGCCAGGCCAACCTCGCCATGGGCCTGGGCGGCGTCGGCCATTTGCCGCAAGCAAGGCCAAAGGGCAAGCGCCGAGGCATGCATAAGGGCCAGCGTCATGTCGCTGTGCGCGCCGCTGCTGCGCCGGTCCACCAGGCCGGGCTTGGGTGACAGGTCGGCCTCGTCCAACAGGGCTTCAACGGCCAGGTCGGCCAGCCGGTCGGCAAGGGATATTGCGTTTTCAGGTGCCGGCCTGATCGCCGGCAAGCCTGCCCCCACAGGGATCGGGCAGTTTTCAAGCGGGCGGCCGGCCCGGTGAAGGGGACCATAGGGTTGCAGATCGAATAGTTGCATCACCAGCTCCTGAACCGTGCGGGCGGGTTGTACAGGCCACCGGACCACTCCACCAGGTCGGCGATGCTGCGCGCAGCGAGCAGTTCACGGCTGGCATCGGTACGGCGGATGCCCAGGTCTTCGGGCAAGGCCACCAGGCCTTGCTGGCGCAAGCGCAAGGTGTCCTTGGGGTCATGGCGCAAGCCGATGGCGGTGACCCCGGCCACGGCGGCGATCATCTGCTGGCGCTCTTGCAGGCTGCGGGCCTTGTACAGGTACGCGATACCCTCTTCGGTCAGCAGGTGGGTGACGTCATCGCCGTAGATCATCACCGGTGCCAGCGGCATGCCGACCTTCTTCGCCACGTCCACGGCGTCCAGGGTTTCGACGAACGTCGGTTTGCCGCCTTCCTGGTAGGTTTCGACCATCTGCACCACCAGCTTGCGGCCGCGTTCGAGCAAGGTGTCGGGCACCGTCATGTCGAGCCAGGCCGGGGTGGCGTGGCGCCTGCCGCGGGGGTCGTGGCCCATGTTGGGTGCGCCGCCGAAGCCGGCCAGGCGGCCGCGGGTGACGGTCGAGGAATGGCCATCACCATCGACCTGCAAGGTGGCGCCGATGAACAGGTCGACCGCGTACTGCCCGGCCAGCTGGCACATCATGCGGTTGGAGCGCAGCGAGCCGTCGCGGCCGGTGAAAAACACGTCCGGGCGTTGCGCGATGTAGTCTTCCATGCCCAGTTCGGTACCGAAGCAATGCACGCTTTCGACCCAGCCGGTCTCGATGGCCGGGATCAGCGTGGGGTGCGGGTTGAGCGTCCAGTTGCGGCAGATCTTGCCCTTCAGGCCCAGCGACTCGCCGTAGGTCGGCAAGATCAGCTCGATGGCGGCCGTGTTGAAACCAATGCCGTGGTTGAGCGACTGCACGTTGTGTTTTTCGTAGATGCCGCGGATGGCCATCATCGCCATCAGCACGTGCACCGGTTTGATGTGCCGTGGGTCGCGGGTGAACAGTGGCTCGATGTAGAACGGCTGGTCAGCGACCACCACGAAGTCCACCCAGGAAGCCGGAATGTCCACGCGCGGCAGGTCGTCGACGCGGTCGACCAGCTGGTTGACCTGGGCGATCACCAGGCCATCGCTGAAGGCGGCCGGCTCCACCAGTGCCGGGGTGTCCTCGGTACTGGGGCCGGTGTACAGGTTGCCGTCACGGTCTGCCATGAACCCGGCGACCAGGGTTACATTGGGGATCAGGTCGACCAGCAGGCGCGAATACAACTCGATGTAGGTATGAATGGCGCCGACTTCGAGCAGGCCGTCTTCCAGCAACTGGCCGATGCGCAGGCTCTGCGGGCCGGCGAAAGAAAAGTCGAGCTTGCGGGCGATACCCCGTTCGAACAGGTCCAGATGCTCGGCACGGCTGACGCTGGGCATGATCATGTGCAGGTCGTGCAGGCGCTCGGGGTCGGCCTTGGCCAGCGAACGGGAGAGGAAGTCAGCCTGCTTCTGGTTGTTGCCTTCGAGCACCACCCGGTCCCCTGGGGCGATCAACAGCTCCAGTGCCTCGACGATGCGCTCGGTTGGCAGCACCACACCGTCGGCCAGGTGACGGACCCGCTCCAGGCGGCGCTGCTTCTCGGCGCGCCGCCTGGACCATTGCGGCGGTGGATTCTTCGTTATGGTCATGGGTGACTCCACGGGTTCGCTGTCGTGGGGGCACAGTAGGACGCGGGGGTTGGGTGATCAATCAAGCTGGGGGCGTGATCGTTACGGTCAGGGTAATGGTTGCAAGAGGGTTGCCTGCAATGCGAGACCCTGAAAAACTCAAAGCCGTAGCCATGGCAAAAACGCACGCCTCACCTGCAGATATATCCATTGTGCAGGGCAATTTTGCATGACAGGATCCACCGATCCTCCAGCGCACTCCAGACTTCACTTGGAAAATCAATAACAAAGCAGGGAGAACGCGATGACCGCGCACGCTCATACCTCGGCAACGGCCCATGTACTGGCCGAGGTCCGCAACCAGATTGGCCACCTCACCCTCAACCGCCCCAGTGGCCTCAACGCCCTGACCCTCGACATGGTGCGCAGCCTGCGCCAGCACCTGGACCACTGGGCCGACGACCCGCAAGTGCAAGCGGTAGTGCTGCGCGGCGAAGGCCCCAAAGGCTTTTGCGCCGGCGGCGACATCCGCTCGCTGCATGACAGCTACAAGGCTGGCGACACGCTGCACGAAGACTTCTTCGTCGAGGAATACGCCCTTGACCTAGCGATCCACCGCTACCGCAAACCGGTGCTGGTGCTGATGGACGGCTTCACCCTGGGTGGCGGCATGGGCCTGGCACAGGGCTGCGACCTGCGTATCGTCACCGAGCGCAGCCGGCTGGGGATGCCCGAAGTCGGCATCGGCTATTTCCCCGACGTTGGCGGCAGCTACTTCCTCTCGCGCATCCCCGGGGAGCTGGGCACCTACCTGGGCGTCAGTGGCGCGCAGATCCAGGCGGCCGACGCGCTGTATTGCGGGCTGGCCGACTGGTACCTGCCAAGCGAAAAACTCGCGGAACTGGATGAAGGCCTCGACCAACTGGACTTCGGCGCCCATCCGCTCAAGGCGTTGCAAAACCTGCTCGCGAAGCTGGGCAGCCAGGTGCTGGACGACGCGCCGCTGGAAAAACTGCGCCCGGTCATCGACCACTTCTTCGCCCTGCCTGATATGGCAGCAATCATCGAGCAACTGCGGGCAGTCAGCATCGGCGACAGCCACCAGTGGGCGCTGGCCACCGCCGACCAGCTGGAAAGCCGCTCGCCACTGGCCATGGCGGTTACCCTGGAGATGTTGCGCCGCGGCCGTTACCTGCCGCTGGAAGCGTGCTTCGCCATGGAGCTGCACCTTGACCGCCAGTGGTTCCAGCACGGCGACATCATCGAAGGTGTGCGCGCCCTGATCATCGACAAGGACAAGCAGCCACGCTGGAACCCGCCGACCTTGGTGGGCCTGCAACGCCAGCGCGTCGACCAATTCTTCGAAGGCCTGTGAGCCGGGGAGTACACAGATGCAAGACCTGGAACTGAGCGAAGAGCAGATCATGATCCGCGACATGGCCCGGGACTTCGCCCGCGGCGAAATCGCCCCGCATGCCCAGGCCTGGGAAAAAGCCGGCTGGATCGATGACGGCGTGGTGCGCAAGATGGGTGAGCTGGGCCTCTTGGGCATGGTGGTGCCGGAAGACTTCGGCGGCAGCTACACCGACTACGTGGCCTATGCCCTGGCCGTCGAGGAAATCTCCGCAGGCTGTGGCGCCACCGGTGCGATGATGAGCATCCACAACTCGGTGGGCTGCGGCCCGCTGCTGGCCTATGGCACGCCCGAGCAGCAGCAGGCATGGCTGCCGCGCCTGGCCAGCGGCGAGGTGATCGGCTGCTTCTGCCTGACCGAGCCACAGGCCGGTTCCGAAGCGCACAACCTGCGCACCCGCGCCGAGTTGATCGACGGCCAATGGGTGATCAATGGCGCCAAGCAGTTCGTCAGCAACGCCCGCCGCGCGGGCCTGGCGATCGTCTTTGCCGTGACCGACCCAGAGCTGGGCAAGAAAGGCCTCTCGGCATTCCTGGTACCCACCGACAATCCGGGGTTCAAGGTCGATCGCAGCGAACACAAGATGGGTATCCGTGCATCCGACACCTGCGCCGTCACCTTCGACAATTGCCGCATCCCCGCCGCCAACCTGTTGGGCGAGCGTGGCAAGGGCCTGGCCATTGCCTTGTCCAACCTCGAAGGCGGGCGTATCGGCATCGCGGCCCAGGCCCTGGGCATCGCCCGTGCCGCGTTCGAGGCTGCGCTGGTCTATTCCCGCGACCGGGTGCAGTTCGGCAAGCCGATCAACGAGCACCAGAGCATCGCCAACCTGCTGGCCGACATGCAGGTGCAGGTCAATGCCGCACGGCTGCTGATCCTGCATGCCGCGCGCCTGCGTAGCGCAGGCAAACCCTGCCTGTCGGAGGCGTCACAGGCCAAGCTGTTCGCATCGGAGATGGCCGAGCGGGTGTGCTCGATGGCGATCCAGGTGCATGGCGGCTATGGCTACCTGGAAGATTACCCGGTCGAGCGCTATTACCGTGACGCACGCATCACGCAGATCTATGAAGGGTCGAGCGAGATCCAGCGGATGTTGATTGCCAGGGAGTTGAAGCACTATCCGTTGTGATGTTCCTCGCTGGGGCCCACAGGTAAAGCCCTGCCCGCCAGGCTGGCAGGGCTCCTGTGGGAGCAACTGGCTTGCCAGCGATTGTGCCCGTCAAGTCAGCGCCGTTGCTTGAAGGTCTGCGAAGGCAGCTGCCCAAAACGCTCGCGGTAGGTCTCGGAAAACCGCCCCAGGTGCAGGAAGCCGTAATCCATTGCCAGTTCCGTCACACTGCGCACCGCGCAACTGCCATCACTCAGGCACGCATGCACCCGCTCCAGTTTGCGTTGGCGTACGTACTGCTTGGGCGTGGTGCCCAGGTGGCGATCGAACAACGCATACAATGAACGCACACTCATGCAGGCCTGTTCGGCCAGCGTTTCGGCTGCCAGCTCCAGTTTGAGGTTGCGGTCGATGTAGTCCAGGATCCGCTCCAGGCTGGCCCCCGGCGTAGCCAGGCTTTCCCGGCGGATGTTGGTGCTCATCAGCGTCAACAGCTTGCTGGCGACTATCTGGCTGTAGTGCCCCTGAACACGCGGCAGCGAATCACTCACCTCGGCCTCATGGCAGACCATGGCCAGCAGGTTGACGAAACCGTCCAGCTCTTCGAGCCGGTAGTGGTTGCGCAAAAAGCGTACCCCTCCCTCAGGCCGTTGCCAGCGCTGCTCCTCGCAGATCGAGTCGAGCATGTGCGTCGGCACCTTGAGGATGAACTTCTCGCAGTCTTCGGAATAGGTAAGGTCCACCGGGTCGTCGGGGTTGATCAGCAGCAGCTCGCCCGGCACCAGGTGGTGCTCGCGCTGATGCCCGCGCCACAGGCAATTGCCGTTGAGCAGCACCTGCAAGTGATAGATGGTTTCCAGGGCTGGTGAGGTGACCCGCACGCTGCCACCGTAGCTGATGCGGCACAGGTCGAGCTCGGCGAACTTGCGGTGGCTGAGGCTGGCCTGCGGATGCGTGGTGCGCGACAGGCCAATGCAGTGCTGGCCCACATGACGGTTGACGTAATCGGATACCGCATAAGGGTCGGCGTGATGGAACACGCTACTGCGCTCGCTCAGCAGGCGGCTTTCCATAGGCAAGGCACTCGGCATCGTTATTGTTCTGGGCGCCGCGCCCTACTGGCCTGGGGCCTGTGGTTGCGGTCGTTCACGGTCATTCTACCGGGCCGGGGTCGGGTTTCTAAAGGCAGCTGACCGCCGGTGGCTTGGTCCCACACTAAGCAAAAGATGGGGGTTGGGCAATGAGATGTTCGGATTGGCCGGGCGGCTATCGGACAGGCGCGAGCAGCGCTTGGGCGGTTATCGAACGAAACAGCTTGCAACCAACCTGCACGTCCACCCGGTAACTTTTCCCACATCAGAACCTGCGGATCTGTTAAAAAACCGCATGCCCACCTACTTCCTTACGCACCTGCGCCGTCGCTGGCTCACCTGGCTGTGTGCCACCTTCCTGATGGTCGGCCTGCCGGCCGGCTGCGCCGTGCTGCAGCACAAGGAACGCGAACTGGTATTCCGTATCGAGCCTGGCCAGGCCAGCTGGTTCCGCGGCCTGCCCAGTGGCGTGCAGGAACTGGACCTGCGCCCGCGCAGCTTCGCCGCCAATCAGAGCCTGCACGCCTGGTGGTGGCCGGCCCGCCGCGCCGATGCGCCGGCCATCCTCTACCTGCACGGCGTACGCTGGAACCTCACCGGCCAGCTGTTTCGCATCGAACAGCTGCATGCCATGGGGTATTCGGTGCTGGCCGTGGATTACCGAGGCTTCGGCCAAAGCCGCGGCGGCCTGCCGTCCGAAGCGACAGTTTACGAAGACGCGCGCATTGCCTGGGAGCGTTTTGCCCAACTGCAACCCGATGCAGGCAAACGCCTGATCTTTGGCCATTCACTGGGCGGCGCAGTGGCGGTGGAGCTGGCTGCCGACCTGGCGCGCCAGGCGCAGAAAGACGGCGGTACAGCACCGGCGCGGGGGTTGATCCTGGAGTCGACCTTCACCTCACTGGGCGATGTCGCCGCTGCCGTGGCCGATACCACCCTGCCGGTGCGCTGGTTGCTGTCGCAGAAATTCGATTCGCTGGACAAGATCAAGGACGTCGGCCTGCCATTGTTGCTGGTGCACGGGCTCGACGACCGTTTCGTGCCGCCGCGTTTCAGCCAGCAATTGTTCGAAGCGGCGCAGGAGCCCAAAACCTTGTTGCTGGTACCAGGGGCCAGCCACAACAACAGCATGAGCCGCGCCGGCCAGCGCTATCAGCGTGCGATTCGGGCATTGCTGTAACGGGGTTCACTGCACCGGCAGGAAATTCATCAGCAACAGGCTTTGCGCGTAGTTGAGCCCGATCCGCCGGTAGCGCTCATCTAACAGTTGCGCCAGCAGATCCAGCCGCGCCACGATCTTGCCGAACTCCACTGCAAAACTCAGGTTGCTGCCCTCCTGCGAAATCTCGTTGGAAAATAACAGCAATACCCCATTGGCATCCTGGCGCTGGCTGAGCATCCAGGTGGCCTTTTCGATGTTGCGAGCGGCGTTGTTGACGAACAAAGGGTCGATGGTGTCCGTCATGTAGAACTCGGTTCGCCCACCGTGTGCGGTGATCAGCATGCTGCCGATGGCGTAGATGAACGCACCGACCCGGTCACCGCGAAACTCCGGGCTCAGGGCATAACTCAAGGCAACGAGGTCGCGACGGTTGCCAAGCTGCGCCAAGGGTTGACGCTGTTCGATGGCAATGCGGATCTGCCGCTCTGCAGTGGCGGCATCGAGGTAACCGGACATCTTCCACTGGCTGGGGTTGCGCAGGTACAGCTTGTTCATCAGCAGGTACAGGCTCTGCAGGTTGTCGCGCATGGCCAGCGTCGCCATGCGGTCGACACTGGTCTGGAACAGCTCGCTGGGCTTGCCATTGCCGAACTGGCTGACGATGTCCTGGCCTTGCTGCTGGGTGCAGGCGCCCAGGCAGACCAGTGTGCCTGCCAGCAGCAGGCGCGGGAAGAATACGGGTTTGCTTGCAACCATCGGCACCGGGTCGAAATCGGCGGCCGTGCCGGGGATCGGCGCGGCCTGGCCAAGCATAGAGCCCGCAAACCGGAAAAAGTGCGATGACGGGGCTACCGCAAGTCAGTGCACCTGCTCGCCGGCTTGCTCAGGTCTACCAGGCTGGCGCCCATGAAAGCCTTACAAGCAACAATCACATTGCGTGGCGCAGCAGCTCCACGACCTGCGCGTGCAGCACCGGATCACCGCACGCCACCACACAGCCGCCGTGCTGTGCCGAACTGCCATCCCAAGCGGTGATCACCCCGCCCGCCCCTTCGATGATCGGCATCAGCGCCTGCACGTCATACGGTTGCAGGCTCGCTTCGACGATCACATCGACAAACCCCGAGGCCAGCATGCAGTAGGCGTAGCAATCGCCGCCGTAGCGCATCAGCCGCGCCTTGTCAGCCACGGCCTGGAACGCAGCCTTGCGCTCTGGGGTATCGAACATGTCTGGCGTCGTGCACATCAAGGTTGCCGCCGCCAGGTCTGCACAGGCGCGGGTCTTCAATGGCGTGCCGCTGCGCCACGCACCTTCGGGGGTACCGACGAAACGCTCACCGGTGAAAGGTTGGTTCATCACCCCCAGCACGGGGCGGGTACCATCGTTCAGGGCGATCAGCGTGCCCCACAGGGGCAGGCCGGTGATGAAGGCGCGAGTGCCATCGATGGGGTCGAGCACCCAGGTCAATGGGCTGCTGCCGATTGCCACCCCCTGCTCTTCGCCAAGAATGCCGTGTTCCGGGTAACGCGCCTGGATCAGCGTGCGCATGGCGTCTTCGGCAGCCTTGTCGGCCACGGTCACCGGGTCGTACAGGCGCCCGCCCTTGTCCTCGACGTCCAGGCTGGCACGAAAGTACGGCTGGATCGCGGCTGCAGCGGCATCGGCCAACTGCTCGGCGAAGGCGCGGAATTCGCCGGTCTGTTCAGCACTCAGGGACATGAAACGGGCCTCGTGAAATGATGGGGCTGGCATCATACCCGACAAACCCTTTGGCAGTAGACGCCTGCGTATTCGCGGGCAAGCCCGCTGCCGCCTAGACTGAACAGACCAGATCAACAGGCATGAACCGGGGGGCTGCCCACACGTGGAGGTGTGCGATGAGCCAGTTCAAGCGTTTGTTAGTCGTGCTCGGCCCGCAGATGCGTTACACGCCCGCGCTGCAACGCGCGGCGGCGTTGGCTGAATCCAGCGGTGCCCTGCTGGATATCAATGTCTTCGTCGACGATGTCGACACCTTTGGCCTGATGAGCGACGGCCGTGAACGCGAGCGGCTGCTTGCCGACAACCGCCAGTGGCTGGCCGATGCCACCGAGCAATTGCGCGATGACGGCCTGGATGTGTCCACCGAACTGCTGCTCACCCGTGACCCACTGGGCAGCGTGATCGAGCGCATCGAGCAGTTGGGCTGTGATTTGCTGATCAAGGATGTACAGCACGAACCGGTGCTCAAGCGCCTGTTGGTCACACCGCTGGACTGGCAACTGCTCAAGGACAGCCCGGTGGCCGTGCACCTGGTCAGCGACATTCGCCTGCCGCTGCCCCGGCAAATCGCCGTCGCCGTCGACCTCAACAGCCACGGTGCCGGCGAACACCTGGACGAGCAGGTGATCCACTGCGCCCATGCCTTGGCCCTGCAGTGCAACGCCGAACTGCACCTGTTGCATGTATGCGATGCGGCCAGGACCCATCTCGCCGACTTCGGCGCCGGCACGGTGACCATGCCCGGTTTCGAGGGCAGTGTGCGCACCGCGCAACGGGCAGCGTTCAATCGCCTGGGTGACCATCACCAGGTCCCGCTGGAACGCCGACACTTTCTGGAAGGTGCAGCGATTCGGGCGATTGCCCAGTTCGTCAGCCACGGCCGGGTCGATGTGATCGTGATGGGCAACCACCGGCATGACGCCATGCAGACGTTCCTGGGCGGGACCACGGCGCATGTGCTGGAGCATCCGCTGTGCAATGTGCTGGCGGTCAAAGGGGTGCGTTGAGGCATCAGCTGAGATTTTTGGGCTGTCGGATCGAGCGCCGGCTGCGCGGTGCTTGATCTGACAGCCCAAAAATCGCACGACCAGCACCAAACTGGTACTCCCGACCCACTTAAAAATAATGCATTTGATAATGATTCGTAGTACTTTCGCGACGTATCAGTCCCCTTCCTAGCGCCCTACTTCAGGATCGTACCGTCGATGCGTCGCACGTTCGTTTCGCTTTGTGTACTACATGCTGTCTCCCCGTTGGCTTTCGCCGAGTCCGAATCACTCGGTAACCCCGCCCAGATCGAACTCCAGGCCTTGAACATTAACGGTACCGCCGACAGCGAACGCGCCGATGGACCGGTCGAGGGCTACAAAGCCAGTCGTTCGGCCAGTGCCACGCGCACAGACACCGCGCTGCACGAAATACCGCAGTCGATTAGCGTCGTACCCAAGGATGTACTCGAAGACACCGGCGCCACGCGGCTGCAGGACGGCCTTGACTACGCAGGCGGCGTTGGCCGCGCCAACAACTTTGGCGGCCAGGGCCTGACCACTTTCACGGTGCGCGGTTTCACCACGGGCGAGTTCTACCGCAATGGCTTCCCGATCAACCGTGGCTACCCCAACGCCCCCGATGCCAACAGCGTCGAGCGGCTGGAAGTGATCCGCGGCCCGGCCACCAGCCTCTATGGCCGTGGCGACCCGGGCGGGACCTTCAACGTGGTCAGCAAGCAGCCACTGGCCGATCCCAAGGTAACGCTTGGCAGCCAGCTCGACGACCAGGGCATGCACCGGGCAACGCTCGATGCCACGGGGCCGCTCAATGAAGATGGCTCGCTCGCCTACCGCCTGAACGTGCTGGGTGAAGGTGGTGATAGCTTCCGCGACGATGTCGAGAGCGAACGCTATGACGTTGCGCCCGTGCTGAGCTGGCAGGTCAATGACGCCACGAAGATCGTCTTCGAGGGCGACTTCATGCGCAACAACCACCCGCTGGACCGGGGCCTTACCCGCCTGCCCGGCCAGCGCGGCACCGCCTCGCGTGACACCAATATCTGGGAAAAAGGCAGCGACAACCTGCTGCACAACGACAACAACATGGCGCAGTTGCGCTTCGAGCACGCGCTCAGCGAAGACTGGACCTTGGGTGGCGGCATGCAGTGGCTGGACGGCTCACTCAAGGGCAACGCCGTGGAAGCCAATGCGTTGCAGGCTGATGGCCAAACCCTTGGCCGCAACTTCAACTACCGCAAGCTCGAATGGACCGACCGCGACTACCAGCTCAACCTGACCGGACACTTCGACACAGGTGGCTTCGCCCACACCCTGCTGACCGGTATCGAATATGAAGACTACGACTACAGCTCGATCATTCAACGCTCGGCCGCCGGTGCCGGCGCCTATCCGATCGACATCTTCGACCCGGTGCTGGGCCAGCCGCGCCCTGCCCTGACCCGCACGACTACCCACGACAAGGAAAACCTCAAGACCTGGGCCGCCTTCATCCAGGACCAGGTCGCCCTGACCGAGCGTCTGAAGGCACTGGCCGGGGTGCGCTTCGAGCGTTACGAGCATGACTACGACAACAAGCTGAACAATGCTGGTGACTTCAGCAAGGGCGAAAACGGCGTCACCCCTCGTTTCGGCCTGCTGTATGACATCACCGACACGCTTGCCGTGTACGCCAACACCGCGCGCTCGTTCAAACCCAACAGTGGCGCCAGCCTGCAAGGCAGTGGTTTCGACCCTGAGAAAGGCAAGTCGTATGAGTTGGGTGTGAAGTGGGAAGCGCCCGATCGCCAGCTAAGCATCGACGCGGCTGTCTACCACATCGTCAAGGAAAACGTGCTGACCCGCGACCCCAATGACCCTTCTGGTACCTACAGCATCGCCGCCGGCGAGGTGCGCAGCCGCGGGCTGGACATCAACATTGCCGGCAACCTCACCCCTGAGTGGCGTGTGATCGGTGGCTATGCCTATGTCGACGCCGAGGTCACCCAGGACAACACCGTGCCCAGCGGCACGCGCCTGGCGAACATCCCGCGCAACAGCTTCAGCCTGCTGAACACCTACGAGTTTCAGGATGGACTGGCCAAGGGCCTGGGGCTGGGGGTTGGGGTGAAGTACATCGATGACCGTGCCGGGCAGACCGCCGCGACGACCTACACCATGGCGAGCTACAGCGTGGTCGACCTGCACAGCTTCTACAAGGTCAACGAGCATGTACGGCTGAACCTGGACGTGAAGAACGTGTTCAACAAGGGCTATGACGAAGGGGCGTTCAACACTTACGTGTACCCAGGTGCACCGCGCACGGTGCAAGCCGGGGTTTCGTACACCTTCTGAATGGCCGGGGCCGCTGGCGCGGCCCGCCGTTTCAGAACGCCTTGCTGTAGAACAGCGAGTAGGATTCGATGCCGTCGTTCGGCTGTTTGATACCGGCGTTGGAGTAGTGCATGGCACGGATGCCGACTTTCTGCTCGCCCGGCAACTTCAGGCCGAAACCGATGCGGTCCTCGAAATTGACTGACGAACCCAGGTGTTGATCGCCGACATCGGTCTTGGAAAATGCTGCCAGGCCGATGCCTGCCTCGATGTACGGGGTGTAGGTGAAGCCGCTGAACTCGTAGGTGAACACCGGGCTGAACGACAGCGAGTGAGCACCGCTGGCCTCGCCACCTTCCCAGTAGGTGTAGGCCGCATCCCAATAACCGGTCACGAAGCCGGTGCTGCTTTGCAGCCATTTTTTGTCCCAGTCGAAGGCCAGGCCTACACGGTAAGTCATGTCGCCCTGGCTGGTGGCGCCCACGGCGCCGGACACCTGCGCGGCCTGGGCCAGATTGGCCCCGGCAACGGCCAATGCGGCGGCTGCCAGCATAGTGGCAAGACGGGTTTTCATCGATGACATCTCCTGATGGTCAACACGGGCAAGCGGGGGCTTTTGCCCCTCGATTTTTACGGTGGCCGGTGCATCCAACCGGTCACACGAGGTAATACTTTTCTGATTATTGTCCAATTAATCAGAAAGTTGGAAGTGAATTGCCACCAATGGCTAATGTTCAGTACGGTCCGAGCCAGCGCGCCGCTCCTCAAGCAGCTTAACGAACATGCTCAAGCTGCGCGACACGGTACCGCGGCGCCACACCAGCCAGGTCTTGAGGTAGCGAAAATCCTCCGACATGGGCCAGGCGCTAACCGTGGTGCAGCCGGGCATGTTGTCGAGCATGCTGCGTGGCAACATGGCCAGGCCGGCACCTGCGCTGACGCAGGCGAGCATGCCGTGGTAGGACTCCATTTCATGGATCTTGCCTGGTACCGCCTGGTCCTGGACGAACCAGTTCTCGAAATGATGGCGGTACGAGCAGTTGGCACGGAAGGCGTAGATACTCGCACCGTTGACGTCCTGCGCACGGGTTACCGGGGCATGGTTGAGCGGCGAGATGATCACCATCTCCTCCTCGAATACCGGCATGCCTTCGAGCGTGGGGTGCAACAACGGGCCATCGACGAATGCTGCCACCAGGCGCCCGGACAGCACACCTTCAAGCATGGTCCCCGACGGCCCGGTGGAAAGGTCCAGGTCGACTTTCGGGTAGCGCTGGTTATAGGCGGCCAGCAATGCCGGTATACGCACGGCTGCGGTGCTCTCCAGCGAACCCAGGGCGAAGGTGCCTTGCGGGTCTTCGCCCGCCACCGTCAACCGGGCCTCGTGCACCAGGTCGAGGATGCGCCGGGTGTATTCGAGGAAGTTCCAGCCAGCCGGCGACAGGCGCAGGCGGCTTTTTTCACGGATGAACAACTCGACACCCAGGTCTTCCTCCAGCTGCTTGATGCGCGTGGTCAGGTTAGACGGCACCCGATGGATGTGCTGGGCGGCGGCGCTGATGCTGCCCTGTTCGGCCACTGCCTTGAAGATCTCCAATTGCACCAGATCCACAGTCATTCTCCAAACGTGAATGTTTCGCTCATTATTATTCAGTTTTCATTAAACCCCTAGCCCACTAGTCTGGCCTCACTGATGAACAACAACGAGTGTGCAGCCATGAGCCAGATCAGCAGCCTGACCCACGCCATCTCCATCGACCCGCACAGCGGCGAGCAGATCGGCAGCTACCCTTTCGACACCGACGCCGCACTGGAAGCGGCGCTGCAACGTGCCAAGGCTGGCTATCGCCAGTGGCGCCAGGTGTCGCTGGGTCAGCGCAGCGAGTACCTGCTTGCCCTGGCCGACACCCTTGAGGCCAAGGCCGAAACCTTCGCGCAGATGATCAGCCGCGAAATCGGCAAGCCGATCAGCCAGGCCCGAGGTGAAGTGAGCAAGTGCGTCGGCCTGTGCCGCTGGTACGCCGAGCACGGCCCGGCGATGCTTGCGGCTGAGCCGACCCAGGTCGAAAAAGCGCGTATCGAATACCGCCCGCTGGGCGCGATCCTGGCCGTGATGCCGTGGAATTTCCCGATCTGGCAGGTGCTGCGTGGCGCCGTACCGGCGATCCTGGCCGGCAACACCTATGTGCTCAAGCATGCGCCGAACGTCATGGGCAGCGCCTATCTGATGGGCGACCTGTTCAAGGATGCCGGCTTGCCCGAAGGCGTGTTCGAGGTACTCAACGTGACCCCGGACGGCGTCACCCGCGCCATCAACGACCCGCGCATCGCTGCCGTGACGTTGACCGGCAGCGTGCGTGCCGGCATGGCGATCGGCGCTCAGGCCGGTGCCGCGCTGAAGAAATGCGTGCTCGAGCTGGGTGGTTCCGACCCGTTCATCGTGCTGGCCGACGCCGACCTGGATGCTGCGGTGAAAGCCGCCGTGGTTGGCCGCTACCAGAACACCGGGCAGGTCTGCGCCGCGGCCAAGCGCTTGATCGTAGAAGAGAGCATCGTCGAGGCATTCACGCGCAAGTTCGTCGAGGCGACACGCCAGTTGAAGGTCGGCAACCCGCTGGAAGATGACACCTACATCGGCCCGATGGCGCGCTACGACCTGCGCGACGAGCTCGATGGCCAGGTCCAGGCGACCCTCGCCGAGGGCGCCACCTTGCTGTTGGGCGGCAACAAGGTCGAAGGCGTGGGCAACTTCTACGCACCGACCGTGTTCGCCAACGTCACCCCGGACATGACCGCGTTCAAGCAGGAGCTGTTCGGCCCCGTGGCTGCGATCATCACTGCCCGCGATGCCGAACATGCGGTGGAGCTGGCCAACGACAGCGAATTCGGCCTGGCATCGACCATCTACACCGCAGACTATGCCCTGGCCGAGCGCATGACGGCAGCGCTGGACACCGGTGGGGTGTTCATCAACGGCTATTGCGCTTCTGACCCCCGCGTGGCCTTTGGTGGGGTGAAAAAGAGTGGCTTCGGGCGTGAGCTGTCGCATTTTGGCGTGCGCGAGTTCACCAACGCGCAAACCGTGTGGCTGGATCGCAACTGATTTCGTGAGCCGGGGCTGCTTTGCAGCCCCGGCACGCTCAATCGCGAACCTGGTCCTTGACCCAGTCCAGCATCCCCCCTGGCACGATCAGCTCGTGCCGCGCCCGCGAACATGCGGTGTACAGCCCGGCCAGCATCCGTGCCCGCTCGTTGCGGTTGCCGGCCGTTACCGGCGCAACCATCAGCTCCGGCGAGACCATTACCCGGGCGAACTCCATGTTCTTCACATCGCGTACACGGCCAAGGAACAGCTTGGGCGCCTTGTCCCAGCGGTAGCGGCTCTTGGCCTTGGCAAAGTGCTCCGGGGTGTAGCCCTTGCGCAGCATATTGGCCACGGCAACGAACGCCTTGTCGTCCCCCTTGTCTTGCTCAAGGGCCTGCCAGCTTGGGTATCGGAACAGCATCGGGTGACGCGGCCGCGTGCCATAGCGGTACAACTCGATGCAATCCTCGACGAACAGCTCGAAATCCTTGCGTGCGCTTTGCAGCAGCACGAACGGCACACCCTGGTGGGTCAGGCGCTGGAACCAACCGAACAACCCCCACTCGTCATCGACGATCAACGCGGTGGGCTGCTCGGGTACCGTCACAGCATCGAAGAAACTGACCCGCGTGTAATGCTCGGCACTGCCGCTGAAGGCTGCCTGGATGGCCGCCGGGTGGGCCTGGATCAACGGGTTGAGTACGCTGTCCATGGCAGGCCCTGCGCGTAATGAATGGTCGATGTAACGCTGGCGGATGAAGCCGCCATGGTGCGGGCTCAAGCCATTGAGGTTCTGCAGCTCATCGCCCAGGGCAATGACAGATTGCGGGCTGCGGTCCAGCACGGCGACCATGGGTGCGGACAACTCGTGGGCTTCATCGACGATCACATGGGTATAGCGGCTGTCGATCAGTTCGGCCGTCAGCGACAACAGTTTGACCCGATGGTAATCGCGCACCGGCAACTGGATCTCGCGCGACGATGGGCGGATCAGTTCCTGCCAGTACAACCTGGCCTTTTCCAGCAGCACTTCCTGATCCAGCGGCGAGGTCCCCGGGCCGGCCCAGGGCAAGTGATGCAGCTGCAACTGGCTGTCGCCACTGCGGCAGAAGCTGCGCACGGCCTTGATACACAGGGCGACCACATCCCGAGCGGCCAAGGGGCCGATATCGGGGATGGCCAGCCATTTCACCACCTGTGCCTCCTGCGGGCGCCACGACAACTTGGTCCGGTACGGGTCGCGCAGGCGCCAACCGTTACTGGTGAGGTCACGGTTGAGAATCTCGTCGGCCAGTTGGCCAAAGGTCATCGCCGTGTACGCCTCAGCATCCTTGACCCGCGCCCGCAGTGCCCTGAGCTGGCCTTCGGTGAGGGCCAGCAGCAAGGTGCGTTGCGGGTCGAGCAGGCGCGCGAACTGGTGGATCAGGAAGGTTTTGCCGGTACCGGCGAACCCCTGCACCGCCACCGACTCGTCCACCCCGGACAAGAACTCGCGCAGCAGGCGGTTCTGCTGGTCGCTGAGCATGAGGTCGCTGGCCAACGACGGCAGGTACACCGGGTGCAACGGCGTGACCCGCTGCCGGTAGCTGTCGGCGAACTGGAAGTTCCACTGGCCTTCGGCGTCCTGAAATTCTTCTGCCGGGTAGTCGACTTCGGGTGATACCAGCGCGACGCCGTTCTCACCCAGCATGCCGAGCCCCATGGCAAACGCCTCGCGGTCGAAATGCTGCGCTACCTGGCCCTGAAAACGGCCAGGCGCCGCCGTTTCGACCTCATTGGCAATACGCACGATTTCAGCGAAGCGGCGTTCCTGTGCGTCAGCCGAAACGCTGGCAGGCTGGCGCGGCAGGTTCTGCACGAACAGCACGGCGGCCGCCTGCAGCACGCTGGCGCCAGGGAAAAAGTCGGTGGCTGGGGGGGCGCTGGCGAGGCGCTCGGCCTGGTCGCTGGGCAAAGGCAGGTAGAACATCGGGACCTCGGGTGAACACTGCCGGGCACGATAGCAACTTTCCCGAAGCAATGCTGGGTTTAACCGCGAACCGGCCGGCCCCGCTTGAGCGTCTCGCTGGGCAGTTCCCGGAACAACTGCCGATAGCTTTCGGAAAAGCGCCCCAAATGCCAGAACGACCAGCGCATGGCCACTTCGGCAACCGTCACCTCGCCACCGCGCAACAGGTCGCGCCGCGCCCCATTGAGCCGGCGAAGCCGCAGCCAATGGGCCGGCGGCATGCCGGTAAACGCCTTGAATGCCTGCTGCAGCTGGCGCAGGGAAACGCCGGCAACGTCTGCCAACTCCAGCAGGTTAAGGGTTTCTTCGGGGCAGTCGGCAGCCCACTCACTGACCCGCTGCATGATCGCCCGCTCCTCTCCCCGCCGCCCCAGCGCTCCGCCCTGCAGCTGCTGGCAGGCGTTATCCAGGATGAACAGGCAGTCTTCCAGCAACTGTTCGGCCAACGCTTGCCCCGCAAGTGGGCAATCGGCTTGCCCCAGTCGCGTCAGGGTAGCGCTGAGCCAGCTGCCGAACAGCGCATTCTGGCCGCTGCCCAGCGGCACCATGAACAAGCCGTCAAGGCGCTGCGGGTCGAGGCCGTGGCTGGCCAGGAAGGCCTGGTCGAACACCACCGCCACCTCCTGGTAGTTCTCCGGTGTGATCCAGATATTGCGGCTCTGTTCGTTGAGCAGGTACAGGCTGTTTTCGCTGCGGTCGAAGCAAAATGCCAACGCGCCGCTGGGGGCACGGAAAAACTGCTCGACCCGGGTGTTCAGGCGCTCTTCGTACACCTGCACGCCATCCAGGCCCAGGCAACGCAACTGGCCGCTGAAGTGGCCGGGCGACATCTGCCGGTACTGCTGCTGCCAACCGGGGGTGGCGCGCACCTGTTCGGTCACATCGGTGGTGTGGAAGGCCTGGACCTGCAAGGCATTGGGCGTTGTCACGCTGCGTCCTAATTGCACTCTTTTGGTGCATTCATTGCCGAAGAAAGTGGATAGATTGCCCCTGGGGGCTGCGCCCAAGATAGCCCTCAGCACGGCATGTGGGAAGGCTCCTGCACACCAGTGCCACAAAAACCCAACCAAGAGGTCTGTATGAACGCCCCCTTCGATCAGCTTTCCACCTGGCTGAAAGAACACCGGATCACCGAAGTCGAATGCGTGATCAGCGACCTGACCGGCATCGCCCGCGGCAAGATCGCACCGACCGCCAAGTTCCTCCATGAGCGTGGCATGCGCCTGCCCGAGAGCGTGCTGCTGCAGACCGTCACCGGCGACTACGTCGACGATGACATCTACTACAGCCTGCTCGATGCCGCTGACATCGACATGGTCTGCCGCCCCGACCCGACTGCGGTGTATCAGATCCCCTGGGCCATCGAACCGACCGCCATCGTGATCCACGACACCTTCGACAAACAGGGTAACCCCATCGAACTGTCGCCGCGCAACGTGCTGAAGAAGGTGCTCAAGCTCTATGCCGACAAGGGCTGGCGGCCGATCGTCGCTCCGGAGATGGAGTTCTACCTGACCAAGCGTTGCGAAGACCCGGACTTGCCACTGCAAGTGCCACTGGGCCGCTCCGGCCGCGCCGAAAGCGGGCGCCAGTCGTTTTCCATCGATGCCGCCAACGAATTCGACCCTTTGTTCGAAGACGTCTATGACTGGTGCGAACTGCAAGGCCTGGACCTCGACACGCTGATCCACGAAGACGGCCCGGCGCAGATGGAGATCAATTTCCGCCATGGCGATGCGCTGGACCTGGCCGACCAGATCACCGTGTTCAAGCGCACGATGCGTGAGGCGGCGCTCAAGCACAACGTGACGGCCACCTTCATGGCCAAGCCGATCACCGATGAACCGGGCAGTGCCATGCACCTGCACCAGAGCGTGGTCGACATCGCCAGCGGCAAGCCGGTGTTCGCCAACGACGATGGCAGCATGAGCGCGCTGTTCCTGCACCACATCGGCGGCCTGCAGAAGTACATCCCCAAGCTGTTGCCGATGTTTGCCCCGAACGTCAACTCCTTCCGCCGCTTCCTGCCGGACACCTCGGCGCCAGTCAACGTCGAATGGGGCGAGGAAAACCGCACCGCCGGCCTGCGCGTGCCGACCTCGAGCCCCGACGCCATGCGCGTGGAAAACCGCCTGCCGGGTGCCGACGCCAACCCCTACCTGGCGATCGCCGCGAGCCTGCTGTGCGGCTACCTGGGCATGGTCGAGAAGGTCGAACCCAGTGCGCCAGTGCAAGGCCGCGCCTATGAGCGGCGCAACCTGCGCCTGCCGATCACCATCGAGGACGCGCTGCAGCACATGGAGGACTGCCAGACCGTACAGCGTTACCTGGGCAAGCAGTTCGTCCAGGGCTACGTGGCGGTCAAACGTGCCGAGCATGAAAACTTCAAGCGTGTGATCAGTTCGTGGGAGCGTGAATTCCTGCTGCTCAGCGTCTGATCTGCGGGGGCTGCCGTGCAGCCCCTCACACACCACTCAAAGAACAAGACCAACGAGGTGTCGACATGCGTCATCTGCAAGCCCTGATTCCTGCAGCATTCACCCTGCTGTTCGGTGCAGCCGCCCAGGCTCAGCCCACGGTCAGCGTGTACAACTGGACCGACTACATTGGCGATACCACCCTGGCCGACTTCCAGGCCAGTAGCGGGATCAAGGTGGTCTATGACGTGTTCGACTCCAACGAAACCCTGGAGGGCAAGCTGCTTGCCGGGCGCACCGGCTACGATGTGGTCGTGCCGTCCAACCACTTCCTCGCCCGCCAGGCGCAGGCCGGTGCCTTCCTGCCGCTGGACCGCAGCAAGCTGCCGAACTGGAAGCATCTGGACCCGAAACTGCTCAAGCAACTTGAACAGAACGACCCCGGCAACCAGTACGCGGTGCCGTACCTGTGGGGCACCAACGGCATTGGCTACAACGTTGAAAAGGTCAAAGCTGCACTGGGCATCGAGCGTATCGACTCCTGGGCGGTGCTGTTCGAGCCAGAGAACCTGAAGAAACTCAAGCAGTGCGGGGTGGCCTTCATGGACTCGCCCGACGAATTGTTCCCGGCCATGCTCAATTACCTGGGCATGGACCCGCGCAGCGAAAAGCCGGCTGACTACGCCAAGGCCGAAGCGCACCTGCTTGAACTGCGCCCCTATATCACCTACTTCCACTCGTCCAAATACGTTTCGGACCTGGCCAATGGCGACATCTGTATTGCCTTCGGCTACTCCGGCGATGTGTTCCAGGCCGCCAACCGCGCGGTCGAGGCGAAAAACGGCGTGAAGATCGCCTACAGCATCCCCAAGGAAGGCAGCAACCTGTGGTTCGACCTGCTGGCCATTCCCAAGGACGCCAGCAACCCCGAGCAGGCGCTGGCCTTCATCAACTACCTGCTCGAACCACAGGTGATCGCCAAGGTCAGTGCCACCGTCGGCTATGCCAATGCCAACCCCGACGCCAAGGCCTACATGGATGAGTCGCTGGTCAACAACCCCGAGATCTACCCACCCCAGGAGGTGCTGGACAAGCTGTACATTTCCAGCACGCCGAGCCCGAAGATCATGCGGGTCATGACCCGCTCCTGGAGCAAGATCAAGTCCAACCGCTGAGCCGAGAGCGCGCCATGCCATTCGACACCCAACACACTGCGTCGTACTACGCCGCTACCGCGCGTGATACCGCGCCCTACCCCAGCCTGGACGGCGAACTGACCGCTGATGTGTGCGTGGTCGGCGGTGGCCTGACCGGGGTCAATACGGCGCTGGAACTGGCCGAGCGTGGCCTGTCGGTGATCCTGCTCGAAGGCCGGCGCGTCGGCTGGGGCGCCAGCGGGCGCAACGGAGGCCAGTTGATCCGCGGCATCGGCCATGACGTCAGCGGTTTTGCGCGCTATGTCGGCCAGGACGGCGTGCGCTACCTGAAACAGGCCGGCATCGACTCGGTGGCCCTGGTGGCCAGGCGTATCGAGCAGTACGGCATTGCCTGCGACCTGCGCTGGGGCTTCTGCGAACTGGCCAATACACCTGCCCAGTTCGCGGCGTTCAAGGACGAGCAGCGCGAGCTGGCGGAGCTTGGCTATGGCCATGAAACGCGCCTGGTCGGCCCTGAGCGACTGCATGAGATCGTTGCCAGCGATCAGTACGCCGGCGGGCTGGTGGACATGGGGTCGGGCCATCTGCACCCGCTCGACCTGGTCCAGGGTGAAGCGCGCGCGGCCCATGGCCTGGGGGTACGCATTTTCGAGCAGAGCCCGGTGCTGCGCATCGAGCATGGCACCACGGTCACCCT
Source organism: Pseudomonas sp. p106 (assembly GCF_003936645.1). Classification (NCBI taxonomy): domain Bacteria; kingdom Pseudomonadati; phylum Pseudomonadota; class Gammaproteobacteria; order Pseudomonadales; family Pseudomonadaceae; genus Pseudomonas; species Pseudomonas sp. p106. Next base: position 66,079 of record NZ_RHQR01000006.1, read on the forward strand.
GCACACCGCTCGGGGCAAGGTCAGGGCACAAAGCCTGGTGCTTGGTTGCAATGCCCACCTGGACGAACTGGAGCCACGCCTGAGCGGTAAAGTGCTGCCTGCCGGCAGCTACGTGGTGGCCACCGAGCCACTACCCGAGGCCGTGGCCAAGGCGCTTATCCCGCAAAACATGGCGATGTGCGACCAGAAAGTCGGCCTGGATTACTACCGCCTCACCGCAGATCGTCGGCTGTTGTTCGGCGGGGCCTGCCATTATTCAGGGCGCGACCCGAAGGACATCACCGCCTACATGCGGCCCAAGGTGCTCAAGGTGTTCCCGCAACTGGCCGACGTGCGCATCGATTACCAATGGGGCGGGATGATCGGCATCACCGCCAACCGCTTCCCTCAGGTCGGGCGGCTGAGCCAGTACCCGAATGTCTACTACGCCCAGGGCTACTCTGGGCATGGCCTGAATGTGACGCACTGGACGGCCAGACTGCTGGCTGAAGGGATCGCTGCCGGGCACAGCCAGGGGCTGGATGTCTTCAGCGCCGTACCCCACCTTACCTTCCCGGGCGGCAAGGCGTTGCGCTCGCCGCTGCTGGCGTTGGGGATGCTGTGGTATCGGGTGCGCGAGGTGCTGGGTTGACTCAGCACTCGACGAACGCCACCGCCAAACCACCACGCGAGGTTTCCTTGTAATTGGCATGCATGTCGGCACCGGTATCGCGCATGGTGCGGATTACCCGATCAAGCGAGATGAAGTGCTCGCCATCACCGCGCAGGGCCATCTGCACAGCATTGATCGCCTTGACCGCGGCAATCGCATTGCGCTCGATACACGGCACCTGGACCAGGCCTGCGACCGGGTCACAGGTCAAGCCCAGGTTGTGTTCCAGGGCAATTTCGGCGGCGTTTTCCAACTGCGGCGGTGTAGCGCCCAGCACTTGGGCGAGGCCTGCCGCGGCCATCGAGCACGCCGACCCCACCTCGCCCTGGCAACCCACCTCGGCACCGGAGATCGATGCATTTTTCTTGCACAGGATGCCGACAGCGGCAGCGGCCAGCAGGAACGCCACCACATCGTCGTCACAGGTAGCGGGGTTGAATTTCATGTAGTAGTGCAACACCGCGGGGATGATGCCCGCCGCGCCGTTGGTCGGCGCTGTAACCATGCGCCCGCCAGCGGCGTTCTCTTCATTGACCGCCAGGGCGAACAGGTTCACCCACTCCATGGCACTCAGGGTCGAGCCGATCACATTGGGTTTGCCCAGTTCCTGCAGGCTGCGATGCAGACGTGCAGCGCGGCGCTTGACGCCAAGACCGCCAGGCAGGATGCCCTCATTGCGCAGGCCGTTGTCGACGCATTCACGCATCGCCGCCCATATCCGCAGCAGCCCTTCGCGCACCTCGGCTTCAGGGCGCCACGCGCATTCATTGGCCAGCATCAGCTGGGCAACGCTCAACTGGTGGGCCTTGCACAGCGCCAGCAACTGGGCGGCACTGGAGAATTCGTAGGGCAGCGGGACTGCAGCCGCCTGGTTCTGGGGCGCGTCGATTTCACCCTGCTCGACAATGAAGCCGCCACCGACGGAGTAGTAGGTCTGGCTGAGCAGGCTGCCCTGCTCGTCCATTGCCTCCAGGGTCATGGCGTTGGGGTGGTACGCCAGGTTTTCCTCCAGCAGCAGCATGTCGCGTGCATAGATGAAAGTCAGCGGGTGGCTGGCGTCGAGCATCAGGCATTGCTCCTGCATCACCTGGCCGATGCGTGACTCGATGGTGGCCGGATCGATCCGGTCCGGCCACTGCCCCATCAGGCCGAGCAGGCAGGCGCGGTCAGTGGCATGGCCCACACCCGTGGCGGAAAGCGAACCATAAAGCCGCACTTCGATACGCCTTACCTGGCCCAGCAAGCCCTGGGTGCGCAATGCCTGGGCAAAGGTGGCGGCTGCCCGCATGGGGCCGACGGTGTGGGAACTGGATGGGCCGATGCCGATTTTGAAAAGGTCGAAAACACTGATAGCCATGCTAATGCCTGACCGCGCCGGGCTGTATCACCGTTACGCGGCTGTCTGGATAAATTGAACGCTATTGCGGATTTGCGCGATACTGCCGCGCTCACCTGTTGATGACCAACGAAACTTTCTAAGCAAGGCTTTAGCAGAACTAAACAATGCGACGACAAATGAACGGCCAGATGTTCGTCTGGCTGCATGTTTTTTCCTGTGCGGCACGGCATCTCTCTTTCACCCGCTGCGCCGAGGAACTGCACATCACCCCCGGTGCGGTCAGCCAGCAGATGCGCCAGCTGGAGGAGCGCCTTGGTTACCGCCTGTTCCTGCGCCGGGCGCGGGGGGTAGAGCTGAGCGCCGAGGGGCAGCGCCTGGCGCAGACCGTGGCCGAGGCCTACGGCAGTATCGAAGCCGAACTGCTGCGCCTGGACGCCGGCGAGATCCGCGGCACCTTGCGCGTACGCTCGATTCCCTCGTTCCTGGCCAAGTGGCTGACACCGCGCCTGCCGCGCTTCCAGCAGCGGTATCCGGATATCGAATTGCGCCTGGTGGCCGAAGACAGTGCGCAGGCGTTGAACCCGGGCGACTTCGACCTGGCCATTGACCTGAATGATGGCAGCTACCCGGGCATGCTCTCGACCCCGCTGCTGGACGAACAGATCTTCCCCGTCTGCTCGCCAGCCCTGCTGCGCGGCCGCCCGCCACTGCACGGGCCTGCGGACCTTGCCCACTATCCACTGCTGCACGACATCACTGCCTGGCGCGGCAGTTCGGACTTTGCCGAATGGGAGTTCTACCTGGAGGGCATTGGTGCGCCACGGCTGGATGTGCGCCGGGGGCATACCTTCAACCGCAATCACCTGACGATAGAAGCGGCGATTGCCGGGATCGGCGTGGCCATAGCCCGTCGCACCTTACTCAATGATGAACTGGAACGGGGTGCGCTGATCGTGCCCTTCGGTGTGCCGATCGCCAACCACAAGCGCTATGTAGTGCATTACCCGCCAGGCGGGCTGAACCAGCCGGGCGCTCGTGCGGTACACGACTGGCTGGTGGAAGAGGCCAAAAGCTTCCTCCTGCAGCACCCTGTTCAAGCCCGTACCGCGTCCACCCGCACACCCGCGTAGTCATTCGACTGCAACGCGTTTCACATCGAAATCAAACGAGGGAACGTACTCACCGGCCAGCAAATGTGGGCATTTGGACGAGACAAAGTTGTCGCTCAACAGGTCTTGGGCGCTGTCATAACCCGGCATGGAAATGCCTGTGATGTTCAACAACGTATGCGGGAGAGAAGAAATACTGACGGTCTGCCCTTCCCGCTGCTTGAGCTTTTGCAGCGTTTGCGCCTGCCGCTGCAGCAGGCTGCCTGAAGCCCAGAAAAACGCCGCGACCGAAAGGTCATACTCATTGCCCATACCGTGCCCTAGCAGGCCGCGGCTGTCATCCAGCAAATTCTCGCCATGGTCTGACGAATAGACCAACAGCGCCTTGCGCTGGCTGCTTTTGAGTTGATCGATGATCCTTCCCAACAGCCAGTCGGTGTACAAGATGGAGTTATCGTAATCTGCGGTGATCCGGTCCTTCGCGCTGTCGGTCGCAGGCTTGAATGTGCCGAACTCGCGTGGGTAGCGGCGAGCGTAATCGAAATGGCTGCCCTTGATATGAATAAAGATCGCCTGTTTTTGCGTGCCGCCTTGCTCGACGATGTTTTCGTAGGCCGACATCAATGCACCGTCGTAGCTGCGCTCAAAGTACTGCCGGCTCTGGGCCTCGGCAGCAATTTGCGGAATGATCCCGCCAAAACTGTCGACTTCCTGGGAAGACAGCCAGTACGTCTTGTAGCCGGCGGCGCGGTAGATGCCAACCAGCGATTTGGTCGAGGCGATCAGGTCCCAGTGCTCGATCGGCTCCAGGCTGAGCATCGAGGGCACCGCGACCGACGTATGCGGCGCCGTGGTGCACATGCTGTTGAACTTGAACACCCCCGACTCTTTGTCAAGGTTCGGCGTGGTGGAATGGTGGTAACCATACAGCGACCAGTTGTGTGGCCGTGAAGACTCGCCGATGACGAACACGAGGGTCTCCACGTCAGCGGCGTCCGATACTGCTGTTATTTTTACCTCGGACTCCAGGCGCTGTTTGATATAGCGCTTCGACTCGGCATACAACGTTACCGTCAAGCCGATTTGCGACAAATAACCCACAGGGGTACTTTGGTCCTTCGCAGCCAAGTCCAGGACTGCACTCTTACCCAGCGAGTTGAGCTTTACGGTTTTATAAAAATAGGCGCCATACCCCAACACCAAGGCACTTATCGTCAAACCGAAAATTGCCTTGTTCTTGTAAAACGTGCGCCCGTGCAACCCTGCCAGCCCAACGCCGTAGCACAGCACGAATACCAGCAGCACCGCGCTGATCGAATGCCAGTAGGTACTGAGGAAATCAGTAGCCTCTTTGTAATTGGTCAGCCCGATAAAAAGATAGGCCGCCGTCAAGCGTGAACCGAAGTTCAGCACCAGAAACAGGTCCACGCTGGCCGCCAGATAAAATGGCAACAACAGAAGATGAACCTTGAATTGATTGGTTGAAACGAAACGCGTGGCCAGCAGCCATAACATTGAAATGGCAAACGTATAGATAACCAGCAAATCCGTTTTCGAGCAATTGCACTCAGCCAAAAGCCTTACAAACAACGGCGACAGCAGAAACGACCATAACAGCAGAACCGGCCACTCTGCCTTCACTACCCTCGAGGCAACACCGCCCAGCCGAGACATGGTTTTCATTGATCACTGACCCTCTGGATGGCGCGCGGTCGAGTACCGGCCTTCAATAAGCCTGCTTGCCGGTAAAGGCATTGAGCGTTCGTACCAGAATCACGAAATCGAGCCAGAGCGACCAGTTGTTGATGTACTCGATGTCCGAGTTCACCCGCTGGATCATCTGTTCGATGTCCTTGGTTTCGCCCCGGTAGCCACGTACTTGCGCCAAGCCTGTCATGCCGGGCTTGATGTTGTGGCGGGCGAAATAATCGACGATGTCCTGGGAGTACAGTGTGTCGTGTTGCAACGCATGCGGGCGTGGGCCCACCAGCGACATCTCGCCGGTCAGAACATTGAACAGTTGCGGCAATTCATCCAGGCTGGTGCGTCGGATGAAGGCACCGACCCGGGTCAGCCTGGGGTCATTCTTTTGCGCCTGCTGGACCACGCCACTGTCGGGTTGGTGAACGCGCATGCTGCGAAACTTCCAGATGCGAAAAGACTCCCCCGTCCACCCGGTACGTTCCTGGCGGAAGAACACCGGCCCGGGGCTGTCGAACTTGATGACGACGGCGACCACCAGCAGTACCGGCGACGCACACAGCAGAATGAACGCGGCCAGCACGCGGTCTTCCAGGTTCTTCAGGAACAGGCTCATGCCCGTGAGCGGGGTTTCAGACAACGTCAGTACCGGGATGCCGGCAATTTCACGGACGCTGTGGTTGATCAGGCGCAGCGAGAAAATGTCGGGCACCCAGTTGACCGCAATGCACTTGTCCAAAAGTTTCAGGTAGACATCGTTGATCAGCTCAGAGCCGCCGAGCGGCGTCACCAGGTACACCGTTCGGATAGCCTGCTTGGCGATGATCTCGTCCAGGTCGGCAATACGGCCCAATACAGGCAAGCGCAATTTTGCATCGGCAGTGCCCTGCCCATCGAGCTGTTCATCGATCAGCACACAACCCACCACGCGCTCTCCGAACCAGGGGTTATTGCTTATTTTCTGGTAGAGGAAGTTGGCCAGGTCGCCCCCACCGATAATCAATGCGTTGTCCTGGCGAGCATGGGCAGTAAAACGCTTTTGCAGTTCGCGCACGACAATATGCAACAGCAACTGCACAGCGTAACCAAATATAAACAACTGCCCCACCAACAGCCGCGAATACGTTTCGCTTTGTTTGGTAAGAAAAGCGATAACCACCAGAAAACAAAACGTCGCAGACCACGCCTTGAACAGCCGGAAAGCTTTGACGGAAAGGCCAACGTTACTTCGATAAATGGCATAGTGGTCATAAATGACGGCCAGCGCACCGATCAGCAACAGCAGCATGATGACGTAGTCTGAAGTAATATAACCAAACTGATCGTAAATCAGATACCACGCGACACTGGTGACCGCTATGCCATCGAGGCCGGCTTGAATGGCGTTACTCACGCTACTTCTTCGCTGGAGCAAGGAACGGCTGCTTCTAGGCTCGAATACCATTATGAGGCCTCTTTTTATGTGCGTGACCCACGCGTCGCCATTACACCCGTGCGATAAAACCAACCTTAGGTTCAATACCAAATCATTAAAAAGCTGCCACGCCACCCCACGCCGCTTGATATCACTGTAGCAGTACCCGGCAGCCCGTGCGGGGCTGAATCCTCCTCGCTCAGGGTTCTGGCAGGGTCGCTTTGCTGCACAGCAGCGCCCGCAGCAGGAACAGTGGGTTGCCGACCACATAGCGCACGAACAGACGCCTGGGTTCCCTGCTCAGCCTGTACACCCATTCGCCGCCCAACCGGCGTAACCAGTCCGGGGCCCGGGTGACCTTGCCGCCCATGAAGTCCAGGATCGCTCCGCCGCAGACGATCAGGCAGGGCCTGCCCAGTTCAGCCAGGCGGGCCGCGACGTTCTCCTGCTTGGGCATGCCCATGCCCAGCACGATCAGCTCCGGCTGCTGCTGCCGCGCCAGATCAATGTAGGTGTCGATACTGGCGAAACCGTCATGCAGCGACACGACATTAACCCCGTAAAGCGCTTCACCCTGTTCGGCTGCCTGGCTCAGATACGGCTCCTGGGTGCCCCAGAACGCTACCCGCCTGCCGTTGTAAGCTGCGAGCAGTTCGGGAATGAAGTCGGTGCCGTTCATGTTCAGCCCGGGCGCCAGCCCCAGGCGCCGATACAGTATCGCGATGCCGGAGCCGTCGCGCAGCAGCACGTCCGCTGCCGCCAGCGCTGTGCAATAGTCGGGGTTGGCAGCCACCAGGTTCATGGCATGGGCATTGACGAAGCCGAGCACCGTTGCCGTTCGCGGAGCGCTCAGTGCCTGCAGCACCTTCTGCTCATCAGCCGCGTCATCGACCACGCGCAGCTTGCCGATGATTGTCTTCCAGCGTTGCAACCAGGGCCATGCGTCCATTCAGTTGTCATCCCGTTTCGAGCGCACCCATTCAACCTGGCGCTTGAGCAGAAAACCGAGGTACAGGGGAATCTTCTTCGCCGCGTAGAACGGGGCATACAGCAATACGGAAAACGGGATCACCTCACGCGAGAAGCGCCACCAGGCCAACAATACCGCGGCCACCAACAGCACCAGGTTGACGGTGGCAAGCACTGCCGGCAGTAAAATGCCGAAGAACAGAAATGCCAGCCATGCCACGCTGAAGACCACCATCATGGCCAATGCCAGCAACGCCAGCGGCGGTACCAGCAGGTCCACGGCCATGGCCAGCAAAGGCCAGTTACCCTGCGCCAGCGAGCGGCGAATCAAACCGGGGCCCTCCGTCAGCAGCAGCCCCAGATGGCCATGTTCCCAGCGGGTGCGCTGGCTGGTGAGGCCTTCCTGGCTGGTCGGGAACTGGCTGGTGACCGTAGCAGCCGGGCAGAACAGCGGCGGTTTACCATCGCGGCACAGCTCCAGGCCCAGCTTGATGTCTTCGACCAGATGGCCGGTCGCCAGGTTGGCCGCGGTCACATCCTGCCAGCTGAACGCCATGCCCGCCCCCATCAACTGGCACGGCAAGCCTGCCCGAGCCCATCCACGCGGGCGCACGAGATTCTTCACGCGCCAGGCGAATTCGGCGACCTGCACTTTCAGCCCGGCGCCTGCAGGCGCATGCATCAGGTACAGGGACTGCACAGGCCGGCCGGCCTCGATGCAACAGTGTGCCAAGCGCTCGACGGCACCGGCACTGACCTGGCAATCGGCGTCGATGATCAGCACCACGTGCGGCGGGTTGTGCGCCAGATGCCGTACACCGTAGTCCAGCGCATAGCCCTTGCCCCGCAGGTGCGCGTCCTGGCGCTCGATCACCTGCGCACCGGCAGCACGCGCCAGTGCGGCGGTATCGTCGGTGCAGTTGTCCGCCACCACCAGCAACTGGTCGCCCTCGCGCAATTGCGCGCCGATGGCCGCAAGTGCCGACTCGATGACCAGCGCCTCGTTATGCGCCGGTACCAACACCGCCACCCGTGGGCGTGCGCCCTTGGGCTGTGGCATCGGCCGCGCCGGCAGGCAGGCCAACAGCACCTGGACCAACAGCACCAGTACCGGCAGAAGCACAAGCAGTGCCACGATGCCCAGCAGCCAACTCAATAAAGTAATCATGCAATTGCCTTGAAATAGCGAACCAGCCTGGCCGCTTCGGTATCGATATCGTGGCGCTGGAGCACGCGCTCGTAAGCCGCTTGCCCCATCCGCTGCAGGGCTTCGGCAGGCTGCGCCAGGCAGTCGGCCATGGCCGCAGCCAACTCCTGCACTTCGCCTGCCGGGAACAGCCAACCGTTTTCCCCCTGCCGAACCAGCTCGGGTATGCCGGCCACATAGGTAGTCAATACCGGCCGACGCAGGGCCATGGCCTCCATGATGACCACTGGCAACCCTTCGGCGAAACTCGGCAGCACCAGTGCGCGGGCGGCCAGGATTTCTTCACGTACCTGGGCGCTGCTGATCCAGCCAGTGACGCGCACCTGTGCCTGCAAGCCATGGCGGGCGATCAACGCGTCGATCTGCTCACGCATTTCACCGTCGCCGGCCAGCACCAGTTCAAACGCTACGCCCTTGGCCAGCAGGATCCGGGCCGCTTCGAGCAGTAGCAGCTGGCCCTTCTGCTCGCACAGCCGCCCTACGCACACCAGCCGCGGCGTTGCCGGGGGCGCAATGGCAGAGCCTTCATGGAAACTGCGCTCCAGGCCGCAATGCACCACCTTCACCTTGACCCAGTGCTCATGTGCCACCCAGCGAAACAACTGGCTGCGCCCGTAGGAGCTCACCGCAGCGACGAATGCTGCGCGGCGGACCTTCTCTTCCATGTGCAGGAATTGCGGCTTGTCGAACTCCTCGGGCCCATGCACGGTGAAACTGTAACGGGGGCCACCGAGCGCGTTGGCCAGCATGACCACTTCGGTGGAGTTGGTGCCAAAGTGCGCGTGCACGTGCTCAGCAGCAGCGCCTTGCAACCACTGCACGACACGGCAGGCTTCCGCCAGGTAGACCAGGTGATAGGGCCAGGGTCGGTCGGCGCGCACCCCCATGCGCAACGCCAGGCGCAACGCTGACATGAAACGCCGCGGCTCGGCGCGCGCTACCTGCAGCATCGGTTTGAGCAGGCCCTTGACGCCCCCTTGCAGCACGTAGCCGGTCTTGCCCCGCTCGGCGATGTCTTCATCGTCCTGCAACTCGGCGTCCCAGCCGCGCAGGGCGATGCGTTGAACCTCCATGCCTTGACGTTCGAGCGCCAGAATTTCGCGACGAATGAAGCTGTGACTGACCTTGGGATACTGATTGATGAAATAAGCAATGCGCATACGCCCCCAAATCGAAATCCGTTTACTGATAGGGTCGGGCCGCTTCTGCGACGCCCTGACCTTTACCTCATGCTGTGGCTCACTGACTACAGGCTAGCTGAGGATGCAACGGCAGCTCTGTTTGCGCGGCGGTGCCGGGCAGTGCTGCTTCTATCTTGGCGAAAACGTCGTCCAGTAGCGCGTTACGCCGTCGGTACATGGCCCGTTTCTTCGGCGCGATGTCCTCCAGGTTACGCCTGGCAGCTGCCAGGGGGACCACAAAGAAGTCCTCACGCTCCGACGTTTCGGCACCGCTCTCCTGCCATATCACATCATAGTTGGCTGCCAGGTCCTGAGCCTTCTCAACCCCGAAATACGGGTGACGGTGGTGCCGGCACTGATCGCCGACAGCATAGATGCGGGCGACCCCGGCCGCTCTGGCCAGGCACTTGAGGGCTTCTAGCAGAAAGCTTCTGGGGCGCAACCCTTCGAAATCCTTGGTCAGGTCGCGGTAGATGTTCAGCGAGGTTTCGCTGTCGATGCCTTTATGGATGCCCTGCACGGCACCAATGAACAGGCACAGCTCGCCCTCTGTGCGGCACAGCGTGAACGCCAGCGACGCCACACGCAGGTCAGCCTGGAACAGGTTGATCACCAACTCCCCTTCCCGCTTGAACCAGATGGGCCGATCCAGCACCAGGGTGCACCCGTTGGAGTAGGCGGACAGGTCGCAGACAACCTGGCGCTCCTCGCGCTCCAACAGCAACAGTGCCGGGCAATGGCTGGCGACCACTTCATAGTGCGATGCCACCACATCGAGCCGTTCACGGGCGTCCCAGCATTTGCTGATGTAGGGCCACTGCACCACCCCGATGCAGTCCACGCCCAGCCTGGCGAAGCGCTCGTTGCCCAGCGCACCTGACATGCGCTGCATGAACGTGCGCAAGTCCGGCCACTGCCTGATCATTGCTGTGGCCAGCTTGTACTTGTTGTTAAACGCCCGCAGCGAATAGCCGGGTTGCAAGGTGAATACGCTTCTGGCTAACGATCCGAGCATCTTAGGCATCTCATTTGTACTCGATCAACGCCGGGTTACCGGCCGTGAACCTGTTCAGCACAAACCTCATCTGGCCCAGCATCTCCGGGAATTTGCCCAGCACCAGAAATACCGCCTGTACTGCGTTTTCACGCGCCGACCTACCGCCACGGCGCGCCAGGCGCAGCATCTGCAGCGGGTAGACCAGCAGCAGTACCAGTGCCCACAGGCCCATCCAGATGCTTGCTAACGCGACCAGCAGTGGAATGCCCAAGCCCCAAACCCAGGCACGGCGCGACTCGCGCAGCCAATGCCGCTCCGGCGGTGCGCCATGCAGTGAGGCGCCCTCGGCATAGGCATAACCTGCGCGTACGCTGCGCCGCCACCACTGGCCGAAGCGCGTCATGGCGGCATCGTGCAGGGTCATTTCAGCAGCCAGGCGCCAGACCTTCCAGCCGGCCGCCCTCAGCCGCACGCACAGTTCGGGCTCTTCCCCGGCGATCAGTGCAGAGCGATAGCCTGCGACGGCCACGAAGGCATCGACACGCATGAGCGCATCACCGCCACAGGCTTTGGTTTCCCCCAGCGGGGTATCCCACTCCAGGTCACACAGCCAGTTGTAGACAGAGTGCTGGGGAAAGCGCTCGCGGCGCCGCCCACACACCACCGCCACCTGCGGGTGGGTGTCGAGAAAGGCTTGCGCCGTGACGAGCCAGCCGGCATGCACTTCGCAATCGCCATCGACGAACTGCACATGGCGCACTGCAGGCAGGGCCTTTTGCAGGCAGGCAAAACCCTCATTGCGTGCACGCGCGGCGGTGAAAGGTATGGTCATGTCCAACGTCAGCACCTCGACGCCCAAGGCCGATGCTCGTTGCACGGAGCCGTCCGTGGAGCCTGAGTCCACGTACACCACCTTGTCCGCCCGCCCCGCCAGCGACGCCAGGCAGCGTTCCAGGCGAAGGCCTTCGTTACGGCCGATAACCACCACTCCAATGCCTGTCACCTTGAGCCTCACTCGCAGCGCTTGAGGGAACCACCCCGGGTACGGTCAGCCATTGCCTGGCTCATGTGAACTCCATCGCTTCGCTGGGTTTTCGGGCCTTGATGGTCGCAGGCACGCCCACAGCCAGTGAATTGTCCGGCACATCGATCAACACTACAGCGTTGGAGCCGATCGACACGTTGTTGCCGATGCGAATGTTGCCCAGCACCTTGGCCCCGGCGCCGATATCGACGTTGTTGCCAAAGACGGGAGCAATCGGTTCATTGACATTCTTCAGGCCGACCACCACACCATTGCGAATCCGACAGTCATCACCGAATCGCGCATAGCCGCTGATGACGATGCCGCCGAAATGGTCGATGACGAAGTTGCGACCGATCACCACTTCACACGGTAACTCGACGCCGGTGATGATCTGTACGAACTTGAACAGCACCTTGTAGACGAACGACAGCACTTTACGCAAAGGTGCCGGCCGCACGCCGTAGCGCCAGCGGCCAAAACGATAGACCAGCAGTACCCAGAAGCCCTGAGCACCCCAATCTCCACCGTGTGCACGCAAGTCCGCGCGTATGTTCTGGAACATGGCTTCACCTACCGTGTGGGTTGGCTGGCAAACTGGGTCTTGAGCAACAGTGACCAGGTGGCGCGCGTGTGCAGCCAACAGGCCTTGATCGCGCCCCAGCCTCGCCCCTTGAGCAATGCCTTGAGCGCCAGCACCAGGTCACCCAGGCTCACCAGCAGCATGTGCAGGATCAAGCCCGGCACGCCATGGTGCTTGCGAAAGTACAGCAGCTCGCTCTCGATCTGGTAGCTGGAGATCTGCCGGCTCGCGGCCTCCAGTTCGGCGACCGACTTGGAGCTTTCCCCGCCAATGTGCACCACGGTGGTGTGCGGGTAGAACACCACCTTCCAACCGGCCTCCTTCACTCGCTTGCAATGGTCGACTTCCTCGTAATAAAGAAAGTAGCGCGGATCGAACAGGCCCACCTGATCGAGCACCTCGCGGCGCACCAGGTAAAAGCAGCCCGGCAACCAGTCGCATTCACGCACCGAGGCATGGTCCCAGGCCATCTCGTCGACCATCTTCAGCCCGGGGAAAAAGCGCCCCAGGCCGGTACGCGCGACAAACACATTCAAGGGCGTGGGGAAGTAGCGGCAACTGGGTTGCAGGTCACCGTCGCGCCCCACCAGGCGCACGCCCAGAACGCCACAGTCCGGGTGCGCGTCCATGTAATCGACGGTTTTTTGCAGGCTGTCAGCAGCGACGAAGGCGTCGGTGTTGAGCAGCAGCGCGTACTTGCCCTGCAGGTGCGCCAGCAACTGGTTGTTGGCGCGGCCAAAGCCGACATTATGCGTGTTGCTCAGCAGCACAGCTTCCGGGCAGACCTCGGCCAGGCGCTGCACCGAATCATCGACGGATGCGTTGTCCACTACCAGATAGCTGGCCAGCCGTTCACTCCCGGCCTGGCGCAGCGCATCGAACATCGGCTGCAGCAACGATGCGGTATTGAAATTGACGACCATCACGTCGACGGGTTTGCTATCCATTGCTGCCGTCTCCGAAGAAATACTCGCTGCGTTGGCGTGCCAGCGCAGGTTCCACGGTCGGGTCGTAAGCGCCTTTGCGTTGCTTGACCGTCTCGATCCAGGGGTAGGCATTGCAGCGCGCCTCGACCCGGCTGATCAGTTCTTCAGTCGTACAGATGACTTTGGCCGGGTTGCCCCCGACCACCGTGCCGGGTGGAACATCCTTGGTGACGACAGCGCCTGCAGCGACCACAGCGTTCGGCCCTATGGTCACGCGCGGCATGACGATCGCACCATGCCCGACAAAACAGTTGTCCTTGATGTCAATGTAGCCGACCGAATCCAGGTGCTTGCCGTAACAGATCTCGATCAGCGCAACCACACCGTCGTGGCCGATCAAGGTGCAGTCCGACAGGCCCACATTGCTACCGATGCGTACCAGAGTGGGGTCGGTGACATTGCAGCCGCAATTGATATAGACATTGCTGCCCACCGAGTGGAATTTGCCCCACCGTGCCAGGTAGGTACCCCACTCCAAGGGCGTCGGGTTGCAGAATTTCTTGTAAGCCGAGCCTCCCCTTCCTGTTGAGTAGACATACTGCGTCATGGCATTGCGTATCCATCCAATCATTCTGCTACCCTCGCACGTCAAGCGGTCCTGGACTGTCCCTGAGGCGAACCGGTCTCGTTCTTCTTTATGCTGACCGTATCGCGCTCAACCCTTTCCCCACATTGCTCATCCCTTCGAACAACTGCCCCACTGGCCGCCTTCATCTTCGTATCGAGGTGGTCGGCCAATCTGAGTGCGAACTGCAACAGCGGCATCGTCGGGTTCGAGGCGCCACCTGTGGCAAAAATGCTGCTGCCCGCTATATAGAGGTTTTCACTGCCGAACACCTTGCAGTTGGCGTCGACCACGCCGAACTCGGGGGATGCCGCCATGCGTGTGGTGCCCATGTGATGGGCATGGGGCGACAGTTTCAGGGGCAACTCGGTGTCATAGACAAAATCGTTGAGCTTGACGAAGCCGAGCCCCGCCTGGGCGAACTGCTTGGCCAGTTCAGCGCCGATGCACTTGATGGTATGCCTGTCGGTGGCACTGAGTACCCAATTGACATTGACCTTGGCCACGCCCAGCTCATCTGTTTCGTCGAGCAGCGAAATGCGGCTTTGTGCATCCGGGAACTGTTCGATCATCGTGGTCATGACGCCATCGCCGGGGCAACTGAACTTGGCGACGAACTCGATCTTGCTGGCCAGCCCCATCTGACACGCCAGGGTTTCCAGAAAGTATTTGACCTCGGCCGTTCTGCCGTAGGTCTGCACATCGGAGAGCACCGTAGCGGAAACATTGCCCTTGCCGGCATGGTACTCAGCGACGAATGCATCAGTGGTGTAATACTGGCGCGGCTCGGTGCCCAAGCCATCTTTGAGTATGAAGGTACCCAAGTCGATGTTCAGGTGTTCCATCAGGCAACGCCCGGTCAGGCCCTCCTTTTTCACCACGCCAGCACCCACCAGCGAAGCGCTGTTGAGCAATTGCCTGGCATTCTCGATCGCCCCCATCGCCAGGACGAACTGATTGGCCGCGACACGCTCGCGATGCTGGTCGTAATCGGACACCACCGCTGCCTTCAATTGCCCTGAAGCCTGATCGAATTCGAGGTCGACACAGTTGCAGTTGATGAACACCTCCAGCCCGGGCGTCTCGTTGAGCGCCGATGCGTACTTTTGCGCGAACCGTGTTGGCGGGCTCAGCAGAAAACAGTCAGCATCGAATTCGCCACCGTTCAAGCCGGTGTTCACGGTTTTAAAGCCAGCCCCGTGCGGCAGGTCAACGATCGCCATGGCCGCCGGCAGGTAGCGCTCGATCTGCGCATAGTCGATCGGCCAGCCTGGCAGGCCGACAGGCGGCGCTACGGCAAAATCGGACGAAGTGAAGGGGCGGCAACGGCCTGCCCAATGATTGGAGGTGCCGCCCAGGTAACGCAGGCGCGTCTGTTCGGCATACAGCTCAAGGCCGGTCGAGGTGCACGCGTAGAGTTCCTGCGAGCGCGGCTCATACTCACGCCCTCCCCCCTCGAGCAGCACCACGCTCCACCCCGCCTGCGCCAGCTGCAGGGCCAGGGTGATGCCGGCCGGGCCGGCACCGATGATGCACACGTCGTAGGCTTCGCGCAGGGTTTTCTCAGCCTCGAAGTCCTTGATCATGCTCGACCGTCCTTGAAGTATTCCGAAGGCAAGACCCAGCCGTTGATCACAACGAACCCGCCCTTTTCAGCCGGTTTGCGCCCAGCGCCAGGGACGATACCGAAAACAGCTACGCCGACGCCCAGCAACACGCCATTGCGAAGAAAGCCGCGGCGACCCGATTGCCGATCAAGAAACTGTAGCTTCCCCATGATCACAAGACCTATGCCGTTGATTTTATCTAGCCCGGTATCGTTATGTGCAGCCTGCCGGGAAGGCTTCAGAGCCAGTCGAACAAACGCGTGATCAGGAAGCCACACAATGCGCCGACCGCAATCATCGGTAGCACCACAAGTTCACGCCTCATACTCCAGATATTCAGCTTGGAATTGACATAGACGATCAGTGCCAGCGTCGGGAAGGTATGCAGAGCGGCCCCCCATATGGCGTATTTCACTCCGCCAATGGCCAGCAACAACGGTATCAGTGCCCACAAAGAGACGAGCCGGATGATGTTGTCCATCGCCTGGTACTTGGTATGGCCCAAAGCGATCCACAACTGATGTGCCAAGGTATAGCGCAAGGTGAAGAACGACAGCGACAGGATGGCCAGCATCGGGCCTGCGTCGGCATAGCGCTCATCGTACATCCAGCCGATCAGCAGCGGGCTGGCAGTCAGGAAACCGCCACACAGGAACAGCATGACCAGATCGACCAGCAGCCTGAAGTGGAAGTAGAGTTTTTTCAGGCGCGCCTGGTCACCGGCCCTGGCCGCTTCGCTGAAAGCTGGAAGTGCCACTGACCCGACCAGTTTGAGCAAGCCGGTCTGGATCGACCCGAGAATCAGCACGGCAATGGAATACACCCCAAGCTGCGCCACCGTCATCGTGCCGCCGAACCAGATGCGGTCGCCATACATGGCCAATACCCCAACCATCGAAGACAGCAGTATCCAGCGACCGAACACGATCAGTTCGGTGAGCGCTGCGCGGTCCCATTGCAGGCGGTTGTGCGGGCCATGCAAGGCGAAATGGCCCAGTAACGTGCCAACCAGCGCCGAGGCCAGGCCGGCGACCACCAGAGACCAGATAGACCGGGTGAAATAGCCGATCACCAGCATCGTGACCAGCCCGACGACCTGCGATGCGAGCTCTATCAGCACCACGCGCTTTTGCTGGAAGGCGCGTACCGCGACGTCTATCTTGGTGGACTGGAAACCCCAGATGATCGCTGAAATGCCGGTCACCGCCAGCACCAGCGGCAGCTCTGGCGCTGCATAAGTGGAATGCGCCGGCCACAGATCGGCCAGTTGCGCCCACCAGGCGCCGAGGGCCAGCAGCAGCGTCAGCGCGAACAGCACAAAGCCGCGCACGATCTGCACCGTCCAGGCGGTGTTGAGGAACAATGGGTCGTCGCCGCGGTGGCTCTGGATGATGTTCTGCCGCAGGCCGACATCGGACAGCAGGTGCAGCAGCACAGAAACGGTGGTGGCAATGACCATCACCCCAAACATTTCCGGCAGCAGTATCCGCGCCATGATCAGGTTGCCGCCCAAGCGCAGCACCTGCGAGGCCACCAGCGAGACCAGGTTCCATGCGCCTGCGCCCATGGCACGCTTGCGCAGACTGGCAGGTGCTTGCACATCAATCGACGGCATGACTTGAATCTCTGACTGAATGGCTAGAAGTCACTATAGTTTCAATTAGCCATGATGCTAGTGCCCATCCACCCAGGGACAGGTGACCTCTCCCATGCCCGAACATTTACGTGCGCTGATCGTCATTTTGTTCCTGGCTTGCGTGGTGTTCTTTCTCGCACGCAGCCCGGCAAAGGACCTGATTGCCGAGAGCGATTTCAAGCGCCGCCGCAACCTGTGGTTCGCGTTAACACTGGTGGCCTTTTTTGCACACAGCTACTGGATCTACACCGCCGTTGCTGCCGTCATGCTGCTCACGGCCAGGCGCCGCGAGCGCAACCCCATGGCGCTGTTCTTCCTGTTGCTGTTCGTCATACCGCCCGCGTCGAAAGAGGTGCCCGGCTTTGGCGTGGTCAACTACCTGATCGAGCTGAACCATCAGCGCATCCTGACCCTGTGCGTGCTGCTCCCCGCCGCACTGGTGCTGAGCAAGCAGAGCGATACGCTGCGTTTCGGCCGCCTGTGGGCCGACAAGCTGCTGGCCGCCAGCCTGTTGCTGATGGGGCTGCTGTACCTGCGCGAGACCACGATTACCGATACCCTGCGCCAGGCGGTGTACTTGTATGTCGACGTGTTCTTGCCGTACTACGTCGCCAGCCGCGGGTTGAGGGAGCTGAGCGACTTCAAGGACGCGATGCTGGCCTTCGTCATTGCCGCTTTGGTCTTGTCGCTGCTGGCCGTCGCTGAGTACGCGCGCCACTGGCTGCTGTACAACGCGTTGCTCGACGCCCTGGGTGTGGAGTGGAGCATGAAAGGCTACCTGAGCCGGGGCGGTTCGTTGCGCGCCAGCGTCACCGCCGGCCAGGCCATTGCCCTGGGCTATGTGATCACGGTTGCGATTGGTCTGTTCCTGTTCGTGCAGGGCTTCGTGCGCAGCCAGCTGCAGCGCAACCTTGGGGCCTTGCTGCTGGCCGCCGGCCTGTTTGTGCCACTGTCACGCGGCCCATGGGTGGGCGCGGTGGTGATGATTGTCGTGTTCATCGCCATGGGCAAGCGTGCAGTCACGCGCCTGTCCCTGCTGGCACTGGCAGGGGTGCTGAGCATTCCGCTGCTGACCATCGTGCCCGGCGGCGAAAAGATCCTCGACCTGCTGCCGTTCATCGGCAGCGTGGACAATGAGAACATAACCTACCGCGAGCGACTGCTCGACAATTCGTGGATCGTCATTCAGCGCTACCCGTTATTCGGATCGTTCGATTTCCGCAACACGCCGGAAATGCAATCGATGATCCAGGGCGAGGGCATCATCGACATCGTCAACACCTACATCGGCCTGGCGCTAAGGATCGGCCTGGTAGGGCTGGCGCTGTTCGTGGGGTTCTTCGCCTGCGTCCTGATGGGCATCAACAAGAGCATGCGTACCTTCCCCGACAAGAGTGACCCTTACCGCCAGCTCGGCAGGGTGCTGTTGGCGACATTGCTGGGCATCCTGGTAACCATTTTCACGGTAAGCAGCATCACGGTAATCCCGGTGGTGTACTGGTCGATTGCCGGGCTCGGCATCGCCTACATCCAGATGGTCCGCAGGCACGCTTTCGCCGATGCCGAACACCCTGCCAACGCCAGCCTGCAACCGAGGTAGTTCAATGACCTGCACTTCATTCTGCCCCTTGACCCGGGCAACGGCACTGGTTGGCCTGCTGATGCTGCCGCTGGCCGGCATGGCCTCGGAGTGGGTCGTCAGCGTCGACGAACAGAACGGCCTGCCCAACCTGACGCGCGGAGGCGGCCCTGCCTTTGCCTCAAGCTTCGACTTCTGGGGTGAAGACTGGAGCTGGACGGGCTTCTACCCGACACTCAAGGTTCAGGGGCCTTACCGCTACACCTTGACGGGGCGAAACAAGGACCTTGATTTCGACCTGAAAGCCGATATCCAGAAGGACCAGGGGCAAACCCTGACCTGGCACTTCGACCTGCAGGCACAGAGCAAGCAGGCCGATGTGATGGGCGGCGGCATCGTCTGGCGCTTCGACCCGGCGCTGATCGCCGGGGAAATGGGCGACCCGGTGCTGTTGCCCGGCAACCGCGGTTGGGCCTGGGGCAAGAACAGCGGCGGGCCACGTGTGCAAATGCGCTTCGATCCCCCGTTGGCCAAGGTCTATTTCGAGCGGGGCGATACCAGCCAGGTGCGAACCTTCTTCTACACCGACCCGATTCTGCCTGGCCGCCAACAGATCAAGGCGGTGCTGACCGTTGCCGGGGATATCGCCATAGGGCCCACGCCCAGCGAACGCTTCGGCCTGGCCGACCCCACGCAATGGCCGGATGACCAGTTGGACTGGCGCACGTCACCTGTGGACCTGTCGTTCCTCAACGCGGGGGAAATACCAGCCGGCAAACGTGGTTTCGTCAAAGCATCCGGTGAACAACTGGTGTTTGCCGACAACACCCCGGCGCGCTTCTGGGGCACCAACCTGTCGGCTTATGCGCTGTTCAAAACGCCTGACGAGGAAATCAAAGCGCAGGCCAAGCGTCTATCGGCACTGGGCTTCAACCTGGTAAGGCTGCACCACCACGACTCCCCGTGGGTGAGCCCGAACATCTTCGGCGATCTCACCCAGCTCAAGAACACCGAGCAACTCGACGCCGAAGCGCTAAGGAAGATCGACTGGTGGATCAAATGCCTCAAGGACGAGGGCGTGTATGTCTGGCTCGACATGAACGTGTCACGCATCCTGACCGCCAACGACAACATTTACGCCTTCGATGAACTGCCCAAAGAGCAAGGCGTTGCCGCTGTAAAGGGCTATGCCTACGTCAACGTCACCATTGCCCAGGCCATGAAGCGCTTCGCTGAACGCTACATGACCCACATCAACCGCTATACGGGGCTTGCCTACAAGGACGACCCGGCAATCGCGGCCATTTTGCTCACCAACGAAAACGACATCACCCAGCACTTTGGCAACGCGCTATTGCCGGACAAGGGTGTGCCCCGCCACAGCCGGCTATACATGGACGAAGCCAAGGCCTTCGCCGCCCGCCAGGACCTGCCGGCGGACAAGACCTGGCGTGCCTGGGAGCACGGCCCCTCCAAGCTGTTCCTCAACGACCTGGAGCACCGCGTTTTCGCTGACATGATCAAGGACCTGCGCAACATCGGGGTCAAGGTACCCATCTCCACCACCAGCACCTGGGGCGGCAACGGCTTGTCCTCACTGCCGTCGCTGACCACGGGTGACGTCATCGATGCCCACAGCTATGGCGGCATCGGGCAGCTGGAGAAGAACCCGTTGACCAGCGACGGCATGATCGACTGGCTCGGCGCCGCTCAGGTGGTGGGGCTGCCGATGACGGTCACCGAGTGGAACGCCGAACCCTTCCCGCTGCCTGACCGCCACTCACTGCCGCTGTACGTGGCAGCGACGGCCAGCCACCAGGGCTGGGACGCAATCATGCAATACGCTTACAGCCAGCAGGGCTTCTTCAGCCAGTGGCGCCGCGCAGACAACTGGAATGCCTACAACGACCCGGCGCTGATGGCCACCCTGCCCGCCGCCGCCCTGCTCTACCGCCGCGAGGATGTGCAGCTGGCGAAAACCCGTTACGTCTTCGCACCCACTCCAGACACCTTGTTCAACAGGCCGATCACACCCAATACCTCGGTGCTGCTGCGCACCGCCATGGAAAAGGGCCAACTGCAGATCGCCATGCCCCAGACAGCGCAATTGCCGTGGCTACAGGCCAGTGCCATCCCGGCCGATGCGCAGGTGCTGCGTGACCCAGACCACTCACTGCTCGATGCCAACGCCAGCGAGTCGGTCACCGATACCGGGCAACTGCGGCGCAACTGGCAACAGGGCGTCTACACCATTGACACGCCCTCGACCCAGGCCGCGACTGGCTGGCTGGGTGGCCAGGCAATGGACCTTGGCGACATCCAGCTGCAACTGAAAACCGCGTATGCAAGCGTGGTGGTACAAAGCCTCGATACCAAGCCGCTCAACCAGTCGCGTAGCCTGCTGATTTCACTGGGTACCCGTGCTGTGCCCCGCCCCGACGACATGACTCCGTTTCACGTCGAGCCGCTCGAAGGCACCCTGAGCGTCAAGGCGCCAGTAGGCTTGAAACTCTACGGCCGCACGGCCGATGGACAGGAGCAGGTGCTGGCGTCGAGCTACGAAGAGGGGCGCTACCTTATCCGTTTCGACGGGCGCAGCATGGCCAACTGGCTTTTCTTGAAATAGGGCATATCGCCATCTAGAGTCAATTCAGACCTGTATTCCAGGCATTCGACGCTGCTTCTGTTCCAGGAGGATTGGATGAAGTACTTGGTTGTCGGGGGTTCAGGCTATATCGGCTCACACATGGTCAAGCACCTGTTGGCCGCAGGGCACGAAGTGGTGGTAGCGGATACCGTGGCCACCGGCCCTGATATCGAATGGGTCGAGCTGGATATCGCTGATGCGCTCGCGCTAGATGCGCTGTTCGACGACTGCCACTTCGACGCCGTTTTCCATTTTGCCTCGTTCATCCAGGTGGCAGAATCGGTCACCGCCCCGTGCAAGTACTACCAGAACAACGTCGCCGCCACGCTGACCCTGCTCGATGCCATGGTGCGAGCCGGGATCAGGCACTTGGTCTTCTCCTCTACAGCAGCCGTTTACGGCGACCCACAGTACATCCCCATCGATGAGCAGCACCCCAAGGCGCCGATCAATCCCTACGGGCGCAGCAAGTGGATGGTGGAGCAGATCCTCCAGGACTTCGACCGTGCCTACGGATTGCGGTCGGTGTGCCTGCGTTACTTCAATGCCGCGGGCGCCGACCCGGAAGGTTCGCTGGGTGAATGCCACGAACCGGAAACCCACCTGATCCCGTTGATCCTGCAGGCGGCCTCTGGTCGGCGCGAGGCGATCACCGTGTTCGGCCATGATTACGACACACCCGACGGCAGCTGTATCCGTGATTATGTGCATGTGGCCGACCTGGCGTCGGCACACGCGCTGGCGGTGGACTACCTGTTGGCCGGCGGCGCAAGTACGGCGTTCAACCTGGGCAATGGCCTTGGGTTTTCGGTGCAGGAAGTGATTGATACCGCCCGGGTCGTGACCGGGCGGCAGATCAACGTGGTCGAGGCAACGCGCCGCGATGGCGACCCGGCCAGGCTGGTTGCCGATGCTGCCCGGGCCAGGGGGGTGCTGGGATGGCAGCCACGGTTCGATTCACTGGAGCAGATTGTGCGGCACGCCTGGGACTGGGAGCTTCAGTACCCCTGGCAATGACGTGAGCGCAATAGCAAGCAAGGAGCAAGCATGGCTAGCCAGCTCCTTGCATCAGCAATCAAAGGCTCAGTAGTAAGGCCGCGGTTGCTCATCCGCCTTGTTCAATACCGCCCCGATCAAATTCGCCGTCGCCAGATGATGCAGGCAGTCTTCGATATCCTTCTTGCTGTTCACCCCGTTGGCCACTACCAGCAGCACACAGTCGAACTTCGGCAAGACGGTCAATGCATCGTCGGAACTCAACAGCGGTGGCAGATCGAAAATGCAGATACGCGAGTCGTAGCGGTCGCGCAGGTCGCTGATCAGGCTGTTGACCTTGGGCGATGACAACATCTCGGTAGACATCGGTATCGGTTCACGCGTGGGCAGCACCACGAACCGCGGCAAGGTCGGGTTGACCAGTACCTCTTCCAGCCAGGCCTCGCCTTTGAGCAGCTCGTTCAGCGCTTTGTCCATGGGCAGGCCAAGGCTGCTGCCAACCCTTGGCCGACGCAGGTCGAAGTCGACCAGCAGCGCGGTCTTGGTGGTGTGGTGGGCGATGCTCATGGCCAGGTTGACCGCCAGCACTGTCTTGCCCGCCTCGGGTGTCGGCGAGGTGATCGCCAAAGTCCGCCAGCCGTTTTCTTCCATGGCCTGCAGCACTTGCGTGCGCAGCAGGTCGATGGCCCCGCTCATGTTCGAGTTCTTGTTGTAGGAGACGATCCGGTTGCGTTCCAGATGCTCCGCACGCAGCGGCACCACCTTGGTCTGCACGTAATCGAATTGCCCCAAGGCTTCGGGCTGCTCCGACACAGGCGCCGCCTTTGGCGTTTCAGCGGGAGTGGGAGAAACCTGATGAATGTTCTTTCCGATAGCCGGCGTAATTCTGTCCATCGCTGCGCTTCCCTATTCAAACCGAGCCATAGCTTTAAACAGCAAGAGGTCCAGTGGCATGTAGAACACATGGACGACCACCATCAGCATAGCAACCAGTAACAAGCCGCCGATGACCAGCAGCACCCGCCACTTGCGGCGCCTGGCCACATCGGCCTGCGTGGAAATGTACGGCACGGCCACCAGCACCCGCTTGCCCAGCACGCTTTCCAGCGCACCGACACCCCGTATACGCTGGTTCAGCATTTCCAGCAGCATCACCAGCGCGCCGCCTACTGCCGGCGCCAACACCAGGCCAAGGGCGACAATTTTCTTGCGGTTGGGCTTGACCGGTTTTTCCGGCATCAAGGGCGGCTCCAGCAGCACAAAGCGCTCAGCCTTGTTTTCCTGCTCCAGACTTTCGGTAATCTTCGCGCCCATTTCCTTGTCGCGGATTTCTTCATACTTCTTGCGTGCGTTGTCATGGTCACGCATCAGTGTTACCAGGCCGCGCTCCACTTGCGGAGCTTCGAGGATATCGGCCTCATAGCCTTCCATTTTGGCCGTCAGCTGACGTTTCTGTTCGGCAAGCGATGCGATGCGTGACTGCGTAGCCGCCATTTTGGTACGTACCCTGGCAGCATCGAGGTTCATGGCCGCCGCAGCGGCGATGCCCTTCTCGCCCGAGGCCTTGAGCAAGTCGATCTTGCGCTTGACGGCCACCACATCGGGGTGCGCCGGGGTGTATTTGGTCAACAGCCGGGCATACTCGGCCTTGAGGCTGGCCAGGTCCTGTGGTTGGTCCGCCGAGGCAGGCCTGCCGCCAGCCGCCTGCGCGGGCACCCCCGCATTGGCGGCCGCCAGCTCCAGTTCGAGGTAACGCAGCTCTTCCTGGGCGGCCTTGTAGTCGCGATCGACCTCGCGGAACTCCAACTCCGAACGCGACAACATGCTCATGCGCAACTGCTGGTTCTCAGGCAAGGCATTGGCGTGCGCCTGCTTGAAATCCGCCAGCTTGTTCTCGAGCGCAGCCAGCTCGGCGCCCAGCTTGTTCGCCTCCTGGGTAAGGAATTCGGTGGTCTCGGTTGCGCGCTCGGTGCGCTGCTTCATGTTTTCGTTGAGAAACAGCGTCACCAGTTCGTCGGCCACTTCCTTGGCAACTTCAGCGCGCTTGTCCTCGTAGGAAACCGTGAACGCGACCGTCGCCTCGCCACGTCCTTTGACGTAGGTGCTGAGCGTGGCCACGACGATCGCACTGCGCATCTGTTCGATCTTGTCGGTCTCACTGAACCGCCTGCCCTTGTCGGCGAACAGGTTGTACTTGTCGATGATCTTCAGCAGGTTCTCGCGGGTCATGACGCGCTGACGAATGACCTCGATACGCTCATCGGCAAAACTGTTGTTGTTGGCCGAGACCAGCTCTGGCGAAATCTGCTGCGACTCCACCAGGATGGTGCCGGTCGACTGATAAAGGGGCGGCACCGTGACGGCGACCCCGACGGTTGCCGCAATCACGACCACGATGCTCACCCCCAGCAACAAGGCGCGGTCCTTGATGATGGCGATGTAATCTTTAAGGGAAAGCTCGTAGTCCGTTTTCATGGTGGCCACCCGTGCGAGAGTCAGATGTCGGGATATCTGTACGTCAGCGTCAACCCGGCAATGGTCGCGTCAGCATCGGGCAAGCCGTCTTGCTGGCGCTGCTTGTACATCAACGAGAAGCGCAGGTCCCAGGCCGGTGAAAATGCGCGGCTTGCCCAGATGCCATACGTTTGTAACGTGTTTGGCGAGACCCCTTTGCTGTCCTGCCAGGACGCATCGACGCCTACGCGGTCGACCTCGGTGACCAGGTAGCTCCAACTGCCGCGTACCATATCGAGTTCGGCAAAGCCGCCCTCGGCGTTGGCAACGGTGCTGCGCTCAGCGCTGAAGGTGGCATCGGCACGATCGCCTCGGTAGAACAGCGACATGCCACCTTCACCGCGGCGCCCGCCGCCAGAACCCGTGGTCTTGTTCACGCCGATATGCATCTCGCCTTCAAAACGTTCGGAAAACCGGTGCCTGACACCGATATTCGGGCTGTAGCTGTTGGAGGACACCGCGGTGGTATCGTCCTGCGGTTCATAACGCCTGGCGTCAAAACCGGTGATGATGTCGGTGCGCTCGCTCCAGGCGTAGGTCCATGTCGATGTGTTGTACAGCTCGTCGTAACCGGTCAACGAACTGATGTCATAACGGGCATGTGAGTAGGTCAGGACGTTGGCCAGCGTGCTGCGCTCGGTCACCGCGCTGCTCCAGTTGGCCTCGAGCGTGGACATCTCCTGCGTGCCGTCGGTGGTGACCACGCCGGTGTCCTGCACAGCACCGGACAGCGTGGAACTCTCCTCGTAGCGCGCCAGCAAGCCAAAGCCACCGGTCTCGGTCTCGCGCTGCCACCCCAGGCTCACCTTGGGGTCTTCTCGGTCATCGACGATCGACCGGTCGGATGAGCGCAGCACGTTGACACCCAGGCCCAGACGCAACTGGTCGCGGTCGAACTGACCGATCAGGCTGTAGTCGGGCGCAATGATGGTACGTGTCACACCTTTCTCCTCGGACGTCAGGAGCAATGGGTTGCTGTCGTACTCGACAGACGTGGGCACCACGACTGAAGACTGCCAAATGGCGGCGTGAACCACCCCAGACAACGGCAACATCATGATTGCCGTCGCAATATTCGTTGGTCGGAAAATAGGCACTAGAGATTCTTATATATTGGTAGGGTCAAGGTACGACCAGCGTATCGCCAGCCTGAAGTTGGAAGTTGGTGGACATGTCGCGCCCGGAAACCAGATCCTTGTAGCGCACCGGCAATACCTTTTGTGAAGGGCCGCTGCCGCGGATGACCTTGATGGCACTTTCGTCGGCGAATTTGTCCATTCCACCCGACATGCTCAGCGCCTGAAGCACCGCCGTAGGGCCTGCCATGGGCACCGGGCCTGGCTTGATGACCTTGCCTTGCACATACACAAGGTTGCCCGCCGTACCCGTGACAACGACGCTTACATTAGGATCTGCCAGGTAGGGTTTGAGGCCGGCAGTGACCTTGTCGGCAACCGCAGTGACGTCCAGCCCGGCCACATCGATTCGGCCTGCCAGGGGGAAGGTGATGCTGCCATCGGGTAGTACGACGGTTTCCTGGCGAAGGGTGTCCTCTTGCCAGACCGAAATCAGCACCCTGTCACCGGGGCTGAGCAGGTACGCCGGGTTGCCTTGATCGGCCACGCTGGTGCCGGACCAAGTCACGAATACGCAAAAGATGCAAATCAGCAAACGCGCCATGAGGGATCCCTCCGGCCTTGCGGCCCAGGTTCAAGAGCACTGAATGAGAACGACACTAAACCTCTCGCTCCACTTCGCAGCCGTTACAGCGCTGCGACGGCCTCAAGCATCCAGGAGGCCCTTTACCGCAATGCCGCTTCGCCTGCCACTGCCAATTTGCGTCTGGGGCGTCAGCTACTGGAATATAGCAACAGCTGTAAAATTGACAAGCGGCTAATCCCGTCTTCGACGCAAACACCCTTTATTTAGCGTCAATTCACTGGCAGTACGGTTAAGTTGATCGTAATGGTAACAACAGCGTCCTCAAATTTTCTTTCTGTTGGCAACTGCGACAAAGCCGATCACCGCAAACGCAAACACCCAGCCTGCCGTTGCCAAGGGAACAATATTTGCCTGGCTCATATAAGAATCAGCCGCCCGTGCCGCACCACTCAATAACACCAACAGAAAGATGGATTTGATGAACAGTGTTGAGCGCATGGTCCCCTCCTACGAAGAGGAAAATTTATTATGGGTTTTTGGCGGAGGAATGAATCGCTGTTGATTGGAGCTTATGGGCACGATGCCATTACGTCAACGTTCCGACACCATAATAAATCTCAATCGACTGCCCCTCGACTCGTCAAATTATCGACATGCAGAAGATGCAGGCACTTTTCACCCGCTCGCGCTTCAAGCAACTCATTGATATGCCATAAAAATAAACTGTCATCAGCGCCCCACCCTGGCCAGCATGCGGGTAGTCGAACCGGGGCACGACTTGAACGATGTGTTTCATAGGCGAGAAACAGTGAGAATCATTGCGCTTAGCGTCACGCTTATGACGGAAAAAGATCGAGGGTACGTTCGACCTCATCAATATCGATCGTGAAGCCATCACCCTGCGGCGTGCCGACGACGAAGCCAAAATGCTGATGGTCACGGTCCGTCAGGTACTTGTAGTAGCTGACGAAGCGGTTAGGCGGCTGCAGCGCCAGCAGCGAGCCGCCTGAACGCAGCACATTGACGCCGTGAACCAGCTGGCTGCCTTCCACGCCAATCACCGTCCTGGCCCCCGCGCATGCCGCGACGATGGTCGGCACATCGCACCTGAGTGGGTCGATCACGCGAAAGCCACGGTACTTGCGCAAGTGTTCGGCGACCTCAAGTTCGTTGCGCATCAAGCGCAATTGGCCTTCACAGCCGCGCAGAATGAACACGCCAGGGTGCGTTACAGGGTCAACATGCGACAGCAACTTGTCGCCCATGGCACGGTAGCGCTGATGCCGGCTGCGGTTGTTGCTCACGTCGTCGAACAGCACCAGTTCCTTGAAAAATGCGCTGCGCAAGCGCAAGGGTTGCATGTCCAGCCACGCCTCATAGCCGGGGGCCTGGGTAAACAATGGAAACCTGGCCGATGGTGCCGTGGTAACAGGGATGCCCTCGTTGCAGGCCAGTGCGTAGGTCGGGCAATCTTCCATCAACCAGGTACCAAACCAAGTGTTGCCGTTTTGCGTGCAATACACAGCACCCCGCTCTATCTCGTAGTCCACCGTTACCCGCGGGAAAGTGCTGGGCTTCAACGACAGCCAATGGCTGGCGTCGTCTTTGTATAACGCCCCGTCAATCAGCCAGACATCCTTTAGCAGGTAGCCGCGCGTCGGGCCTTGATGCGCACGGATACCGCCTTCCATGGTGAGCGCGGGGTGTACATGGGGAAAAAAACGCTTGGCCTCCCAACCGGTCACGCGTTCCAGCTGGTTGGGCAGAAAATACGCCGGTGGAGAGGCGGTGGTTTCGCCGGGCGCGATGTCCCAGGTTTTAACCGCCCGACTTTTTATGTCGATATCGGCTTTACGGGCAAGCCGCTTTCTGGCCATGTGTTTGTAGGCGGCCAGTGTCCAGACAGTTTCGCTGGTAATCAGCGTTGAATTGAACTCAGAAATATTACTACCCATGGCAAGCCCCCTATGATAAGAACGCCAAAAAGCTCGCAAGCGACGTCCTTATCCAGGCCGGCCCTGACGCTAAGTTAGTTGGACAACACCCTTTCCATCGTGGGCGGTGATTTCAAGTTGGCATACCGTTCGCGCAAGTTCTCGAAGAACAACTCACCCGAACTTCTATCCCCATAGAGGTATATCTTGTGCAGGCCGCCAAACACCATTTCGTGGTAGCGGCTTGCAAGCGCTTCATCACTGGACCCTTCTGGTAAACCCAGGTGCAGCGTCAACTTGTTGCCCTCAACCGCAAACAGCGGCGTGTCCCAAAGAAACCGGGCCACGCCCGTCTTGGGTAGACGGATGAACATGTAAGCGTGGTTGCCCAGCGAGTCGATATCACCCCCGCGCCGCCGCTTCCACTTCAGTAACCCGTCATCCGGGCGCGCCAGACAAAGACCGATGTCGTAATAGTCGTAGCCATTGGCCAAGGCCCACTCCAACGCCAGGTAGGTGGTGATGGAGTTGACCTCACGCAGTTTCTTGGCATCGGAAAACACGGCTTCGCAGTAACCGAAACGCAAGGTGCTCCAGTAGCGCTTGCCAGCCCGGGTTATCTCACAACCCAGGTGACAGGCCACCACCTCGCCATCCAAGGTGATCAAGTCCAGGCGGCCTACCCCCTTGGCCAAACGAAACACCTCCTCGGTGGGGAACTGTGCCGCATGAATGCCTTGCCGTGCGCTGGCATAAGGCCGAAGCAGGTCACGGTCGGCCATGGCAATTTCGTCATCCGAGAGCGTTTGCCTCATCTGGTACAGCGGTCGGTTCTTGCGGATACTGCGGCGCAACTCACTGTCATAGCGCGCGGTGATATCGTCCAGCGAGCGCCCAAGCGGTACGACGGCACTCAGGTAGTGCGGTACGGACAGTGCCCCGAGGGTGGGTAACTCACTGACTACTACGCGGCTGGGCACGCTGCCCGCCGGGTCCTCGGGTGCTGGTGCCTGCTGTTGCGCTTTGCCGCCTATCAACAGCTTGGCCATTTCGCGCTGTTGCTTCCTGCCGATGTAGAGAATTTCGTAGGGGCTTTGCTGCTGCAGCCTGAACCGGGCGACCTCCCAATGCCAGAAGCACGCCCGCCCAAGCATGTCGCGTAACACGTTTGATACGGTTCTGATCTCGTAACGCAGCGAAGGTGAGATGAGTTTTCGAGCTATGGCCATCATGTGCGCTTTCATTTCTTCTTCGACGTCCTTTGAATTCAAACGGCCTTATCGGAAGAGAAGCGGGTTATTGCTCAAGACAATGACGTAAGCGACTGATAATCCGACAACATTGCCCCTTGCCGGCCTAACATTCAGTAACAATTTAAGATGCAAGCTCGCGTATTAGCAAGCGGCGTTTTGCAATCGCCTGCCTTCATTTCATGACGTCAATTTTCTTTCCTGTACGCGTTGGGTCATTGATTGTTGCAATGGGTAATTAACTACCTCACCGCTACGATGCAAACGGCGCCTGCTATCGGCTCTTTCTCTCATGCAGGTACCGACGATGACTGATTTCGCCCTTCAAAACCCTCATCAGCAACTGATCCAGGAACAGCTACCGGCCTGGGCCAGAACGATGCAACCTGAGCACTGGCGGCGCTTGCGCGAGAGCGTGCAGCCCGAGCAAGGCCTGGAGGGTCAAGCACCATGGTTCGCCAATGCTGCACCCGATCTGCGCGAAGCAGTGCTTGCCAGCCAGCGCCGCCTGGACGACTCGCAGTACCAACTGGCGCGCGCCATGGCGGGCCTGCAGAACGTTGCTGAATTCGCCGAAGCCTTGCTCGAGCAACGACTGAAGGCCGAGCACCAACTGTCGGTGCCGCTGCGCAGTACCCAGCTCATCCATATTCAACACAGGTTCAGTTTCGGCACCTACGTCACCGGCCACAAAGCGACCAGCCTGCTCGAAGCCGCCCTGCACAACTTCGAAGAGCAGCCCACGTTCAGCCACGACAGCGCCCTGGTACTGGACGGTGATGCGCAGTTCGAAGCCACCACGGTCGTCGGCCAGACCACATTGGGCGACAGCGAAACGCTGGTCGATATCGACCTGCCGTCCGAGTCATACCGTATCGACCCGCTGCCGCTTGCTCCCAGCGGCTTCGCCCGCAGTTGCCGGGACCTGGACATTGGGCAACGTTATCAGGAACACCTGCAGGCGATCTTCGAAACGCCCTCAAGCCCGGTACGCGCGGCCTTCATGACGACCCTGCGTGACCGCCTGCGCCTTGCCGCCGACATGGCCTTGCTGCGCCACACCATTACCGGCGCCGGCCGTGATGTCATTGACCAACTGCTGGCACAGGCCCCCGTACGCTGCTGGCAGCCATCGCTGTTCGGCATCGCGCTGCACGAAGTGCTGATCATCGACGCCGGCACGGCGGGTTTGTTGATGTACCTGCCCGGTGATGAGCAGCGCCTGCTGCAGTTTCCCGGCCTTGCCGGCGTGCATGCACATCTCGCCACCCACTTGCTGCAAGCGGATTACCGACGGGGTTTCCAGCGATACGTCTCATCGTTGCAGTGCTATCGTTTCCTCGACCTGTTGCACCAGAACCTCGACGCCGCAGGTAACAGCCCCGCAGATCAATGGTGGTCGATGCGCGAGGGCGCCGACCTGCACCTGGCCCTTGCCCCCATCGAGGCGCCACTGCTGGCTTTCCTCTATGGCGATCATGTGGCACGCCTGAAGGCCGAGGCCGCAGCCGTGGCAGTGCCAACCGCAGAGGTCGACAGGCAAGCGCACCAACGGCGCATCGCCCAGTGGCAAAGCATGGGGCTGGACGCACTGATGGTTGCAGGTTTCTTCATACCCGGGGTTGGCACCCTGTTGACAGGGGTCATCGCCTGCCAGTTGCTTGGGGAGGTGATCGAGGGTTACCAGGCTTGGAGCATTGGCGACCGTCACCTGGCCTTGCAGCACATTGAAGCGGTAGGCCTGAACCTTGCTGCGATCGGCGGTTTGCATGCAGCAGGCAAGGTGCTGCCCAGGCTGTTCAACAGCGCGCTGATGGAAAGCCTTGAACCGGTGAAACTGCGGGACGGCAGCCGACGGCTCTGGCGTGCAGACCTTAAGGGCTATGCGAGCAACGTGCAGTTACCAGCAGAACTTGAAGCCAACCCGCAAGGGTTGCGAACCCACCAGGGCAGACAATTCATCCACCTGGATGGCCAACACTATGAAATTGCCCTGGACGGCACCGACCAACGCTGGAGGATCGTCCACCCCAGTGACCACGAGGCCTACCGGCCGCTGCTGGAACACAACGGCGAAGCCGCCTGGCGCGCGGAACACGAGGCACCTCAGGACTGGTCCGACAGCCAGTGCGTGCGCCGCCTGGGCTTGCCTGTGGATGCACTGGACGATGCGCAACTGCAACAGGCCATGATCATCAGTGGTGTGGACCGGGCTCGTTTGCAGGCAGTACACCTGGCCGGTGAAGCCACCCCTGCACTGCTTGCCGATACGCTGGAGCGTTTTACGCTGGCGCAGCAAATGCCCGAGCTGGACGGCGCAGCACTGACGCGTATTTACGGGCGTACGGCAAGCGCCGCCGAGCAGCGGATGTGCGATACCTACGCGCCATTGACCCCACCGCTTGCCAGGCGTCTGCTGGCTCGGCTCTCACCTGAGGCGTTGGCCAATTGGCAAGCGCAAGGAACGTTACCGGCCTGGCTGCACCTGGAAGCCGAACAGATCACCCGGGATCTGCCATTGGTCCGTGCCCTGGAAGGCCTGTATCAGCCGCGCCTGGCCAACCGCGACAGCGAACGCTTGCTGCTCGCCTGCATGCAACGGTACTCCGGCTGGCCACAGCAGTTGCGCGTTGAGATCCGCGAGGCCACGCCAGAGGGCACCGTGCTGGCAGCCATCGGCGACGAACAGGCCAGCGAGCGTTGCCTGTTGCTCAGGTCGGGTCAAGGCTACGAGGTCTTCAATGGCGAACGCCCGGTTGCCAGGCCAGTGCATGCCGATGCGTACCAGGCGCTGTACGCCGCAGCGCCACCAAACCTCAAGCGCGCGTGGGGCAGTGCTGGCGCGCTGGGCGAGCGCACGCAGCGCCTGGCCGCTGCCGAGCGGCGCAAGTGGCCGATGCGCCTCTGGGGGCCACAGGCCAAGCGCCCTACCCCGCGCCACAGGTTGCGCGGTGGCGCACCTGTCACTCCACTGGCACCCGCCTCACCGTTCTTCAACCAAAGCGTGCCGGCGCGCTTGCGCAGGCTCTACCCCAGCATCACCCAAGAGCAGGCCGAGCGCTTACAGGCAGACTGGCGTAACACGATGCGCTCTGCAGAGACAGAATTGCGCATTCGTGAAGACACCTTGACACAGTTGCGCACCGACCTCGATCGATGGGCAACGGCCGTTCTCCGGCGCCAGCCCGCCGTGCGCAGGATTCTCAACGCCTGGCAGCAAAATTCGATACGTGTGCTGTCCACCGGCCAACGTATCCACTCCCTGGACCTGAAAAACTTCGAACTGGAAAACAGCGACTTGGCGACCCTCACGTTGCCAGCAGGTTTTAGCCACGTCGCGGACCTTGACCTCAGCGGTAACAGCGCACTGAGCGAGTTGCCCGCACAATGGCTGCAGTGCCTGCCCGAACTGCAGCGCCTGACCTTGAGCCGTTGTCGCTTCGCCGCGGTTCCAGAGGTTCGGGTACCTGGCAACCTGCAATGGCTTGACCTTGAACATAACCGCATCAGCTGGGACGCACGCTCACAGGCAGCACTGGAGCGACTGGACGGGTTGAGGGTGCTGGATCTCTCCGAGAACCCGTTGCTCCACGCGCCGAACCTGCAGAACCTTCCAGGGCTCGGCTCGGTGTTCATGGTCAACTGCGGCTTGACCGAACTCCCCCAAGGCCTTCAACGACTGGAGTCGGTGTTGATCATCGACCTGTCCGAGAACCAGTTCCAGCGCCTTCCACAGGGGTTTACCCTGCCCGCTGCCAGCGCCAATGCCTTGGCCCTGGAAAGCCCGGCGCTAGGGCTGCCCATTCGCGAGCAGATTGAGGATTACTTCCAGCTTCATGGAGCTGACCTTCTGGTATCCGATATCGACTACCAGCCGCTGTTGGCCAATGCCAGCGCACAGCGACTGCGCTTGTGGGCGCGCGTGCCGTTGCACTACCGGCGAGAGCTGCGCCAGCTGATCGAGGACATCGCCGATTTCGATGACTTCGATGCAGGCCTGGAGGCACTGTGGCGCTGCCTCGAACGCATGGACGCAGACCCCGCTTTTCGCGATCTGGCGCTAGACTCGCCGGCGGCCTTGCTGCTGGATCTCTGAGCCGCTTCAGGCACTGCCCTGGCGGCCCCGCTCGGCACGGGTCGCCAGCCAGCGCGCAAGGTCCGCCGCCGGCATTGGCCGGGCCAGCAGATAGCCCTGCCCCTGGTCGCAACCGGCGTTGCGCAAGAAGTCATACTGTTCCTGGGTTTCAATGCCCTCGGCAGTGATCCGGAAGCCCAACGCATGGCCCAGGTCGATGATGGCCCGGGCCACCGCCACTGCATCGTCATCGTCCGGCAGGTCTTTGATGAACGCACGGTCGATCTTCAGGTGATCGATCGGCAGCGCTCGCAAATAAGCCAGTGACGAATAACCCGTGCCGAAGTCGTCCACCGCCGTGGTCACGCCCATGGCCTGTAATTGGGCCAGTACCTCACAGGCCTGTTGCTGGCTTTCCATCAGCAGACTTTCGGTGATTTCCACTTCCAGCAGGCTCGGCGCCAGGCCGTGACACTCCAGCGCCTGGGCCAGGCTGGAGACATAGTCGCTGCGCTCGATCTGCAGCGCCGCCACGTTGATCGCCATTGGCCCGGGTACCCGGTCCTCGTCGCGCCAGGCGGCCATCTGCGCGCATGCCAGCGCCAACACGCGCTCACCCAGCGGAATGATCAGGCCCGTGCGCTCTGCCAGCGGGATGAACTCGGCCGGTGACACCAGGCCATGAACAGGGTCCCGCCAGCGCAGCAATGCTTCGACACCTTGCAGGCAGCCGCTGAACAGGTCGACCTTGGGTTGATACCACAGCTCGAACTCGTTCGCCTGCAAGGCACGGCGCAGGTTGCGCTCAAGCTCCAGGCGCTGCTGCAGGCGGGCAGTCATGTCGGTGTGGTAGGGGCGCCAGGCGTTGCGCCCGCTTTCCTTGGCTGCATACATCGCCGTATCGGCGTGACGCAGCAGGCTGCCGACATCCTCGCCGTGCTGGGGGCACCTGGCCAGGCCGATACTGCCGGTCACCAGTGCGGTACTGCCATTGAGATCGAACGGGCGTTGCAGGCAGCGCAGCAGGTGAGCCACCTGGTGGCTCACCTGGCCCTGGGTGCCGCGCAACATGAAAACGAACTCGTCGCCGCCAAGGCGGCACACCCGGTCAGGCGCGTCCAGCTCCTGCAAAAAACGCGCGGTGGCTTGCTGCAGCAACAGGTCGCCCATGGCATGGCCGAGGCTGTCGTTCACCTGCTTGAAGCCATCGATGTCCAGCATCAACACAGCCAGACCATCGCCCTTGAGAATGGCATCGGCCAGTTGCTGCTGGAACAACACTCGGTTGGGCAAGCCGGTGATGGTGTCGTAGTGGGCCAGCCGCTCAAGTTGCGCCTGGGAGCTGCGCAGTTCTCGATTGCGTTGCTGCAGCTGGCGTTGCTTGCGGTTGATCAGGGCCAGGAACAGGCTGGTCAAGCCTGTACAGGCCAGGGCGAACCAGAGCAGCGGCGAGACCAGAGGGCTGGCCATCAGGCCGTCAGGCTGGCGCTGCACGTCCAGATGGCCCAGCAGCACCGACAGGGCGATCCCGGCCAGGGCGAAGCCCACCGGCATCAGGCTGCCAAGGGAGCGGCGCAGCTGGCCGGTGGGCGGCGGTTCATCAGGTAGTGGGGTATTGGACGGGGTCATAGGCCTTCGTATGCGCTCGATTGCTTATGTATCGGCGCACTGCGGGCAATATTGAGCCAGACTGGTATTTTTCTTTCGCCGGGTGCATCCTCGAAGCTGAAGCGATTCACCTACCCAGACTTGTGAGGTGCAGTACACATGGACCACCTGCTCGATTCGCTGTTCCCTGCTGCCGAGGATGTCCCCACCCCTTGGCAGCTGGGTGCCCCCCTGGAGCAACGCGATTACCTCGTCAATGGCGAACTGAGGCGCTGGGACGGCCCGCTGGCCACCGTGCGCAGCCCGGTTTGGCTAAAAGAAGGGGACGGCGAGCGACAGGTCATCCTCGGCAGCGCCCCGCTGCTCGATGCTGATACGGCACTGACGGCACTGGACGCCGCCGTGCAGGCCTATGACAAAGGCCGCGGCGCCTGGCCGAACATGCGTGTCGCCGAACGCATCCAGCATGTCGAAACCTTCCTTGCGCGCATGCGCGAACAGCGCCAGGCCGTGGTAAAGCTGCTGATGTGGGAGATCGGCAAAAACCTCAAGGACTCCGAGAAGGAGTTCGATCGCACCTGCGACTATATCGTCGACACCATCAACGCCCTGAAAGACCTCGACCGCCGTTCCAGCCGCTTCGAACTCGAACAGGGCACCCTCGGCCAGATCCGCCGCGCACCGCTTGGCGTGGCCTTGTGCATGGGGCCTTACAACTACCCGCTCAATGAAACCTTCACCACGTTGATCCCCGCGCTGATCATGGGCAACACCGTGGTGTTCAAACCGGCCAAATTCGGCGTGCTGTTGATTCGCCCGCTGCTCGAAGCGTTCCGTGACAGCTTCCCGCCGGGGGTGATCAACGTCATTTATGGCCGCGGCCGCGAAACGGTCAGTGCCTTGATGGCCAGCGGCAAGGTCGACGTGTTCGCCTTCATTGGCACGCACAAGGCCGCCAGCGACCTGAAAAAGCTCCACCCGCGCCCGCACCGCCTGCGCGCCGCGCTAGGGCTCGATGCCAAAAACCCCGGCATCGTGCTGCCCCAGGTAGACCTGGACAATGCGGTCGAAGAAGCGGTCACCGGCGCGCTGTCGTTCAACGGCCAGCGTTGCACCGCACTGAAAATCCTGTTCGTCCATGAAGACGTGGTCGAACCGTTTCTCGACAAGTTCCAGCGCAAGCTCGCCGCGCTCAAGCCTGGCATGCCCTGGGAGCCGGATGTGGCCCTGACGCCGCTACCGGAGCAGGGCAAGGTCGATTACCTCGACGCCCTGGTGGCCGATGCCACGGCCAAAGGCGCGCGGGTGGTCAACGAGGGTGGCGGGAACAGTCGCGGTTCGTTCTTCTACCCTGCCCTGCTCTACCCGGTAACCGGTGACATGCGGGTGTACCACGAAGAGCAATTCGGCCCCGTGGTACCGGTGGTGCCCTACCGCGACCTGCAGACGGTGATCGACTACGTGCTCGATTCCGACTTCGGCCAGCAGTTGAGCCTGTTCGGCAACGACCCCAAGACCATCGGCAGCCTGGTCGACATCTTTGCCAACCAGGTGGGCCGTATCAACCTCAATGCCCAGTGCCAGCGCGGCCCCGACACCTACCCCTTCAATGGTCGCAAGAACAGCGCCGAGGGTACCTTGTCGGTGCATGACGCCCTGCGCGTGTTCTCGATACGCACCTTGGTCGCGACCCGCTTCCAGGAAGCCAACAAGGAGCTGATCAGCGAGATCATCCGTAATCGGCAGTCGACCTTCCTCACCACCGATTACATCTTCTGAACGGGCCCTGCTTATAGACAAACGATCTACCTGAGCTGTCGATTCTCGAGCTGCCTGACCGACTCCATGCAACAGGGGCGCAACCTGCCCCTTTCGCATTCATTTCAGAGGAGTGTCGAACATGGCAGCCCGCCCCATTCCCGAAGGCCAGCACAGCATTACCCCGTATTTGGGCATCAAGGATGCCGCCAAGGCCATCGACTTCTACAAGCAAGCCTTCGGCGCGGTCGAAATGTTCCGCCTCGAAGGCCCGGACGGCCGCGTAGGGCACGCCGAGCTGAAGATCGGCGATTCGTCGCTGATGCTCGCCGACCCTTGCGACATGGCGGGCGGCCTGACCTCCAGCCAGTCACTCAGCGGTGTCGCCATTGGCCTGCACTTGTACGTGGAGGACTGTGACAAGGTCTACGCCCAGGCCATTGCCGCCGGGGCCACCCCGTTGCATGAGGTAAAGGACCAGTTCTACGGCGACCGCAGCGGCACGTTGAAAGACCCGTTCGGCAACATGTGGTTCGTCTCTACCCACAAAGAAGACCTCAGCCCCGACGAAATCCGCGCCCGCGCCGCCAAACTGTTCGCAGGCAACCAAGCGACTGGTTGAAAGCGGCGCGACTTTGCCTGAAGCTTGTGGCTCGTAGCTTGGAGCTGCTTCATGCGAATCATCGACAAAACCGCCGCGCAGGTACGTAGCCTGACCCCGGCCGAAGAGGAACTGCTGCAGGCATTCGCCACAGGCACTCTCATTGGCCCCGGCCTGTTACAGGCCAACCAGCTACTGATGAAGGTGCGCAGCGCCAACCAGTGGCTGGCCTGCGATTGCCGCAAGGACGCCCTGCCGGTGCTCAATGTCACCCTCAATGGCAACACCGGCACACTGTTTCTCAAGAACAACCCCGGCACCGCCGAGCATGCGCCCGGCTGCCCGTTCAGCAAAGACGAGCGTGAGGCCGCCGAACGCGAGCAAGACCCCGCCCCGCCCGCCGCCTGGCTGACCCCTGACACGCCACTGCGCCTGCTCGGTGATTTTCGCAAGGCCAGCGAAAACAGTGGCGCTGCCCAGGATGGCAACGAACGCCGAGAGCAGCAGCGCCTGCTCTCGCTGCTGCTGACCTGGATCGAAACCAGCGGCCTGAACCTGTATGCCACGCACTTGAAAAAGGACCTCACCGCGCAGTTTGCCGAGTTGCGCAGTGTCGCCAGCCGTTACCCCCTGCTCGAACGCGTGCCCGCCAGCAACTACCTTGAAACCCGGCTGGACATGAAGCACATGATGATGCTCAAGGCCCGCCTGCGCGAAGCTACCGTATTCGGCAACCATCGCCGCCATGGCCTTTTGCTCGACTGCGTCGAGCAGATCAAGGGGCGCAAGCTGTTCAACAACCGCAGTGAGGATGGCTTCGACTTCCAGGGGCATCACCTGTACTGGGGTGGCAGCCGGGTGTCAGGGCCGCTGCTGGCGATGATCCTGTACTCGCCCACCAGCGCAGGCAGTCACTTCTACGAGCTGATCCACGTGGCCAGCGTGCCAGTGTTGTCGCGCGCTCACCTGTTCCCGGTTTACCGCGACGAGGAACGTGAACCGCTCAAGGCCTTGGTGTCGTTGATCGACTGGATGGCCAGCAAGGGGGTCAAGGTGCAGATGCGAAGGCCCGTGATCGGTGGCCAGGTGATGGATGAACTGGTGCTGACCTCCGACCAGGACCGCGTGCTGTCGGTATCGCTGCTGGAGCAGCCGGTCGGGCCGGAACCGGATGCCGAGAATTTCAAGCGGTACGCCGATTTCAAGAGCCTGGAGACATTCCGCAAGTTTGTGGCCGGGTTCTTCATGCGCGAGCGCTGAGCTAGCAGTCGAGGCGGGCCGGCCTATGGCCAGGATGTTGCTGGGCTGTTGCGATCGAGCGCGGCCCGCGCGGCGCTCGATCGCAACAGCGCCCGATCACCCAAGAAACAGCTTGTAAGCAGGATTCTCGGTCTCATCCCAGTACCGATAGCCCATCTCATCCAACGCCAGCGGCAGCCCTGCCTGCTCATCCTCGGGCACCTCCAGCGCGGCAAACACCCGGGCTTCGGCCGCGCCGTGGTTGCGGTAATGGAACAGGCTGATGTTCCAGCGCTTGCCCAGCCGCTCCAGGAAGCCCAACAACGCTCCCGGACGCTCCGGGAACTCGAAGCGCAGCACCCGCTCATCGGCTCCCGGCGCCGCATGGCCACCCACGGTATGGCGCACATGCAGCTTGGCCAGCTCGTTGTCGGTCAGGTCGAGCACGCTGTAACCCTGCTCGGCGAGGTGTGCCAGCAGTTTCTCCCGGGGGTCGTGCAGCGGGTGCGTTTGCACCCCGACAAACAGGCGCGCTTCCTTGCCGGGGTAGTAGCGATAGTTGAACTCGGTGATCTGGCGCTTGCCCAGCGCCTGGCAGAAGGCCCGGAAGCTGCCTGGCTGCTCGGGGATGGTCACGGCAATGATCGCCTCGCGCTGCTCACCCAGCTCGGCACGTTCGGCCACATGGCGCAGGCGGTCGAAGTTGACGTTGGCACCGGAGTCGATCGCCACCAGCGTCTGCCCCCGTGCGCCTTCGCGGGCCACGTACTTCTTGATGCCAGCGACCGCCAGCGCGCCGGACGGCTCGGTGATCGAACGGGTATCGTCATAGATGTCCTTGATTGCCGCACACAGCTCATCGCTGCTGACGGTCACCACCTCATCGACGAAATGCCGGCACAGTTCAAAACAGTGCGCACCGACCTGGGCGACCGCCACGCCATCGGCGAAGGTACCTACCTGCGGCAGGATAACCCGCTCCCCCGCAACCATGGCGGCCTGCAGGCAATTGGAGTCTTCCGGCTCGACACCGATCACCTTGACCTCGGGGCGCAGGTACTTCACGTACGCGGCGATCCCTGCCACCAGGCCACCGCCCCCGACCGGCACGAAGATGGCATCCAGCGCACCCGGCTGCTGGCGGAGGATCTCCATGCCGACCGTGCCCTGCCCGGCGATCACGTCGGGGTCATCGTAAGGTGGCACGAAGGTAGCGCCTTCGCTGTCGGCCAGGGTCAGTGCATGGGCCAGGGCGTGGGGGAAGCTTTCACCGTGCAGCACCACATGCCCACCCCGCGAACGTACACCTTCGATTTTCAGCGAAGGCGTGGTGGTCGGCATGACGATGGTCGCCTTGATGCCCAGATGGGAGGCCGCCAGCGCCACACCCTGGGCGTGGTTGCCTGCCGATGCGGTGATCACCCCACGCTCGCGCTGAGCGGGGGTCAGGCGCGCCAGCCGGGTGTAGGCACCGCGGATCTTGAACGAGAACGTGGGCTGCAGGTCTTCGCGCTTGAGCAATACCTGGTTGCCCAGGCTGGCGGACAACGCCGGCGCCGCTTGCAGTGGGGTCTCGATGGCCAGGTCGTACACCGGCGCAGACAAGATGCGCCGCACCTGCTCCGACAGCAGCTGCTGAGGGGTAAGCGGGGTACGGGGGCTGACGTTGAGGCTGGTCATCGGGTGCAACTCCTTGGCTGTTTTCACGTTGCCCAGGAGTCGAAGAGTAGAAACCCGCCTCCAGGGCGGGTTCGGTGCACGTACGCGCTAGCCCGCCAAACTGATAATGGCGGTAATAATAATGGCGTTCACATGCGGGAAAGTGTTCATGGGGTGGGAACTTATCCCGCTGTACCTCGGCGTGTCAACACTTGGCTTGCTGTGCCGAGAGCGGCACATCGAACACCTTGTCGAAACCCCACTGGAACACGAAGGCATAGACGAAGAAGAACACGAACAACGCCATGTTGGTGAGCAACGCTGCCCACAGGCTGACATCCAGCCAGTACGCCACCAGCGGCAGCAGGATCACCACCAGCCCGCCTTCGAAGCCCAAGGCATGCAGCAGCCGGCGCATGAAGGTCCGTTCACGCTGGTGCTGGCGCGCCTCCCAGCGCTCGAAAGCCCAGTTGAAGCCCATGTTCCAGCTCATCGCAATGCCCGACATCAACACTGACAGCACGGTCGACTGGGCCATGCCGGCACCGAACGCCAGTTCCAGTGCCGGCGCCACACAGGCCACGGCGATGGCTTCGTAGAGGATGGCCTGGACGATCTTGCGTGCCTTGCCTTGCATCTTCAGCTCCCTGTCGAAAAGGCCTACCACGTTACTAGAAGCCGCTGGCAAGCAAAAGCCTGAATACCTGGCCCGGCCACGCACAACCGTGCATTGGACAACCCGGCACCTGACTGCTTGTATCTACCCATTGCAAGTGGCGCGAGGTCGTACACCTTCGTCCAGGGAATCGTACGAGGAACAACACGATGGCCAACACCGTCATGATGGTATTCGGTACCCGCCCAGAAGCGATCAAGATGGCCCCACTGGCCAGGGTCCTGCGTGAGTGGCCCGACATCGACCTGCACATCTGTTCCACCGGCCAGCACCGCGAGATGCTTGAACAAGTGCTGACCGCCTTTGGCCTGAGCGTCGATCAGGACCTCAAGGTAATGACCCAGAATCAGACCCTGAACGGCCTTGCCCGTGACCTGCTGGACTCGATCGACAAGGCCTATGAACGGGTCAGGCCAGAGATCGTGCTGGTCCACGGCGACACCACCACCAGTTTCATCGCCGGCCTTGCCGCCTTCCACCGGCACATCCCCATCGGCCACGTCGAGGCCGGGCTGCGCACCGGCAACCTGCAGCAACCCTGGCCTGAGGAAGCCAACCGGCGCCTGACCGGGGTGATCGCCGACCTGCACTTTGCGCCCACCACCAAGGCCCGCGACAACCTGCTGCGCGAAGGCGTGCCGCTGGAACAGATCGAGGTCACCGGCAACACCGTCATCGACGCCCTGCTGTGGATGCGCGAATACCTGATGGAAACCGCGTGGCAGCCCGCCGCCGACTCACCCCTGCACAAACTGCACGACGATCAGCGCATGGTGTTGATCACCGGCCATCGTCGGGAAAACTTCGGCGCCGGTTTCGAACGTATCTGCCTGGCCCTGGCCGAACTGGCACTGCGCTACCCCGATGTGCAGTTCGTCTACCCCGTTCACCTCAACCCGCAAGTGCAGAAAGCGGTCTACGGCCTGCTCTCGGGGCGTGACAACATCCACCTGATAGCCCCGCAGGACTATCAGCACTTCGTATGGCTGATGAACCGCGCCCACATCATCCTCACCGACTCCGGTGGCATCCAGGAAGAAGCCCCGGCACTGGGCAAGCCGGTGCTGGTGCTGCGCAAGGTCACCGAACGGCCGTCGGTGCTCGAAGGCGGCACGGTGAAGCTGGTCGGCACGCAGACCGAGCGCATCGTCAAGGAAACCAGCCAATTGCTGGACGATGGCCAGGCCTACGCGCGCATGGCCCGCGTATTCACCCCCTTTGGTGACGGCCACGCCAGCGAAATCATCGCCGAGCGCCTGAGCCGCTGGTTCGAGGAAAGCGTAACCAAACGGGATGACGCATGAGCCTGGCTTTCATCGATTTCGTTACTTACGTACTGTTTGGCCTCAAGATCCTGGCGATCATCCTCGCCGCACTGATGTTCCTGCTCGGCCTGGACGACCTGTTCATCGACCTGTGCTACTGGTGCCGCAAGCTGTTCCGCCATTTGCGTATCTATGACAAGTACGCCAGGGCCGACGAGAAGCGCCTGTTCGAGGTGCCGGAAAAACCCCTGGCGATCATGGTCCCGGCTTGGAACGAAGTGGGCGTGGTGGGTGAAATGGCGCGCCTGGCGGCCTCGACCATCGACTACGAAAACTACCAGATCTTTGTCGGCACCTACCCCAACGACCCGCAAACCCAGGCCGACGTCGATGCCGTGTGCCTGCACTACCCCAACGTGCACAAGGTGGTCTGCGCCCGCCCCGGCCCCACCAGCAAGGCTGACTGCCTGAACAACATCATCGATGCCATCCTGCGCTTCCAGGACGACGCACGTATCGAGTTCGCAGGCTTCATCCTGCATGACGCCGAGGACGTTATCTCGCCCATGGAGCTGAGGCTGTTCAACTACCTGCTGCCCGCCAAGGACATGATCCAGATCCCGGTGTACCCCTATGCGCCGGAGTGGAAAGGCTTCACCGCCGGGCACTACGTGGACGAGTTCGCCGAGAACCACGGCAAGGACGTCATCGTCCGCGAAGCGCTGACCGGCCAGGTGCCCAGTGCCGGTGTCGGCACCTGTTTCAGCCGCCGCGCCATCAGCGCCCTGCTCGAAGACGGTGACGGCATCGCCTTCGACGTGCAGAGCCTGACCGAGGATTACGACATCGGCTTTCGCCTGAAGCAAAAGGGCATGAAGTGCATTTTTGCCCGCTACTCGGTCACCGACCCTGCACTGGCCCTCAAGCACGAGTGGCGCCCCGGCATGAGCCGCGAGTTCGCCCAGGTGATCTGCGTGCGCGAGCACTTCCCGCGTGACTGGCAGCATGC
The DNA here is from genome assembly GCF_003936645.1 of Pseudomonas sp. p106. Taxonomy (NCBI): domain Bacteria; kingdom Pseudomonadati; phylum Pseudomonadota; class Gammaproteobacteria; order Pseudomonadales; family Pseudomonadaceae; genus Pseudomonas; species Pseudomonas sp. p106. The sequence goes on from NZ_RHQR01000006.1 coordinate 109,521, forward strand.
CATCCGGCAAAAGTCCCGGTGGATCGTCGGCATCGTGTTCCAGGGCACCAGCAACCTGGGCTGGAGCCGAACAGGTGCGCTCAACTACTTCCTCTGGCGGGACCGCCGGGGCTTGTTCGCCTACCTGCTGGGTTTTTTGGTCAACCTGTTGCTGCTGGTGCTGCTGGCCATGTGGCTGGTTACGGTGATTGCGCCGCAGTCCTGGCGCTTCATGTCGATCCTCAGCGACAGCCAACTGCTGACCACACTGCTCTGGCTCAACGGCCTGATGCTGATCAACCGCCTGTTCCAGCGCGGCTGGTTCGTCACCCGCTATTACGGCATCGGCGAGGGGCTGCTGTCGGCCCCCCGGATGATGTGGAGCAACTTCGTCAACTTCTTTGCCAACCTGCGCGCCCTGCGCCAAGTGATGGAGATGGGCGATTCACGCCGGGTGGCCTGGGACAAGACCACCCACGAGTTCCCCGCCATCGCCTCACCGGCCCGCACTCCGCTGGGCCACCGCCTTGTCGCCAAAGGCTACATCAGCGAAGCGCAGCTCGAACAGGCCATCACCAGCCCGGTGCGGCGGCGCCTGGGCCGCGAGCTGCTGCTGCGTGGCTGGCTGACCAGCGAACAGCTGGTGCAGACCCTGGCCGAGCAACTCGACCTGCCATGGGCACCGCTCAACCCGTTCAAACTCGACCCGCAACTGATCGCCCTGCTGCCGCGCCGGCTGGCTACGCACTACGGCGTGCTGCCGGTGGCCGAAGACGGCAATACGCTGGTGCTGGCCAGCGAGAGCCCGGTCAGCCAGGTCTCGCTGGGGGTGATCAGCCGCCAGCTCAAACGCCCGGTCAGCTGCCGCCTGGCCCCCCAAGGCCGGGTGACCCTGGGCCTGCGCTACCACTACCCCAGCCCCTGGCAGACAGACCAGACCCGGCAGATGCTCGACGTGCTCGAACGGCACCAGGACAACGCCGAACTGATCGAGCAGGTGAGTATCCACCAGGTCATGCTCGGTGCGTTGCTGCAGGTGCGCGGCATGGTCCCGGTGACCCTGTTCAACCAGGCCCTGATCGATTTTGATCCCGAGCGGCAGAGCCTTGGCGAACACCTGATCGCGCGCGGCATCATCACCGAGCTCGTGTTGCAACAGGCGCTCGAAGAACAGGCCAGCGAACAGCAGGCCGCCTTTGACCTGATCAGGGAGGTGGCATGAAGCCGCGCGTTACCCTCACACTCACCGGCCTGTTGTTGTGCACCACCGCCCTGCCTGCCCTGGCCGCGCCCATGACCGATTTCCAGCGGTTCACCAGCTACCCGTTCATGGAGCGCGGTTACCGCGAAGCAAAAAAGGACAATTGGGCCGAAGTCGAGCGCCTGACCCGCCATGTACTCGGGCGGGTGCCGAACAACGACGAAGCGCGCGCGCTGCTGGTCGAGGCCCTGGCCCACCAGCGCCGCTACAAGGAAGCAGAAGCACTGGCCGAGCAGCTTGGCAGCGGCACGGAGCATGCCGACGCCCTGCTTGAACTGCGCCTGACCTGGATCGAGCAGGACCCACCCGCGGCCAGCCAGGTGGAGGGCTGGTTGGCCACAGCTGACGGCGCACACCGGGTACGCCTGTGGCAGGCCTACAGCCTGAGCCTGGCCAAATTCGGCGGCGCCGGCAGGGCCCTGGACTGGCTGAACCAATTGCCACCACGCGGCGATGGCCAGGTGCTGCGCCTGGCCAGGGCCAATTTCGCCGAACAACTGCGCAACTGGAACGCCACCATCGATCAGCTGCAGCCTCTGGCCGACAAGGGGCAATTGCCGGTGGATGCCTGGCAGCGCCTGGCCAACGCCTACGTCCAGCAGGTCGATGAAAAAGGCCTGACCCGATTGCTGCAAAGCGCGCCTTCCCCCGAGATGGCCACCCAGACCCGGCTGGCCATGGCCAACCGCGCCATCGCAATGGGCTACAGCAAGCAGGCCCAGCGCTGGCTGCAAACGCTGCCCACCGAGCAGTTGCAACAGCCCGAACAGCGCCAGCAGCTCTGGGAGCTGGCCCGCGAAGGCAACGATGCGCCGCTGCTCAGGCGCCTGAGCAACGAGCTGCAGCGGCCCTGCCTGGAGACGGTCGACTGGCTTTCACGGCACGACCCGAACATTGCCCGCGAACAGTTCAAGGACTGCTCTGCAGGCGCCGAACCACGCGCTTACGCAATACTCAAGCAGCGCCTTTACGGCGACCCGGCAGCGCCGCCACAACCGCGCACGGCCGCCGAGTGGGAGCACCGTTACCGGCGCACGGGCGAGCTGGCCGCGCTTGAGCAAGCGACCTTCCTGCTGGTGCGCCAAGGCCACGACGAGCGCGCCCGAACCTTGTTGGAACAGGCCTACGACCGGCGCCAGGGACGGCTGACACCCTCACTGCTGCAGCGCCTGGGCAATCTTTATGCTCGCCAGGACGGCCAGCTGGACAGCCGCAGAATGCTCAGCCTGATCCCCCAGGTGGATGCCGATAGCCGTGCCCAACTGCTCGGCCGCTTGGCCGAGGCCGGGCAATGCGACACCGTGCGCCAGGCCGTGCCGGCAAGCCCCAGCGAAGCCGGGCAATACCGTGCACTGGGGCGCTGCGCCATGCCTGAACAGCCGGGTGAAGCGGTGGTCTATTACCAGGCCGCCGAGCGCCTGGGCGACAGTGCCAACCGCCTGCCACTGGCCTATGCCCTGGAAGCTGCAGGTGACTCTGCCGCAGCCCTGCCCATCTGGCGCAGCCTGCCGGACAGCGCCTGGAACGACAACGCCCGCCTGACCGCCGCCGCCGGCGCGCTGAACGCGGGCGACCCGCAAGCCGCCCGCCGCTACTGGGACGCCGCTGCGCACACCCGCGCTGATGACTGGGCACTGGGCGCCGCCATCGCCCAGCGCCAGGGTGACCTGCAGGCCGCCCTTGGCTTTCAGCGCCAGGCACTGGCACACAACCCGCGCGCCGACCACTACTACGCAGCCGCCAACACCGCACAACAGGCCGGCGACAGCGCCCAGAGCACTGCCTGGCTGGCCGAAGCGGTGCGCCTGGCCCCCGACCAGCCACGCTATGGCGCCGACTACGGCATGCGCCTGGCCAGCTCGCCAGACAAGACCGACCGCCGCCAGGCGATCCCGTATCTGCAGCGCGCCACCCGCGATTTCCCCGAGGACTACCGCCTCGGCGAAACCCTGGCCGTGCGCTACGACGAAGCCGAAGACAGTGCCTCGGCGCGCCGCGAGCTGCGCCGGGTGATCGATGTGGAGCAGGACCTGGTCGACGGCGATGATGAATACGGCAGCCTCGATGCCCGTAAATACCGCCAGCGGCGCGCCCACGAAACCTTGGCGCGGCGTGACACCGTGACACTGGCCAGCACCTGGTCGCCAGCCGGCATCTCGACCAACGACAGGTTCCTCGACGACGGCGTGCGCAGCGGCAGCTCGCGCCGGGCACAGTCGCAGAACGTGCAACTGGCCATGTGGGACCATGCCTTGGGCGAAGAGCCCAGCCGCAATGGCAGCACGCTGTCGGTGTACGGCCGCGTGCTGTTCGGCGGCCAAAGCCGTAGCGACTACGCGCAAAGCATGGGCACCGGTGTCGGCCTGCGTTACAAACCGATAGGCCAGGCCAACCTCAACCTGTACGCCGAGCTCTACCATCAACGGCAGATCGACACCGAGCACTACAGCGGCCTGAGCCTGGGTGAGCTGCTCAGCCCGGCCAAGGTCGGTGGCAACTGGGGTGACCTGCGCCACAACGCCGAGTCGAGCAACGACCTGCTGCTGCGCGCCACTGCCTCGTTTCTCGACCAAGGCGACTGGCGCAACGACTGGCGGGTAGACGAGGACGACTGGAACGAGCGCTTCCTCTACCTCGACGCGGCCTGGTGGACCCGTGCCGGTGACCACGCCTGGCTGTCCCGTTACCAGCAGGGCCATGCCTGGAAATTGCCCGGCACTTCGCCGCAAACCCTGATGCCCTATGGCTTCTTCGAGTATTCCAGCCAGGACCCCAGCAACGACTGGCGCCAGGATGCCCGCGCCGGCGTGGGCGTGCGCTGGCAATGGTGGTTCGACGATGACCGCTACAACGCCTACCGCAGCTCGCTGAAAGTACGCGCCGAGTATCAGCAGTCGTTGGGTGGCAACCTTTACCAGCGCGCCAATGGTGTGCTGGTCGGCGCGGAGATGAACTTCTGATGCGTACCTTTCTGGCCATCTGCCTGTTTGCGTTGAGCCTGCCGGCTGTGGCCGACCAGCGCCTGTTCTATCAACCGCTGAACCGCGACGCCAGCGTCAGCCCCGCCCAATGGCAGCAACTGTGGCGTACCACCGTGGCCCAGGGCGGCAAGACCGTGATCGTGCAGTGGAGCGCCTATGGCGACAGCGATTTCGGTGGTGCCCAAGGCTGGCTGGCCAACAGCTTGCGCGAGGCGCATGCCCAAGGCCTGCAGCTGGTGCTCGGGCTGTACATGGACCCGGCCTATTATCAGCGCATCGAAGCACTCGACGGTGATGGGCTGAGCAGCTACTGGAAAGCCCAGCTGGGCAGGTCCCTGAGCCAGTACCGGCAGGTGCGCCAGCACTGGCAAATAGAGGTGGCTGGCTGGTACCTGCCGATGGAGCTGGACGACCTGCACTTTCGCGACACGGCCCGTCGTCAGGCGCTGTACAGCCAGTTGCAGGCGTTCAGCCGGCAGTTGGACAAACCGCTACACATCAGTGCCTTCAGTGCCGGCAAGCTGGCGCCGCGGGTCAACGGCGCCTGGCTGGACCAGCTCGCAGGCCTGGGCGTGAGCGTCTGGTGGCAGGACGGCGCCGGCACCGGACGGCTGCCGGCGCTGGTGCGCCAAAGCTATGAACAGGCCTTGCCTTGCCGCGTGGGCGTGGTGCGTGAAGCATTTCGCCAGGTGAGTGGGCCGGGGCAGGCTTTCAAGGCGCAGGCTGCGCAACCGAAGCTGACCGGCGGATGCCATGCCGAGGCGGTGTTTGCCCTGCGCTACCGGCCTTGGGCGCGGGGTGTTCTGACGCAGAATTGATACTGTCTGCACCGGCCTCATCGCCGGCGAAGCCGGCCCACAAGTACCCCGCTGCTCTCAAGCTCAGCGCAAACCCAGTGGCCGGCTTGCCGGCGATCATCGGCGAAGCCGGTGCCATGGACTAACCTGCTGGCAAGCGAATCATGAACTGTGCACCACCCAAGGCCGACTGCGCCACCGTCAGCGAGCCACCCTGCCCCTCGATGGCTCGCCGACTGATCGCCAACCCCAGGCCAAACCCGCCGGTATTGCGATCACGGCTGCGGTCCAAGCGGTAGAACGGCTGGAAGATGCGCTCACGCTCTTCGACCGGAATGCCGATACCGTCATCCTCTACCGTCAACAGGCAAGCACCGCTCTCTTCCAGACGCAAACGCAGCAGCAGGCTCTGATCGCAATAGCGCATGCCATTGCGCACCAGGTTCTGCACCGCGCGGGCCGTCAGGCGCGGGTCAAGCACGAAGCGCGGCAGAGAACCTTCGGCGCGTACCTCCCACTCAATGCCACGGCTGTCGAGCTCTTCGGCAAAGCCGCCGAGCACACTGTCGACCAGCTCAAGCAACGACACCTCGACCCGCTCACGGGCTTGGTCGGCGTTGTACAGCCGGCTGTAGGACAGCAGTTCGAGCACCAGTTCGTCCAGCTCGCGCACGTGCCCGACCAGCTCCAGCAGGCGCTTGCGGCTGGTGGGCGGCACTTCGTCGAACAACAGCACCAGGCCGAAGTCCAGGCGAGTGAGCGGCGTGCGCAACTCATGGGACACGGCGTTGAGCAGCTCACGCTGCTGATTGACGTGGCGCTCCAGGTCGCCGGCCATGGTGTCGAATACACCGGCCAGTTCACCGATGTTCGAATGCGGGGAAATGTGCGTACGCTCGGCCATCTGCCCCTGGCCCAGACGCCTGGCCGTTTCCTTGAGCCGCTCAAGGTCGCGCCAGTGCGGCCACACCCACAACAGCAGGCAGCCAAGCATGGCGGCGCCGATCAGCACAGTCACGCCCCAAGACAGCACGTTGATGTCCAGCGGGTCCGGTGGCGAGTGCAGGCTCACCAGCCAGCCCTCTTCCAGCGGCGCCAGCACCGTTTCGTAATAGCCCCACTCGCCGATGCGCACTGCGTACAGGCCATGCGCCAGACGCGCCTGCTCCGGCGCGCTCAAGCTGGCCTGATCGGTACGCAACAGGGTCACCTGCAGCGGCGCGAACGCCTCGGCCAGCTCCTGTTCCACCGCAGGCCATTGCTCGCGCGGGGCCTGGCGGAACTGGCGCACGATCAGTGACTGCACGCCTTTGGCCTGGTCCAGGTTGTAGGCCACGAAGCGGTCATGGAACAGGCCGACGATGGCGTCAGGAATCAACAGCAGCGCACCGGCGTAGGCGACGATGATCACCAGGTAAAGGCGCACCAGAATCTTCAGCATATCGCTTCAGCACTCCCATTCGACGCGGCTGAACAGGTAACCCTTGCCCCACACGGTCTTGATCTTGCGCGCTTCGCCGGCACTGTCATCGAATTTGCGCCGCAGCTTGGAAATGGCCACATCCACCGAGCGGTCGGTGCCGTTGAACTCGATACCGCGCAGTTGCTGAAGGATGCGGTCACGGCTCAGCACTTCCCCGGCGTTGCGCGCCAGCACCACCAGCAGGTTGTATTCACCGCTGGACAGTTCCACCTCTTCGCCGCGCCAACAGACCAGGCGCTCGGCCAGGTCGATGCGCAAGCCACCGATCAGGATCTGCTCACTGTCCAGCCGCGGCTCATGGACGCTGCTGCGGCGCAGCAAGGTTCGCACCCGCGCCAGCAGCACCCGCGGCTCACACGGCTTGGTGACGTAGTCGTCGGCGCCCATCTCCAGTCCCAGTACCTGGTCGTGGCTGTCGTCGCGGGCCGTCAGCATCAGGATCGGCAGGCTTTGGGATTCCTGGCGCAGCAGGCGGCACACCTGCAGGCCGTCGATACCCGGTAGCATCAGGTCAAGGATGACCAGGTCGGGTTTGTCTTGCCGGAACGCGTCCAGCACATGGTCGCCCCGGGCGATCACCCGCACATGGAAGTCGTTGCGTTGCAGATAGCTGGCAATCAATTCAGACAGGGCGCTGTCGTCTTCTACCAGAAGAATGTTTGGCATAGGGCTTGGTACGAGCTGAGGGAGGCCAATACAGGCATGTAGCGGCAAGAATATAGAATCCCCACCTGTGCAGGATTTTTCTTCACACTTTTTCACACACGTCCTACAGGTATTAACAGGCACCCGTGCCCTGCCTGCCTTAGCATACGGCCGGTCATCATCGGAAGATCCGTATGCCTATCATCCTTATCCATCGCCTGCGCCCCGTGGCGCTCGTGGCGCTTCTGGCCCTGTCCGTTGCCGGGTGCAACGACACCGAAGAGCAGGACGCCAAGCCCCCCGTACCCCAGGTCCGGGTAGAAACCCTGCAGCTCCAGCCCCTGGCCATCAGCACGGAACTCAGCGGGCGCCTTCTCGCCCCGCGTACCGCAGAGGTGCGCGCGCGGGTGGCGGGCGTGGTGCTCAAGCGGGTCTACCGCGAAGGCAGCGACGTCAAGCAAGGCGACGTGCTGTTCCTGATCGACCCGGCACCGTTCAAGGCCGACCACGATAGCGCCCGCGCCACACTGGCCAAGGCCCAGGCCAACCTGTACCAGGCCCGCTTGCAGGAGCAACGCTACCGCGAACTGGTCGACGACAAGGCCGTCAGCCGCCAGGAGTACGACAATGCCCGCGCGGCGTTCCTTCAGGCCGACGCCGAAGTGGCCGCTGCCAAGGCAGCGCTTGAACGGGCGCGCCTGAACCTGGGCTACGCCACGGTTACCGCACCGATCTCCGGGCGCATCGGCCGCGCCCTGGTCACCGAAGGCGCGCTGGTGGGGCAGAACGAGACCACGCCACTGGCGACCATCCAGCAACTGGACCCGATCCACGCCGACGTCACCCAGTCGACCCGCGAGCTCAACACCCTGCGCCGTGCGCTGCGTGCTGGCGAGTTGCAGCAGGCAGGCAATGGGGAGGCAAGCGCCACGTTGATCCAGGATGACGGCAGTGCCTACCCGTTGCCCGGCAAACTGCTGTTCTCGGACATCAGCGTGGACCCAAGCACCAACCAGATCACCCTGCGCAGCGAGTTCCCCAACCCTGACCTGGACCTGCTGCCCGGCAGCTACGTGCGCGTGCGCCTGGAGCAGGCCGTACAGCCCAAAGGCATCAGCGTACCGCAGCGCGCCATCCTGCGTGACAGCGCCGGGGTGCCGAAGGTGCTGGTGGTCGACGCGCAGGCACGCATCAGCGAGCGCCAGGTGGTACTGGGCAACGCCCAAAGCGACCGCTGGATCGTCAGTGAAGGCCTGGCCGCCGGCGAGCGTGTGGTCATCGAGGGCCTGCAACACGTCAAGGCCGGTGACCAGGTCCAGGTCGACACTGCCCAGGGCAGCCAACCCATCGCCCAGCACAACGGCCAGTGAGGGCCTGACCCATGCCGCAATTCTTCATCGACCGCCCGGTATTCGCCTGGGTGGTCGCGCTGTTCATCCTGCTGGCCGGCGCCCTGGCCATCCCGCAACTGCCGGTGGCCCAGTACCCCAACGTAGCCCCGCCGCAGGTGGAAATCTATGCCGTGTACCCGGGGGCGTCCGCAGCCACCATGGACGAGAGCGTGGTCAGCCTGATCGAGCAGGAGCTCAACGGCGCCGACAACCTGCTGTACTTCGAGTCGCAGAGCAGCCTGGGCAGCGCCACCATTACCGCCACCTTCGAGCCGGGGACCCACCCGGACCTGGCCCAGGTCGACGTGCAGAACCGCCTCAAGGTGGTCGAGTCGCGCTTGCCGCGCCCGGTGACCCAACAGGGCCTGCAGGTGGAAAAAGTGTCCACCGGTTTTCTGCTGCTCGGCACCCTGACCTCTGAAGACGGCAGCCTCGATGAAACCGCCCTGTCGGACATCCTTGCCCGCAACGTGATGAACGAAATCCGCCGCCTCAAGGGCGTCGGCAAAGCCCAGCTGTACGGTTCCGAGCGTGCCATGCGGATCTGGATCGACCCGGGCAAGCTGATCGGTTTCAGCCTCACACCCAACGATGTGGCCAACGCCATCGCCGCACAGAACGCCCAGGTGGCGCCCGGCAGCATCGGCGACCTGCCTGCCCGCAGCACCCAGGAAATCACCGCCAATGTGGTGGTCAAGGGCCAGCTGAGCACCCCGGAAGAATTTGCCGCCATTGTGCTGCGGGCCAACCCCGACGGCTCGACGGTGACCATCGGCGATGTGGCGCGGGTCGAGATCGGCGCCCAGGAATACCAGTACGGCACACGCCTGAACGGCAAGCCGGCCAGCGCCTTCAGCGTGCAGCTGGCGCCGGGCGCCAACGCCATGGAAACCGCCACCCTGGTACGGGCGAAGATGCAAGAGCTGTCGGTTTATTTCCCGGAGGGAGTCAAGTACGACATCCCCTATGACACATCACCGTTCGTCAAGGTCTCCATCCAGCAGGTCATCAGCACCCTGTTCGAAGCCATGCTGCTGGTGTTCGCCGTGATGTTCCTGTTCCTGCAGAACCTGCGCTATACGCTGATCCCGACCCTGGTGGTGCCGGTGGCGCTGATGGGTACCTTCGCCGTGATGCTGGCGCTGGGCTTCTCGGTCAACGTGCTGACACTGTTCGGCATGGTCCTGGCCATCGGCATCCTGGTCGACGATGCCATCGTGGTGGTGGAGAACGTCGAGCGGATCATGGCCGAGGAAGGCTTGCCGCCGAAGGAAGCAACGCGCAAGGCGATGGGCCAGATCAGCGGCGCCATCATCGGTATCACCCTGGTGCTGGTGGCGGTGTTCCTGCCCATGGCCTTCATGAAAGGCTCTGTCGGGGTGATCTACCAGCAGTTCTCGCTGTCTATGGCGGTTTCGATCCTGTTCTCGGCGTTTCTGGCCCTGAGCCTGACCCCTGCCCTGTGCGCCACCCTGCTCAAGCCGCTGGCCAAGGGCGAACACCACGAACGCAAGGGTTTCTTCGGCTGGTTCAACCGCAGTTTCGAACGCATGAGCAACGGCTATGAGCGCTGGGTGGTGCAGGCTCTCAAGCGCAGCGGCCGCTACCTGCTGGTGTATGGCGTGCTGCTGGCGGTGCTCGGCTACGGCTTCAGCCAGTTGCCCACGGCGTTCCTGCCCACTGAAGACCAGGGCTACACCATCACCGACATCCAGCTGCCACCAGGTGCCAGCCGCATGCGTACCGAGCAGGTAGCCGCACAGATCGAGGCGCACAATGCCCAGGAGCCCGGGGTGGGCAACACCACGGTGATCCTCGGTTTCAGCTTCTCCGGGAGCGGGCAGAATGCGGCGCTGACCTTCACCACCCTGAAGGACTGGTCCGAGCGTGGCGCCGACGACAGCGCCCAGTCGATTGCCGACCGCGCCAGCGCCGCATTTTCCCGGATCCGCGATGCGGTAGCGTTCTCTGTGCTGCCGCCTCCCATCGACGGGCTGGGGGAGTCCACCGGTTTCGAGTTCCGCCTGCAGGACCGCGGTGGCATGGGCCATGCCGCGCTGATGGCGGCGCGTGACGAACTGCTGGCCGGCGCCGGGAAAAGCAAGGTCTTGGTGAACGTGCGCGAAGCTTCGCTGGCCGAAAGCCCGCAGGTACAGCTGGAAATCGACCGCCGCCAAGCCAATGCATTGGGCATATCGTTCGCCGACATTGGCGCGGTGCTGGACACCGCCGTGGGCTCCAACTACGTCAACGACTTCCCCAACCAGGGCCGCATGCAGCGGGTGGTGGTGCAGGCCGAAGGCGACCAGCGCAGCCAGGTCGAGGACCTGCTGAAGATCCACGTGCGCAACAGCAGCGGCAAGATGGTGCCATTAGGCGCCTTCGTACAGGCCAAATGGGTCAGTGGCCCGGTGCAACTGACCCGCTACAACGGCTACCCGGCCGTGTCGATTTCCGGTGAGCCGGCGGCCGGCTACAGCTCGGGCGAGGCCATGGCCGAAGTCGAGCGTCTGGTCGCGCAATTGCCGGCCGGGGCCGGCCTGGAATGGACCGGCCTGTCGCTGCAGGAGCGCCTGTCCGGCAGCCAGGCACCGCTGTTGATGGCGCTGTCTCTGCTGGTGGTGTTCCTCTGCCTGGCGGCGCTGTACGAAAGCTGGTCGATCCCCACTGCAGTGCTGCTGGTGGTACCGCTCGGCGTGCTTGGCGCAGTGCTGGCGGTGACCCTGCGCGGCATGCCCAACGATGTGTTCTTCAAGGTCGGCCTGATCACCCTGATAGGCTTGTCGGCGAAGAACGCCATCCTCATCATCGAATTCGCCAAAAGCCTGGTGGACCAGGGCGTGGATGCCGTCGACGCCGCCGTGCAGGCCGCCCGCCTGCGCCTGCGGCCGATCGTGATGACCTCGCTGGCATTCATCCTCGGCGTGGTGCCACTGGCCATCGCCACCGGCGCCAGTTCGGCGAGCCAGCAGGCGATTGGCACCGGGGTGATCGGCGGGATGCTCAGCGCCACATTGGCGGTGGTGTTCGTGCCGGTGTTTTTTGTGGTGGTGATGCGTTTAGGCCGAACTCGCCAAGAACCGGCCGAGGGCAAGTTGACAAACGTCGAGAATCTGTGAGGCCAGTGGGGCTGCATTGCCAGCCCCCTTTGCCCCCCTCCACTGGGCGGTGCAGGCGGCTATTGACTGTCCTGATCCTGTCCCATCACGGCGTCTTTCAACCCTTTACCAGGCTTGAATTTGACAACGGTGGCCTGCTTGATCTGGATCTCTTTACCCGTTCTTGGATCACGCCCCTTGCGCACTTGCCGTACATCGGTTGTGAAAGACCCAAATCCAACCAGCCTGACCTCCCTTTTCTTGACCAATGACTCGGTAATGGCTTCGATCAGCGCTTCGACAACATTGCCAGCCTCGACCTTGGTAAGGTCAGCCTTGAGTGCTACGTCCGCTATCAATTCACTTTTGTTCAAGTCTTTGCTCCTTGGCGTACCTGAATGGGCCTGTGCGTTGCCTGCCACTGATACCATTGAATGAAGATCGACCAATCAGCACAACTGGCAAAAATGCCAGGTCGCCGCTTACCGCCCAGCCTGGACAATTGCACTGCACCGTGGGAGGGTTCGCTGCCCTACGTTCAGGAACCGGCCCAATGACCAAACCCCTACCGCCCTTCACCACGTTGATCCTCGCCGGTGGCCGTGGCCAGCGCATGGGTGGCCGTGACAAGGGGCTGGTTCTCTGGCGCGGCGAGCCGCTGGTGGCGCATGTGCAGCGCGTGGTGCGGCCCCTCTGCGACGATGTGGTGATCTCCTGCAATCGCAACCACAACGTTTATCGTCCGTTCTCCGATCAGCTGGTCTGCGATGCAGAAGCGGACTTCCCAGGCCCGTTGGCTGGGGTGATTGCCGGCCTGACAGCGGCGAGGCATGCGTGGGTGGTGGTGCTGGCATGCGATGCACCGCTGATCGACCCCCACTTGATCGAAGATTTGCTGCAGTTGGCAGTGGCCAATGACAGTGCGGTCATGGCGCGTCAGGGTGGGTATTGGCAGCCGATGTTCAGCGTGCTGCCGCGCAGGCTGCTGCCGTTGCTCAGGCAGGCCTGGGCGGATGGAGAGAGGAGCCTGCAAAAGGCCCTGCTGCACGCGCCGATCGAGGGGTTGGAATACCCCGTGGGTGACCCACGCTTGAGCAACTTCAATAGCCCAGATCTGCTGCAGGACTAGGCCAGGTCGCTTGAGCCGGCGATGCGCAAGCGACCTGGTTGCTATCTACACTGCGCACACGCCTCATTCACCATTGATCGTGTAAACCAGTTCCTCCTGGGGGGGCTCCAGAGTACGCGTGAACAGCGTTTCACCCCGATACACAAGCTGCACTTTCTCGGGCCGATCAGAAGTATCGAGATTGACATGGAATTTGTTCATCACATTCGCCTGCAGACGGATGCCGGGCAGATTGTAGCGCCGCACCCCAGCTACCGTGACTACCCAAAGCTGCCAGCCAGGGTTTGCGGATGCACCACTGTCATCCTCGTAGACGAAGCCGTAGGCACCATGCAAAGCGGGATAAATATAGTGTGGTAACTCACGCTGCGGGTCGTAGTAACCCACCAGCGTAGTGATGGGTACACCGAACTTTTGCGGCACGCGCTCAACACTCACATCCTCTGCATGGGTGTACTCACGCCAGGCTCCCCCCTCAGACATATACAGTCTCAGGGAGCCTTGGGAGAGCGGCAAAATCAGGCCATTGATATGAAGCTGCGTCTGGTACGCGGCCCCCTGATCAATGCTGATAACCCGGCGCTCGTTCAACTCAGAGGCAGGAGGCACGTGGATGGCAGGCCCCCAGTCCCCATCGCGCATCACGACATTGAGCACGGCGAAACCGGCCAACAGGCTCTGGAGGTTAGCCTGACTCAAGTCATTGTTTGGCACAGTGATTCGCGCCATGCTCGTGTCTAACAGGATCGTCTCTGTCCAGGTTGCCCCGTTCGAGCGATAGCTCTTGAAAAACCCTCGCCCGATGTTCAACGTCTGACCATTGATGGACAGTTGGCTATTGTAACCGGCGTCATGATTGAAGGTGATCACGCAGTTGGCATTGGAGGATGCAGCACGCGGAACTTCAATACGCGGCGCCCAGTTTCCATCCTCCATTTCGACCCTCACCACGGTATTGAGGTCGAACAAGGCCGACAGGGCAGCGTCGCTCAAGTCGTTGTTGGGAGCTGTTAGTTGGGGGCGTAAGTCAACTCTGTGAGCGTAAGGTTCCATGCCTTGAGCAAGGGCACTCCAGCGGCGGAAGCCTGTCGCTGAATCAGACGCAAAAACTGCCTTTCCCTCAAAGAATTCCTGAGTGATTGCCGCGGTATGAGGCGTGTGCAACGTGAAACGGTTCAAATGGGACATCGGTGCGCCGCCCGCCATCGGGTCGAGACCGAAGGCATGGCCATGAAAAGGCGCCTGGCACTGATCCTCGACGCAGGTGGGTTCTTGCGTAATGTTCGCCCGGAAGTTGGGTATGAACTGACCAAGGCGCATGTCCCAGCCCCACGTCGCGTTCAAAGCCTGCGCGGGGCGATGTACGGAGCCGCCGAACCCGCCAGGGTAATGGCCCAGTCCGTAATTATGCCCAACCTCGTGACTGAACTCATTGCCCAGTGAGTCATCCAGCGTGACGATGCCTCCCCCTCCCGACCCGCCGTGCACCTGAATACCATTCACGTATCTCCCTTGGCTATTGTGTGCGGTGAGCTGTGCTGCAACATAGGGGCTCTGCTCGCCCTCCCCGGGCGTACTGTGGAGCCCATAGTTAGCGTTATTGATGCCTAGAGATATCAGCTCCTTACCGATCCTTTGTCGCATTGTGCCGCTATGCCAACCACCCTCGCTTGGGTCAAAGTCAGTCAATAATTGCCCATCTGGCAACATGACTTCCGGCAAGTGCAGAGATTGATAGTTGCTTACGATCATCCGGGCCACGGGAATGGTTTGGAAATATTCAGTGTGGGCATCCGGTTCGTTTGCAAACGCGTACTCGTCACGTGGCGGCGTGAGCATGCCAATATCGATGGTATGAATCAGCAACTCAGTACGCCCGCCCACCGCTACGCTGCCCAGTGTCCCAAGCAGATCTCCAGCGCTGAAACGCATTGATGTACCGGGGTTCAACCATGCGCCTGGAATTTCGATACTCCAGGTATTTTCCGAATAGACCAGCATTCGATTTGCCCATTCGTGATCACTGATCCATTGCCCAGCAGCGAAGATGAATTGGCATTCTTCCCCTTTGGAGACAACGACTGAGCGACCGCTATAGAACACAGTCGAACTGTAGCCAGCCGCTGAGTTGAAGCTCACCCGCTGCCCGCAAACCACTTCTTGTGTGGGTAAATAAATATCACTCACCCAACTCCCATCGCCCGTCTGAATCACCACCCAATCGTGCGACCTCAACGTTGCCTTCAAATAAGTAGCTGCGGGATCATCAAGGCGATCCAACTCGCTGCTGCTATTGATGACATAGGGGTCCTCTGGCGGGAGGGAAAAGTCAAGATCACCCGCATCGCTTGCGACACTGTACACCGTCTCAGGTAAATCATAGGGGCTGTTCATTTGCAGCACCCCTGATAAACGGCCGTCTCTATCGACAACGCTGACCTCAAGGCTTTCAATCCGGTCTTTCAATGCTCCTAACGGTTTTACCAAGAGCAATGCTGTGCGCCCTGCCACCAGATGGGGCTGCTCGTCCCCGACACTGGGCGTCACAGGAACAATCTGACTCTGAGCAAACTTTACATGGGCTGCCAATGAGCCCTGCAAATGATTGGTGTTGCCGCAGGTATCAAAAACCACGCTGGCTTTATAAATCACCACCCCGCCATCAGGCCTGCTCTCCAGATAAAACCTCTGGGCTCTGTCCTTCTGCGCATGGGCTTTGGCTGCTGCCCCTGCATCCGTCATTTCGAGTACGGCGGGATAGTTCATTGAATGCAGCGTGTACGTACCATCGTCGTATGCTTGCAACTCAAAGCTTTGCCATGCATTCCCACCATAGGGCGACACCCAGACGTCGTCCTCCGACATCGTGAGTGCTGCGTCATACCGCAGAGCACGGATACCTATTGATCCATCGTTCTGCGGCACCACCCGGAAATGTTGAGAAATATCTCCTGTGTAAGGTTCTACATAAAGGCAGTCATCCCGCATTGTCAGAGCCAGTACTGTTTCCATGTAACCCCCTTCAGCGTGTCATTTATTCAACTATGGGCGCCCTTTGCTGTTGGCCGATACTGGCAAAATTGCCAGGCTGTGCTGCGCAATACAGGCCCTCTGCGCAGCTGACTTTCGCCCCACACCCTCTAGCCCCACGTCCCCCAACCCTGGGGAACAGCACCCAAACAACACGTTTCAAACAACGACGCGCGAAGTACCGCACCCCTTGCGCTATAAACCCTGCAGCACCATTTCGCGCACTTGGCACGGCTGTTGCCGATGTCCTCCCAGACGCCCCAAGTCCATGGGCCCGTTTGCAGGAGGAATGACTCATGCACCGACCGATACCCACACCGCTGGCCGTGGCGATTTTCGCCAGCATGCTCCAGCTCCCGGCACAGGCAGCGCTGTATGCCGTCGACACCGGTCCCTATAACCCCGCCAATGGCAACTTCGCCGCCTGGTACCAGGACACGCACGGGCGAACCCTTGACCTGTGCCTGACCAAAACCGTCAGCTCACGTGTTGCTGGCGCCCCGGGGGCACCGGCGTACATGTGTACGCTGCTGCCCACGCCTGGCGTATTCGACGACACACAACCCATCGTTTTCCCCAGCAACTTCCCTGACGAAGCCTTCTGGTTCACCGCCGACGCCGCCATCGTCGATGCCGCCCGCGGCATCGACCTGAGTTACGGCACGGCCATCGAAGCGGCGTTCGCCGCTGAGGAGCCCGTCGAAGGCGATCAGGTCAGCTTCGCCCGGGTTCGTATCCGCGTCGATGTGCCGACCGCCGGCACCTACATCGTCACGCACCCCTACGGCGTCGACGTGTTCGACGTGCCCGCCGCCGGTGATCGGGCGATCAACATGACCCGCGATATCGGCATCGCCGGCGCCGGTGACTTCAGCGGCGCGCTCAAAGGTGACGTGGGGCCGTTCCTGCGCAGCGTCAACGGCCCCTACACCGAGGGCAGCGAGCGCTTCATCGGCGACCCGAACCTGGAAGAGCCTGTCACCGGCAGCCCGTACAACACCAACTACGTGCGTATCGAGGGCCCCGGTGGCATCGACCTGCGCACCGAGCTGTTCTCGATCTCCGGCAAGCTCTCCGACGTTGCCCGGCCAACCCCGTTGATGCCACTGCGCAGTACCTATTCGCGGCACACCGAGGACGGCGACCTGCGTGCCCAGCAGGACGTCTTCGTGATGGCCCCGCCGCCTCCGGCCACCGTCACCCTGACCAGCCAGACGCCAAACCTGAGCCTGACCGAAGCCAACAGTACCGGCGCCTGGTATGCCCAGTCAGTCCTCAACCCGCTGTTGCCGGCCTCGTTGACATTGACCGCTGACAACAGTGTGGCGATCCCCACCAGCAGCCTGGCCACCGTCAACCTGCCGTTGACCGACCTGGTGACCATCACCCGTGCCGAATTCAGCCTGGCCAGCGGCCAGTTGACCCTGGTGGCAAGCACCAGTGACGAGACCAGCCCACCGGTCCTCACCGCCCACACCGGCAACGGTGCGCTGATCGGCGACCTGGCTGGCAGCGGTGCGGTGAAAACGTTGAGCACCTCCCTGTCGCCCATCCCGCCGGCCAAGGTGCAGGTCACCAGTGCCAATGGCGGTAGCGACAGCGAAGACGTGGTGCTGGTGCCATGAACAGACAAAGGCTCCGCCTTCAAGGAGGCAGCATGAACACTTGGCAACGCCGTGCGCTGTTGGCCGCCGGTTTCTCCCTCACTGTGACCAGCGCGGCCTGGGCCGCACTGTCGGAGGTCGATCCGGGCCCCTACACCTTTGCCACCGGTGGATACCCGATGTGGTACAAGGACACCGACAACCTGTCCCTGGAGCTGTGCCAGTCGCGCGCTACCAGCACCCGGTTCCCTGGTGCGCCGGGCGCACCGGCTTACATGTGCACCCTGCTGCCTGAGCCGGGCGTTTACGACGACGCACTGCCACTGGTATTCCCCGACAACTGGCCCCCAGAGATGTTCTGGTTCCTGGCTGAAACCTCGATCCCGCAGGTGGGCAACAGTGGTTATGAACTGGAAGTCTACGTAGCAGGCATAGAAGCCGCTTTCGCCGCAGAAAACCCGGTAGACGGTGACCAGCAAAGCTTTGCCCGCATCCGTATCCGCGCCTCGGTACCGACGACCGGCACCTATGTCATCACCCACCCTTACGGTGTAGAAACGGTCAACGTGACCGCAGCCGGTCGGCGGGCGATCAACGTCACCCGCGACATCGGCATCGGCGCCCCGGGCGACTTCAGCGGAGCGCTCAACGGCAACATCGGGCCGTGGCTGCGCGGGGTCGGTGGCCCCTATACCGAAGTCAACCCGGACACGGGAGCCAGCGAAACCTTCATCGGCGATCCGAACCTCACCGAAGCGGTGACCGGTAGCCCGTTCAATACCAACTTCGTGCGCATCGAAGGGCCAGCCGGGGCCATCCAGACCAATGTGTTCACGGTGTCGGGCAAGGTGCTTGACCAGCGTGCGCAAACGCCGGTAACCCTGGAGCGCGCCACCTACTCGCGCAACGGCGCCGGCACCCGGGTCGAAGTCTTCGCCAAGGCGCCGAACGATGCTGATGTATGCATGCGCAATGGCCTGGCCCTGGTCGGGACTCCACCCTCGCCCTGCCAGTTCAGCCTGCTTGCGGATAACAACGGGCTGTTCTTCACCCAGCAGTTGAGCCAGACCGCGCCGCCGCCGGTAGTGGTGGTCACCGGCAGCACGGCTACCGGCGGCACCCGCCCTACTTCACTGTCGAGCAAGCTGACAGATGTGGTGAAAGTGGACACTGCCCGCTACGACTGGACCAACAAGCGCCTGGTGATCGAAGCACGCTCCAGCGACGAGGTGGTAGTCCCCGACCTGGTTGCCCAAGGCTACGGCCGCCTGTCCAAATCCGGCACCCTGCAGAGCCTGACCGTCAACGACCTCAGCCAGCCGCCAGCCACTGTCACCATCAAGTCCGCCCATGGCGGCAGCGATGAGGAGCCGGTGATCGTGGTCGGCAACGCACCGATCGAAGCTGAAAACCAGGCGCCGCTGGCCCAGGCCGATTCCGGCAGTACCAGCGTCGGTGTGCCGCTGACCCTCAACCTGTTGCAGAACGACAGCGATCCGGACGGTGACGTACCGCTGACCATCAGCGACCTGACCCAACCGGGTACCGGCCTTGGCGGTGTTGTGCTCAACGGCACCACGTCGGTCACCTACACCCCGCCCGCCGGCGCCACACAACCCCTGGTCGCCACCTTCAGCTATCAGGCGGTGGACGCCAAGGGCCTGAAGTCCACACCGGCCACCGTGACCGTGAACGTTGCACCGAACCAGCCGCCAACCGTGGCAGCCCAGACCGTCGCGACACTGGGCGTACCCCTGAGCATCAACGTACTGGCAGGCGCCGCCGACCCGGAAGGCAACGCACCACTGGTGGTCGACAACGTCACGCAACCCGCTGCCGGCCGCGGTACGGTCAGCACCGACGGCAGCACGGTGACCTACACGCCACCGGCGACGGTCACCACAGCGTTCACCACCACCTTCACCTTCCAGGTGCGTGACTCGCTCGGTTCGCTTTCCAACCCCGGCACCATCACCGTCAACGTGTCGCCACGCCCGGCCGCAGAAACCTTTGCGGTCACCGCGGCAACGGTCACGGCGCGCTCCAATAACCGTTTCAACTGGGACATCAGCGGCACCTCGTCGGTCACCACCGGCAACACCGTCACCGTGCGCGTGACCACCACCACGGGTGAGCAGACCCTCGGCACCGTCACGGTACCGATAACCGGACGCTGGCGCCTGGCAGTGGGCAACAGCACCACGATGATCCCGACTGCCGCGCCTACGGCAACCGTAACCAGCAGCCAAGGCACCACACGCACCATCAACGTCGTTGTGCGCTAAGGCCAGGAGAACGTCATGAAACGCCTTCACCCACTGCTGCTGAGCCTGGCCCTGGCGGGTCAGGCTCAGGCCGACGACCTGATGGACAACGCCGACCTTGCCGCCGGCAGCGACCTCGGTGACCCGGTGATCATCCGCCTGTTACCGGCAGGTGCCGGCCAGGTGGCGGTGATCGAGCAACTGGGTTCGGGCAACCGCGCCGCCCTCGACCAGAACGGCCAGGCCCTGCTGGGCCGCATCGTCCAGGCCGGGGGCGCACAGGAAGCGTACATCCTGCAAGAAGGTAGTGACCTGATGGCCAGCATCAGCCAACAGGGAAATGGCAACAGCGCGTCGATCCGCCAGAGCGGCACCAGCAACAACGCCAGCATCGAGCAGATCGGCAACGACAACAGCGCCAGCATTGTGCAAGCCGGCTCGGGCCTGAACAGTTCCGTGACCCAGGCCGGCAATGGCCAGCATGTTCAGATCACTCAATACCGATAGACCTGGAGGCACCACCATGTTCAAGCTCGCTCCCCTAAGTGCCGCTATCCTCCTGGCCGTGGCCGGCCAGGTCATGGCGGACGACAGCACCTCGACCCAGTCGCAGACCGGCAACCAGAACATCGCCGAAGTCAGCCAGACCGTCGCGCCCTTCGCCGCCGCCACCCAGAACCAGACCGGCAAGGGCCACAACCACCTGGCGGTGCAGGACACCAGCACCAGCTACATCGACCAGACCGCCAGTGGCTCGTACAACGCCGGCTACGCCGAGCAGTTGTTCGAAAATGGCAGCCAGATCACCCAGCAAGCCGAAGGCACCTACAACGACGCCTTCGCCAGCCAGTCGTTGGGTGAAAACAACCAGGCGCTGCAGATGCAACAAGGCGCCGAGAACCGCTCGACCGTGTGGCAGGATACCCAGCTGGGCAGCCAGGCCACTACCCAGCAGAGCGGCCAGCGCAACGAAGCCTTCGTCGAACAGCTGTTCGGGGGCAGCAACAACAAGAGCCTGGTGAACCAGGACGGCCAGGACAACTATGCCGCTGCCGAACACCTGACGCACAACGACGGCAATATCGAGATCTACCAGCAAGGCAAGCAGAACTGGGCCTATGGCGACCAGCGCGACGGCACCGGCGGCCTCATAGGCATCGATCAGAACGGCACGGGCAACTCGGTGGAAGTCTGGCAGGACACTCAAGTCGGCAGCCAGGCCACCGTCAACCAGAATGGCCAGCTCAACGAAGGCTACATCGACCAGAGCCTGGGCCAGGACAACACTGCCAGCCTGTATCAACAAGGCAAGTCCAACGCCAGCTGGTCCGATCAGTTCGAGACCACCAACTCGACCACCAGCATCTCCCAGACCGGCACCAGCAACCTGCACTTCACCTACCAGACCGGCGACAATCAGAGCCTGACCGTGACCACTCAAGGTACCGGTAACAAGGTCATGGCCAGCAACTGGAAAGGCGAGAAACTTGGCGGGCAGTTCGGCAGCGACCAAACCGCCGTGATCAACCAGAGAGGCACGGAAAACAGCGTCAACCTGACCCAGAACGGTACCTTGCAACTGGCCACCCTGGGCCAGAAAGGCACCAACAACTCGATGGAAACCAAGCAGGCCGACAGCAACAACGAGCTGTACTTCGAGCAGAACGGCACCGACAACATCCTGATCGCTGACCAGCGCGGCATCGACAACTATGCCACCGGCGACACCACCGGCACCGGCAACACCATCACCCTGGACCAGTCCGGCTACGCCAACCAGAGCTTCACCACCCAGCTGTACGGCAGTGGCAACAGCGCCACCATCAAGCAGGCCGATACCGCCAACGTCGCCTACGTGACCCAGGGCGGCGCCGGCAACATGGCGTTCGTCGACCAGAGCGGCGCCAACCAGGCCGCCACCATCACCCAGATGGGCAACGGCAACACGGCCACCGCCACCCAGCGCTAAGCAGCTCCCCCTTGAACCGCAGCGCTTCTCTCCCTGGCGTTGCGGTTCCTTTTTTTGTGCTTCGCACGTTATCGGGGCGCCAGGTTATCGGGACGCTGATGTTTTTGACTGCCGGCTGCAACAACCTTTTATGCACTTTTCGCTGCCTGATCTAGACTTTTCGCGACAACCCAGCAAGTTCAAGCCTGCGACAATCAGACTCAGAACATTATGTACCAACTTGTTAATTAGCTTGCTAAGGGCTTAAACTGCGCACATTCCACCTGCTGAGATCCCTGGCATGAACGAAACACCGCGCGCCTCTGGCGCCACAAACATCATCCTGGTCGGCTTGGGCGTGATCATCGCCCTGCTCGGCCTCCTCCTGGCTGCCGGCGGCGTCAAGCTCGCGGGCCTTGGCGGCTCCTGGTACTTCCTGATCGGCGGCCTGGCCATGGCCATCGCCGGCGTACTCATTGCCCGACGCAAGAAAGCCGGTGCCTGGCTGTACGCTGCATTCCTGATCGGCACCGCACTGTGGGCACTGATCGATGCTGGCCTGGTGTTCTGGCCGCTGTTCTCGCGCCTGTTCATGTTCGGTGCTATCGGCATGGTGGTGGCGCTCGTCTACCCGCAGCTGGTAAGTGCCAATGGCGGTAGCACTGGCCGTGGTGCCTACGGCATCGCCGGCGTGCTGGCCGTGGTGCTGGTGATCGCTGCGGGCAACATGTTCGTTGCCCATCCAAGCGTCGCGCCTACCGGCAAAGGCCCGGGCATGACCCCGGTCGAAGCCGGCAAGGAGCAGAAGGACTGGGCCCACTATGGCAATACCGAAGGTGGCAGCCGCTTCGCTGCACTGGACCAGATCAACCGCGACAACGTCGACAAGCTCAAGGTCGCCTGGACCTACCGCACCGGTGACGTCGCCGTCAGCGATGGCAACGGTGCCGAAGACCAGCTGACCCCGTTGCAGGTTGGCAACAAGGTGTTCATCTGCACCCCGCACAACAACCTGATCGCCCTCGATGCCGACACCGGCAAAGAGCTGTGGAAAAACGAGATCAACGCCCAGTCCAAAGTGTGGCAGCGTTGCCGTGGCATGGCCTACTTCGACGCTACCGCGCCAGTGGCCCAGCCAACTCAGCCAAACAGCTCGCCGGTAACCGTCGGTAGCGTACCGGCTGGCGCCAACTGCCAGCGTCGCCTGCTGACCAACACCATCGACGGCCGGCTGATCGCAGTCGACGCCGACACTGGTGAGTTCTGCCAAGGCTTCGGCAACAATGGCCAGGTCAACCTGATGGCCGGCCTGGGTGACGTACCGAACTCCTACTACCAGCTGTCGTCCGCACCGCTGATGGCCGGTACCACCGTGGTGGTAGGCGGCCGTGTCGCCGACAATGTCCAGACCGACATGCCAGGCGGCGTGATCCGTGGCTTCGACGTGTTCACCGGTGCCATGCGCTGGGCGTTCGACCCGGGCAACCCGCAAGACCGCAACGCTCCGGCCGACGGCAGCACCTATGTGCGCAGCACCCCGAACAGCTGGGCGCCGATGTCCTACGACCCGGCGATGAACACCGTGTTCCTGCCGATGGGCTCCTCGTCCACCGACATCTACGGTGTCGAGCGCAGCAAGCTGGACCACACCTACGGCGCTTCGGTGCTGGCCCTGGACGCCACCACCGGCAACGAAAAGTGGGTGTTCCAGACCGTGCACAACGACCTGTGGGACTTCGACCTGCCGATGCAGCCAAGCCTGATCGATTTCACCAAGGACGACGGCAAGTCGGTACCTGCGGTGGTGATCGGCACCAAGGCCGGGCAGATCTACGTGCTCGACCGCGCCACCGGCAAGCCGCTTACCCAGGTTGACGAAGTTCCGGTCAAGCCAAGCAACATCCCGAACGAGCCGTATTCCCCGACCCAGCCTAAATCGGTGGGCATGCCGCAGATCGGCGCGCAGACCCTGACCGAGTCGGACATGTGGGGCGCCACGCCATATGACCAGCTGCTGTGCCGTATCGACTTCAAGAAGATGCGCTACGACGGCCTGTACACCGCACCGGGCACCGACCTGTCGCTGAGCTTCCCCGGTTCGCTGGGTGGCATGAACTGGGGCAGCATTTCCACCGACCCGGTCCATGGTTTCATCTTCGTCAACGATATGCGCCTGGGCCTGTGGATCCAGATGATCCCGTCGCAGAACAAAGGCCAGGCCGCTGGCGGTGGTGAAGCGCTGAACACCGGCATGGGCGCCGTACCGCTCAAAGGCACCCCTTATGCGGTGAACAAGAACCGCTTCCTGTCGGTCGCCGGCATCCCTTGCCAGGCACCACCGTTCGGCACCCTGACCGCCATCGACATGAAGACCCGCCAGGTGGCCTGGCAGGTACCGGTCGGCACCGTCGAAGATACCGGCCCGCTGGGTATCCGCATGCACCTGCCGATCAAGATCGGCCTGCCAACCCTGGGCGGCACGCTGTCGACCCAAGGCGGCCTGGTGTTCATCGCCGGCACCCAGGACTTCTACCTGCGCGCTTATGACAGCAGCAACGGTAACGAGATCTGGAAAGCCCGCCTGCCAGTCGGCAGCCAGGGTGGCCCGATGACCTATGTCTCGCCCAAGACTGGCAAGCAGTACGTGGTAGTCACTGCCGGCGGCGCCCGCCAGTCGACTGACCGTGGCGACTACGTGATTTCTTACGCACTGCCGTAAACCGCGTCGCTTTCATCGCCGGCAAGCCGGCCCCCACAGGTTCGTTGAAAGACCTTGTGGGGGCCGGCTTGCTGGCGATGAGGCCCTGAAAGATCAATTCGAGACCCCGCAATGCCATCCGCTATTCGCATCACCTCCCCCCTTCTGCTGGCCCTGGCCAGCACCACCGCCCTGGCCGACGGCGACCTCATGACGCGCAGCACCATGACCGGTGACTGGGGCGGCCTGCGCCACCAGCTTGAAGAAGACGGCATCAAGGTCACTGGCGACTACAGCGGCGAGACCGCGTACAACGCCCACGGTGGCCTGCACCGCTCGGCGCGCTATTCGCAGAACCTCAAGTTCGGCGTGCAGTTCGACCTGTCGAAACTGTATGGCCTGGAAAACGGCGGCAAGGTCCAGCTGACCATCAACGACCGTCGCGGCAACAGCGCCTCGGAAGACCTGGTGGGCAACCGCCTGCCGATCCAGGAAAACTACGGCGGCCTGTACACCCGCCTGACCGAACTGAGCTACGAGCGCACCCTGTTCACCCCGGCGCTCAACGTCAAGCTCGGCTACATGGCCATGGGCAACGACCTCGGCGGCCTGGACAGCGGCATCCTGTGCAACTTCATGAACGCCGGCTTCTGCGGTCACCCGCTGAACATGTCGGGTGGCAGCGGTTGGGCCAACTACCCCAACGCCCACCTGGGGGTGCGCGTGAAGTACGACCTGTCGCCATCTTGGCAGTTGCGCGTGGCGGCGTTCAACGTCGACCCCGAAAGCAACGGCAACTCCAGCCGCGCCTGGCACCTGGGGCCCAAGCACACCACAGGCACCGTGGTGCCGGTCGAGCTGATCTACAAGCTGCAGGGTGAATTGCCGGGTGAATACAAGCTGGGCTACTACTACGACAGCTCCGACGTCAAACGCATTGGCAGTGACGACGAAGTGTCCGGCCGTGGCGGCCATTACCTGCTGATCGACCAGGCGGTGTGGAACGATGCCGGTTTGCCGGGCCGCAGCCTGCATGCTTTCGGCCAGTACTCGGCGTCGAGCAAGGCAGCCTCGCCATTTACCAAGTGGTATGGCGCCGGTGTGGTGCTGTACAAGCCGTTCGAAGGCCGCCCGCGTGACACCGTGGCGCTGGGTTATGGCCGCGCCGTGCCGAACCCGCGCAGCCGTGACGTGCTGGAAGATGCCGCGTTCGATGCCGGGCAGCAGTTCCCGGACATCGACAGCGCCGAGCAATTGATCGAACTGAGCTACGGCTACCAGGCAACGCCATGGCTGAACCTGCGCCCAGATGTGCAGTACATCATCGAGCCTGGTGCCTTCTCCGGCCAGGACATCGACAATGCGCTGGTGGTGGGGCTACAGGTCAAAGCGACCTTCTGATCCCCCGGGGCCGCTGTGCGGCCCCTTTTCAATCCTGCCTGAGGTAATCCACCAGCCTCGACAGCATCGCATCACACCCCTGCAACTGCTCGACACTGACAAACTCATCCGGCTTGTGCCCTTGCTCCATGCTCCCCGGGCCACACACCACGGTGGGGATGCCTGCCTGATCGAACAACCCGCCTTCGGTGCCGAACGCCACAGTACCGAATTCATCCGACCCGCTGAGTAATGCCACCAACCGCGCCGCCTCGCTGTCGGCAGGTGTGGCCAACCCAGGATATGCACTCAAAGGTGCCAGATGAATGGCACTGGCCGCGTTCACGCTGCGCATGCGCGGCAACAATTCGGCCTCGGCATAGGCCTGCAACTGATCGGCCACCGTCTGCGCTTCAAAGCCTGGCAAGGCGCGCACCTCAAAGTCGAATGCACATTCTTCGGGCACGATATTCAGCGCCCTGCCGCCCTTGATGGTGCCTGTCTGCACCGTCGAGAACGGCGGATCAAAACGCTCGTCGTGCTGTTCGGGCAGCGCCAGCGCGTCACCAATCTCGCCCAGTTTGCCGATCAGCCTGGCGGCATATTCGATGGCATTCACACCATACGGCGCATAGGCCGAATGGCACGCCGCGCCGTGCACCTGGCAACGCATGGCCAGCTTGCCTTTGTGGCCGAGCACCGGTTTTAGCTCGGTAGGCTCGCCAATCAGGCAAAGCCGCGGCTTGTCAGGCCGCTGTTCGAGCGCGGCGAGCATCGAGCGCACCCCCAGGCAACCCACTTCCTCGTCATAGGAAAACGCCAAATGCACCGGCATGCGCAGCGGCTGCGCAAGAAATGCGGGTACTGCCGCCAACACCGAGGCAATGAAACCTTTCATGTCCGCCGTACCACGGCCATACAGGCGCCCATCGCGTTCACTCAAGGCAAACGGCTCGACCGTCCAGGCCTGGCCATCCACCGGCACCACATCGGTATGCCCGGACAGCACCACGCCGCCAACATCAGCGGGGCCGATGGTAGCGAACAGGTTGGCCTTGGTGCCTTCAGGGTTATGGAACAGTTCGCTGTCCACGCCCTGTTCGGCCAGATAGTCGCGGATGAAGCCGATCAGCTGCAGGTTGGAGTCGCGGCTGACCGTGGCATAGCCGATCAGCCGGGCCAACAGGGCGCGGCTGGTGAACTCACTCATCACCCGGCACCCCATAGCTCGGTGCAGTCGTCGGGTTAAGCGCGCGGGTAACGTAGTCCTGCATCTGCGGGCGGTACGTCTGCCACAGACCATCGAGCACGCCGATCGGGTTTTCATCGGCCCAGTCCACGCGCAGGTCCACCAGCGGCCAGGTCAGCTCGCCCGCGATCTTCAGCGCCGCCGAGTGCACCGGGCCTGCCTCGCCACCTGCAGCCATTGCCGCATGCATGGCCGCCAGCAGGCGATCAGCCAGGTGCCCGCCAGCCTGTTCGAAGGCTTGCACCATGGCTTCGATGACCTGTACCGAAGACAACAGGTTGCCGGCCGCCGCGCATTGCTCACCGGCCACGGCGTTGTGCACACCCAACGCCTGCTTGCCGGTGAACAGCGCCACCTGGCCGTTACTGTCGATCACCGTGACCTGGCGGTACTCGCTCCAGCCATTGGCGCTGAGCACCCGGTCCAGCGCTGCCGCAGGCGGCAGCTGGCCCTGCTCCAAGGCATCGAGGATCTGTGGGCCAAGCGCCGGCAAGGTGATGTTCTGGGTGGCAACGGCGCCGACGCCTGCACGTACCCAAGGGCAACGCGCCCCTACGGCGATGCTCGACGAACTGATGGCGATACCGACCTGGCCGGTTTCCTGGCAGCGTCCGATGATGGAGAAGGTCATGAAAAGGCTCCTGTTGTTCTGGGCGATTGCAGGCATTCTGGGCAGAACCTTTTATTGAGCGAAACCACCTTTTTCCTGTGCCTTGAGCAGGAAAAAACTAAGGCCGCGCACAGCTACGCAAAACAGCCCGAAACCCCTGCCACCCTTCCTGTAGCCCTTGTGCAGCAAGGCCTTCGCCGTTTTATCGGCAAGTACTCGTTAAATACTAATTTCGCGATTTTCCGTGCATCCCTAGTCTGGCCCCAGGTAACGGCGGTCCTCCAAACCGACCTGACAAAAACCGCCTGAACAAGGGCTCGGACATGACACTGAACACAATCGAAATCGACACCCTCGTCGTCGGCGCCGGCCAGGCCGGCGTGGCCATGAGCGAACATTTGAGCAAGCTCGGCGTGCCGCACCTGGTGCTGGAGCGCAAGCGTATCGCCGAGGCCTGGCGCACTGGCCGCTGGGATTCGCTGGTCGCCAATGGCCCGGCCTGGCATGACCGCTTCCCCGGCCTTGAATTCAACCTCGACGCCGACGCCTTCGCCGGCAAGGACCAGGTTGCTGACTACTTCGAGCAATACGTGCGCAAGTACAACCTGCCGGTGCGCACCGGCATCGAGGTGAGGAAGGTGGTGCGCAATGCCGACCGCCCAGGCTTCACCATCGAGACCAATGAGGGGGTGATTCGGGCCAACCGCGTGGTGGCCGCCACCGGCCCGTTCCAGCGCCCGGTCATCCCGGCCATCGCGCCCAAGGACGAGCACCTGCACCAGATCCACTCCGCCGCCTATTTCAACCCCGGGCAACTGCCTGAGGGCGCAGTGCTGGTGGTAGGTGCCGGCTCCTCCGGCGTGCAGATCGCCGAAGAGCTGATGCGCGCCGGGCGCCAGGTGTACCTGTCGGTCGGCGCCCACGATCGTCCGCCACGGGCTTATCGCAACCGCGACTTCTGCTGGTGGCTGGGCGTGCTGGGCGAATGGGATGCCGAGATCGCCAAACCTGGCCGGGAGCACGTGACCATCGCCGTCAGCGGTGCCCGTGGCGGCCACACCGTAGACTTCCGCGCCCTCGCCCATCAGGGCATGACGCTGGTCGGCCTGACCCAATCGTTCGACAACGGTGTTGCACGCTTCCAGGACAACCTGGCCGACAACATCCGCCGCGGCGACGAAAACTACCTGGCCTTGCTGGACGCTGCCGATGCCTATGTCGAACGCAACGGCCTGGACCTGCCGCAAGAGCCCGAAGCACGCAAGCGCCTGCCGGACCCGGCCTGCGTCAGCAACCCGCTACTGGAATTGGACCTGGCCGAAGCCAATGTCACCAGCATCATCTGGGCCACCGGCTACGGCGTGGACTTCAGTTGGCTGCAGGTCGACACCTTCGATGCCAATGGCAAGCCCCAGCACCAGCGCGGCGTGTCCCGCGAGCCGGGTGTGTACTTCCTCGGCCTGCCCTGGCTGTCGCGCCGCGGCTCCTCGTTCATCTGGGGCGTTTGGCACGACGCCAAGCACGTCGCCGGCCACATCGCCACCCAGCGCACCTACCTGGCCTACCGCGACCGCGAACAGCGTGAAGCGGATGAGCAGCAAACTACCTCGATCAGCAACGTCAGCACCCTCGGAGCCCACTGATGCCTACCCATACCCGCATCCGCATGTTCAACACCAAGGTCACCTACCCTAACCAGACCCTGGACAACGACCTGTGCCAAGCCGTGCGCGCCGGCAACACCATCTATGTGCGCGGCCAGGTCGGCACCGATTTCGAGGGCCGCCTGGTGGGCCTGGGCGACCCTCGGGCGCAGGCTGAGCAAGCGATGAAGAACGTCAAGCAACTGCTTGAAGAAGCAGGCTCCGACCTGTCGCATATCGTCAAGACCACCACCTACATCACCGACCCGCGCTTCCGTGAGCCGGTGTACAAAGAAGTGGGCAAGTGGCTCAAGGGCGTGTTCCCGATTTCCACCGGGCTGGTAGTGGCGGGCCTGGCCCAGCCTGAATGGCTGATGGAAATCGATGTGATTGCGGTGGTGCCGGATCACGCTTGATTGAGTGAGGTGCTGGGGCGCGCTGCGCCCCGGTCATCTACATCCTGCCCAGTTCTTCCCGGCAAAACTCCACGAAAAGCTGCGCCGGCTTGGTCAACTGCACCCGCTTCAAACGCGCCGCAGCCAACCCCGACAACGCCACGGGCTCGGCAATGTCCACCGTCACCAGCTTCTGCCCGTCATACGTGCATTCTGAATGCGGCCGGGTCACCAGCAGTGAAAAGCCGAACCCCTGCCCCACCATCCCGCGCACCATCTCGATCGACGGCGAACTGAAGACAATGTTCGGCGTAAGACCCATCTCGTTGAACAGGCTGACAAAGTAGGTACGGCTCGGCGCCACATCCAGAAGGATCATCGGCTCCGGGCACAAGTCACGCAGTGACACCTGCGACTGGCCGGCAAAGCGGTGCTTTTCAGGAAGCAATACGTAGGGCTTTTGAGGAGGCATCAGCGGCTCAGCCTCGATGGTGCCATCCAGGTCATGATCGTAGAGAAACGCCAGGTCGAACGTACCCGCCGTCAGGCCCTGGATCAGCTCCTGCTGCTCGCCGTCGCGCAAGCGGATGTCTACGCCCGGGTAGCGTTCGCGAAAACCGGCAATCAGGCGTGGCAGGTACAACGGGGCCACGGTTTCGAAGCAGCCAATATCGATCTGGCCGGCCACGGTATCGTTGTCGGCCAGCGCGTTCTGCTCGAACTCGTGGGCCATCTGCAGCAACGATTTGGTCTTGGCGTAGAAGCGTTTGCCGCTGGGGGTGAGCGAAACACCTTGGGCATGGTGGCGGATGAACAACTGCACGCCAAAGCTCTCTTCCAGGCTCTTGATCGCTGTGGAAATGGACGGCTGCGCGATGTACAACTGGCGCGATGCCTCAGCGACGCTGCCGGCCTCGACGGTGGTGACGAAGTATTTGAGTTGTCGCAAGGTATAGGAAGCCACAGGCACCTCTCTGGCGCCGGTTGGGGCGCCCTTTTGAATTATCCTGCCACTTTACCGTGCCGTTGCAGTGGCGGGCGGCGCGGTGATGAAGGATTTGCCTATGGCTTGAACATATTCTTGCTTTGCCACGCCCGGCTGCAAAACGTCTTTACTGGAAGGTAAACAGCCGCAGGAACGGTGTGAGCCTATGAAAATCGTTGTCACCAGCATCCTCGTCGACGACCAGGCCAAGGCCTTGGCTTTCTACCACTACGTACTGGGTTTCGAGCCCAAGGACGACATCCCCATGGGCCAGTACCGCTGGCTGACCCTCACGTCTCCCAACGAGCCCAACGGTGTTCAGCTGGTACTGGAGCCCGATGCCCACCCAGCGGCCAAGACCTACAAGGCAGCGCTTCGCCAGGACGGTATCCCGGCGACGTCGTTCGGCGTGCGCGACATTCAGGCCGAGTACACGCGCTTGTGCAAGGCCGGGGTCAGGTTCACCAAACAACCCACCGACCTGGGCCCGGTCACCGTTGCGGTGTTCGACGATACCTGCGGCAACCTGATACAGATCGCTCAGAAACATTGACCCTGGCCCATGGCAGGCCAGGCTGCCATTGGCTAAAGTTGCCGCTATTCCCGGTGCGCTAAAACAAGGAAAAACAATGCGCCACGAATTCAGCGAAGTGCTCAACGACCTGATCGATTACTTTCTGGTCGGGGACATTCAGTTGCTCGACCGCTTCAAGCACGACAATGACTTGCCCGATGACCTGGCCAGCGAATTCACCCACACCGACAGCGGCGACAGGGCCGTGCGCGAAGGCATCGTCATACCCTTGGCCGGCATCGACAACCTGCCCTACCACATCATTTTCACCCTCGAAGGTGACACTCCCGCCTTGCTCGAGCCCGGCAGCCGCCTGAAACACCGGCGCGACGGTTATGTGCTACGGGTCGAGAACCGTGCGGTGATGGTGTACACCTGGCGCATCCTCCAGCATTTCACCAACAAGACCCTCGGCGACCTGCTCGCCCGCTACCAAGTGCCGGGGCGGCCGATCATCGAGCTGGATAACGGCTGGTATGACGTCGAAGTACTGGGCGGCGCGGTCGTGCGTGAGGGGCTGTACGAGCCAGCGTTCGAATTCGTGTTGACCAAGCGCTCAAGCCGCTGTGAGGCCAAGGACGTGGATATCGGGTATGCCTTTACCCTGCGTGGTTACTTCGACTGATTGCTCTCAAGCTTGCGGCGTAGGTAAGCAAGGCGAAAGTGGCAGCAAAATATTCCAGGCAGAATGGGCGGGTACGGGACAGCCAGGTTGTCAGCATCGGCGGATATCATTTCCTCACAGCCCGGTCATGCGCCCTGCTGCATTGGCACTGGCCCTTTGAGCTCGACCTGGTTGCCATCGGGATCGTAGCAGTATAGCGACAGCCCCTCGCCCTCGGCGCCATAGCGCACTTGGGCAGGCTCCACCGCTACGCCGGCCGCTTGCAGGTAGGCGGTCAGCGCTTGTTCATCGAACGGTTCTATACGCAGACAGAAGTGGTGAAGGTTACGCCCTTGAGCCCCGGGTGCAGCACCACCGGGGCGCCCAAGCGGGCCATCGAGGGTAACCAGGTCGATCATGGCCGTACCGGTTGCCAAATGGACCATCCCCAGGTCCTCGCGTTCCCTGCTGACCGTGCAGCCCAGCAGGTCACGGTAGAAGGCCACACTGCGCTGCAGGTCGCTGACGCGCAGCACCAGGTGGTCGATGTGCTTGATGGCGAAGGGTCTCATGCCGGCGCTCCTTGAGGCGATTGCACAGAGGTCCCGGCCACCATAGCCCAGCAGCGCATCCCCCCGCTACTCGTTCACCAGGCGCTGCAGCAGGCCGGCATCGTGGCGGGCCAGGGTGCGCAGTATCTGCTCGACCACTGTTCGGTCCGGCGCTTCCAAGTGGAAGTGATGCCCACCTGGGTGCCAGGATACCCGGGCATGGCTGGGCAGTGCAGCCTCGCGCTGCGCGAAGGCACCGCCAACAAACGCCCCCTGCCTGCCCAGCATGAGGTAAAGCGGGCAGCGGATTTCCCTGAGAAGGTCACACGCCTCGCGCTCGGTCAGTGGCATCGGCTCGGGCAACACCAGCCGTGGGTCATGGCGCCAACAGTAGCCGTGCGCCAACTGCAGCAGGTCACGCATGGCCAGCAACCGTGCGGCGTCGTCGGCAAGTTCGCCATCGAGACGCTTGCGTCGCTGCTCCAGGGCAGTTTCCAGATCGTCGAAGCGGCTCCCGGCAACGTCGGCAAAGCCGTGCAACTGGCTGCGTTGCACCATACGCTTGAGCCGATAGGCACGGGCCAGGTGCTGCACGCGATCATCCTCGGCAACCGTGAACGGCGCTCCCATGCCGTCGAGGAAGGTCATACTGGCGATGCCGCTGGTCATGGCAGCCAGCAGCGAGGCAATGCCAGTGCCCATGCCATGGGCTAGCACATGAAACCGCGTCAGCCCAAGGCTTTCGACCACCGCCAGCATGTCCTCGGCATGCTCCCACAGGTAGTAGCCGCTGTCGTGGCGCCGGTGATCGGAGCGGCCGTGACCGACCAGGTCAGGGGCGACCACGAAGCAACCATCGAGCAACGGGCCCAGCCGCTCGAACGAGGCGGCATTGTCCAGCCAGCCGTGCAACGCCAGCACCGGTATACCGTCTTCGGCTCCCCACGTGCGTACCGCTATTTCAATACCGTCGAGGTCAAGCAGGTGATCCTTTGGACTGCATAGCGAACGCATCGAACTCTCCTTCGCTGAACACTGGCGCCATGCCTTCACCCCACCATCTCGCAGCGAGGCCTGCCTTGCTGGCCTCTTACCGACCCATGCATGCACGAGACCGACCCTTGCGGGCAACTATCTACCGCACGCCCGCTTCGCCAGCAGTGTCGACTACCGCCTCCACTCATACGAGGCTCATCCCATGCAAAATGCGATTGCCCTGCACCAAGACCTGATCACTCAAGCCCTGCCCGAATGGGCCCGCACCCTGCATCCCACGCATGCCAGAGGCATCGTGCAACGCGCACGCGCGCCCTACGTGGATGAAGATGGCGCGCCTTACAGCTGGTATGCGACCGCGCAGCCAGAGCATCGTGAGCAGTTGCGCATGCTCATCGGGCGACGTGACAGCTGCGTTACCCAACTGAGCAACGCCCTTGTCGGTTTCAAGGACATCACCACGTTCTGCAGCCCTTTGCTGAGCAGCCGGCTGGGTCTGAAAGTGGCCGTGGACAAGGCCCAGTACAACTTCCAGCCTTTCGAGACGGTCATCAACTACGGGCCGGGCACCGGCAGCCTGGAAGTACCGCTGGGTGCGCACCTGCAGGAAGAGACCTTTGTGACCCGCCCCGTAGGCCCTCGTCAGTCGCGCAGCTTGCTTGAAGCCGCCCTGCACAACTTCGAAGGCATCGAACAAGTCGGGCCTTACAGCGGGCTGACCTGCGCGCCCGGCGACGACACGCCCTTGGCCGGCTTGTCCCTGGCGCAATTCGTGCGGCATTGCCGCACACTGGACCTTGGCCAGCAATATCAGGATCACCTGCAGGCCATCTATGAAGGCCCGCACAAGGCGCAAATCAGTCAGCTGTCGATGCGGGCCAGCCAAGAGGAACTGCGCGTTCAGGCGTACATCGCCTCGCTCAAGGGCCTGCTGAGCGCAAAAGGCCTCGCCGCGATCAACGACCTGTGCAATGACGTACCTCAGCCCGCCTACGACGGCCATCGCCTGCATAGCTGGCGTTTGAGCCTGTTCGACATCCCGTTGCACGAGATGCTGTTCATCGGCGCCGATATACCGGATGCAATCACCCCCTGCATCGTCCACCTCCCGGGCGACGAAGAACACCCTGTGCGCGAATACCCCTCCCGTCAGGCTGCTGCCAAGCATTTCCGACAGCGGCTGCTGCACAGCACGTTCCGCGAAACCGTTATCGGGCTTGCCTATAAACGCGACCAGCCCATGCTGGCGGGCAAGCTACGGGACGCACTGTTCGAGATCGATGAGCAAGGCAGGCAACGGCCATGCAAGTCGCCGAGCTTTCACGTCTTGCCATCGCAAACAAGAACCGAGTTGTGGCCAACCCTTTACCGCGCCCACCTTGCCCGCCTCAAGGCCGACGCCAGGGTCCTGGCTGTCCCCACAGCCGATGTCGACGCCGAGGTTCATCAGAGGCACCTGCGGTACTGGCTAGATATGGGCATGAACGTGCTGAACATCGCCGCCTTCTTCGTGCCCGGCCTGAACGCGGTAATGACCGGCGTTTTCGCTTATCAACTGATGGATTCGGTGTTTACCGGCTTTGAGGCCTGGGAAGAAGGTGACACTGCACAAGCACTGGCCCAGGTTGAATCGTTGGTAATCAGCGCTGCCGCGATCGCCGGTTTTGCCGGCGCAGCCAAGGTCATCAAAGCGTCAGGTTTCGTCGATGCCATGCAAGCGGTATGGCATGAAGACCGCCTGCAACTGTGGCATCCGGACATGGGCCCCTATGCCAGTCCGGTCACCCTGCCAACAGAAGGCCAGCCCGATGCACTTGGGCATTACGAGCTCGAGGGCAAACGCTACCTCATGCTGGAAGGCACGCCCTATGAAACGTTCCAGGATCCTGACCAGCAATGGCGCATCCGCCATCCCAGCGCCCCAGCAGCCTACGCGCCCCTGTTACACCATCAGGGTGACGGGCGCTGGCAACTGGCCCATGAGCAGCCTTTGCAGTGGGACGATACGCAGTTGCTGCAGCGGCTTGGCCACTCAAGCCTGGGGCTGGACAGCAGCGAGCTGATCACGGCGATGCGCAGTACGGGTACAGACGCCAGTGTGCTGCGCCGCATGCATGCCAAAGGGCTGCGCCCGCCGGCTCTGCTGGAGGACATGCTGCTGCGCATACGCCTGGACAACGAGGTGCAGAACCTGATCCACCGTGTGCGGCACGGCCTCTCAATGGCTGCCTACAAGAACTATGCGCTGCCGGAACTGGTGCGCCTGCCAGGTTGGCCGCAGGATCACGTGCTCAAGGTATTCATCGGCCCCGAACCGTGGGGCGATGCGGTGCGGTATGGGGCGCTCGACACCCCAGGCGAGATTGAAATCAGCATGACCCGCTCGGATCTGGAGAATGGTCAACTGGGCCATGCAGTCGTAACGCAGCTGGACGAGCGACACGTGCGAGCCATGCTCGGCGACCTGCCTTCCGACCTGTGGGCCTCGGCCCTGAACACCAGGCTGGGTGAACAGCTGCAGAGCCAGCGCGAGGCGATATACCACAGTATGCTGCGCAACCATGCCCAGCCTGCAAGTGACGCGACACAGCCATTGCGCAGGCAGTTCCCCG
Organism: Pseudomonas sp. p106; assembly: GCF_003936645.1. Classification (NCBI taxonomy): domain Bacteria; kingdom Pseudomonadati; phylum Pseudomonadota; class Gammaproteobacteria; order Pseudomonadales; family Pseudomonadaceae; genus Pseudomonas; species Pseudomonas sp. p106. Next base: position 145,428 of record NZ_RHQR01000006.1, read on the forward strand.
GTGTACCACCTGGTGCCTTGGAAGAGGTCATCCAGGCGGCCAGCCATACCGAACGCGCACGCCTGGCAACTGGACGTGTGCCGTTACGGATTGCCGAAGAAGCGCGCCAGTTGCAAGCCCGCACGCGGCTGGACCGCGCGATCATTGGTCTTTACCGTCCGCATCTGGCCAATAGCGACAGCCAGCAATTGACCGAAGGCCTGCTGGGCCAGCATCCGCAGGCAAGCGCCGCGCAACTGTTTGAGGTTGCGCTCGCCGACCGCGAAAACTGCGCCGCGCTGATTGGCCAGCAGCCCATCAAACCTGGCTACCGTTCACCTTTGCGCCTTGCCGCCGGCCGTATCGGCTACCCGCTCAGTGGCCGCGGTACCGAGCGCGCGACGCAGCGCCTGCGCGCGCTCTACCCAGAGCTCGACCACAGAGAACTCGGCACGTTGCAATCCGAACTGGCCCAGGCGGGCAACCTGGGTATTCAGATCAGCCGACTGGAAGCCGAGCAACGCACCTTGCGCCAGGACCTGCACAGGTGGGTTGGCGGCGCGAATGAGCTGGACGAGCGGTTCGATCGCTCACACTTTGCCGAGCGGATGCTGGCCGCCTGGAGCCGCGAAGGTGGCGCTGCCCGCGAGACGCTGACGCTGGACCGCATGCAGTTACGCACGCTGCCAACGCTCACGGCGCGCTTGCCGCATATTCGCACCCTTACACTGGAAGGGCTCAGGCTCGAGCGCCTGGAAGGGGATTTTCTGTCATGCTTTCCTGGCCTGCGCACACTCGAGGTGGCCGGCAACCCGGACATGGACGCCGAGGCCTTGTTCCAGGCACTGAAATCGGCACCTGGACTACAAACGCTCAAGCTGAACGGCAATGCTTTGCCGGCCCTCTCGCCCCTGGCTCATGAGGCCCTGGCGGCCATGCCCGGCCTGCGCAACCTCAACCTGCGTAGAAACCGGCTGCAGCTGGACGCTGCCAGCCTCGCCTTGCTGGCTGGCCTACGTCTGGATGTACTGAACCTGGGCAGCAATGCCATTACCCTCGACCAAACCCTGGCCTCGGCCTTCCAGGCCATGATCCATCCCCAGGAACTGCTGCTGGATTTCAACACACTGGGCCATGCTCCCGACGTCAGCTACATGGGCCGCCTGCGCACCCTGAACCTGAACAACTGCGACCTGCGGCAATGGCCAGAAGGGTTGACGCGGCTGATGAGCCAACATCAGTACCAACTGCGTCACCTGGACTTGTCATTCAACCGCATTCGCACCCTGCCCAATCTCGCGGACATCCTGCGCACCCCGTTCGCCCGGGACGTCGCTGCGCGAGCACCCGAGCGGCGCTGGCACCTCAATTACAACACGCTTGAAGCGCAAACCCGTGCGCAACTGCGCGCCAGCGGCGTCCAGGTCTTTGAACACGCACCCGATATGCCTGAATGGCAGACACTGTGGCGCAGTACCGCCTCCACCCACCAGGACCAGCTTTGGACCGATCTGTTCGACCAGGGGGAAAACGGTGAATTGCTGGGGATTCTCGAACGCCTGGTACAGTCAGCCGAGGCGCGGCATGAGCCAGACAGCCTGAGCCGCCGAGTCTGGGCCCTGCTGGAGAAAGCCGGCCGGGACACGGCACTGCGCGAAAGGCTTGCCGACGTGGCGCATGCGTATCCGCCAACCTGCGGTGACGCAGGTGCCGACGCCTTCAGCGCACTGGAGATCGAAGTGCTGGCGCACGAAGCCGCAGGCCATACCGGCGAGCAGGCCAAGACCCTGCTCGCGCTATACCGCAAGCTCTATCGCCGGGACATCGTCAACGAACTGGCCGACCGCATCAGCCTGAGAAGGACATTGCGCAAGCAGGCGCTGCAAGAGGGTATGTTCGATGCGGATCTGCCACAGTACGACTCACTGGATGATCCGGCCGCGTTTCCTGACGTCGAACTGGAAACCGGGCTGGTCGACGATATCGAAGTCCGCCTTGCCTTGCGTCAGTCCCTTGCAACCCGGCTGGACTTCCCTGAACCCAGCCGCGGCATGCTCTACCGGGACACGGCCAGGATCAACAGCACCATCATCGAGAAGGTACACAGCGCAGTGCTTGCCCAGGATGCCAGAACCGATACTCGGCAGGCTTGGATACTTGGGCAGGCCGGCTGGGTGCACTACCTCAAGCGTCACAATGCCGAAGCATTCAGCCTGCTCACCGATTTCTGGCGAGTGGGCCATGACTACCTGTTCCATTGCCTGGACGGCAGCCATGAACCGGTAGCCCGCCTGGACAGCTCGGTACTTGAAGCCCTGTTGCCTGTGCTGCCGCAGAACCCGCTGGACGAAAACGGACTGCTGCGGCGTGTGCCGCTCAATGACGGCCAGTTCGACCACGCCATGCGCGCCTTGAACGAGGAGCAGCAAAAGGTCGAGCACGGCCTGCTGCTCAGCCTCACCCGGCAGGCCGAAACCCTCGCTGGCTAAGCCGCGATCATTGGCCGCGCAAGTCTTCGAAGAAGGCCTGCCGGCCGTCCACCTGGCTCGAAGCCCGTGGCGCAGCGGCCGCTTCGCCGCTGGCTGCCTCGACATGCCAATAGCAGTGTCTGGCGGCGCGCGTGACCGCCACGTAGGCCAGGCGCTGTACCTCTTCCTTCTGCGCTGTATCGAACGGCTGGGCATCACCGGCCCGGCCAAGGCCGGCCTGGCGATACACCTGGTTCTTGTATGGCGAGCTGGTCAGGTACTGGCAGTCGCCGAGCATGAACACTGCATCGGCCTGCAGCCCCTTGGCGCTGTGGTACGTCAGCTGACGCAGACGCCTTTGTTCGGGCGGCAATGCCGCTTCGCCTTGCAGCACGCCGGCCAGATGCTCGCTCATCAAGGCTTTATCGGCGCCCTTGCGGTACAGCATCATCACCGATTCGCCACGCTGGTAATGCTCGATCAGCGTCTGGCCAAGCACCGCTTCGTCACGTTCGCACACCTTGACTGCCGACACCGGCAACTCGGCAGCAGGGCCCGCGGCCCGGGCCTTCTTGCCAGTGATCGATGGCGCTCCCTTGACCAGATGCTCGGCAGCATCGATGACCAGTTGCTGACAACGGTAATTGTCGACCAGCATCACCCGGGTATTGGCCGGCGAAGGGAAGGTCTTGGTGAACTCCATGAAGTACTTGGGCGAACTGCCACGCCAGCCATAGATCGACTGCCAATCGTCACCCACACACAGCAGCGAAGAGTACTGGGCGTTACGGCCGGTGTGCATGGCCGCTCCGCGGCGGCGGATCTCCGCGAGGCTGGCGCGCAGCCAGCTGACGATCTGCGGCGATACATCCTGGAATTCGTCGATCATCAGATGCGCCAACGGCCTGAGCATCGGGTCTGGCAGCAATTGCAGGTTCTCCGGGTTGTTCTCACCGAACAGGGCGAACATGCGGTTGTAGCTCATCACCGGCGGCGACTGGTTGAGCAGGTGCGCCTCGAGGGCTTTCCAGTACAGTGCCAGGGCCTCGAAGAACAAGGCATCGCTGTCGCCGGACGGGAAACTCATCGCCGCCACGGCGCTGTTGACCTCAAGGCCCAGGTTTTCGATGAAGTTGGCGGCACCGACGAAAGCATCGAGCAACGGTGCCGGGGCCAACTCGCCCTTGACCTTGTACTCGAATCCAGGGCCCGCGACCGCGTCGCCTGCCAGCGAGGCGGCCAGGCGCCGGGCCATGGCATAGTTGTCCAGCCAGATCAGCGGCCTGTCGCAGAACGCCTGCAGCAACGTGCGCTTGACCGCCCATTCGGCGCGCACCGTAAGCTTGGCCCCCGGGCGCTGGTACTGTGCGCTTTCCGACGGGTCGAAACCGAGCACAACCCAGGCATCCAGGCCTTCCAGACGGCCATGCACATGGAAGCGGCTGCCCCGGATGTCGACCGTTTCACGGCACGGCTCAATGCCCTTGATCGGCCACACGCCCGCCGCGAACCACAGGTCCTCGATCACGTCGCACAGCTCTTCGTCGCGCTGGGCAGCCAGTTGCGTCACCTGCACGCGCTTCTGCACATCGGGGTGGTCCGGGTCCAGCGGCTTGAGCTGCAAGGCTTCACGTCGCAGAGTCGCGATGATTTCGGCAAAGCGCGGATTTTCGGCTAGCAGGTCGCGATAGCAAAGATTGAGCTGCTGGCGCTGGGCGTCGTTCAGGCGCAGGTCAAACGGGTTGCTCTCGGCCTCCGCCTCACGCCCCTCTGGCATGTCGTTGCCCAGGGTCTCGAATGCTCGCACCTGGCCGAAACCCGGCAGGCTGCGGACCAGCGGCAGAATGCGCGAGTGAAAGGTACGTACCAGCTCGCGCGCACGCGCCGGTGGCAGGTCGAGCTGCCAGAGCGAGAACACCTGCACCAGGCGCTTGATGAAGTCCTTGCGCGATTCACGGGTGAAGGTGACCACCGTCATCGCGTCCAGCTCATAGCCAAGGTAATGGCGCAACAGCAGGATGCGCAGCACCAGCGAAGTGGACTTGCCAGCCCCGGCCCCGGCCACCACGCAAGTGGACGGCGTGTCACTGAATATCAGCTTCCACTGGGCGGCACTGGGCTGCGCCTCGGCGGGCAGGCGCTGGGCTACATCGGCCTTGAAGCGCTTCTTGAGCTCAGTGGTCAGTGGTAGGCGCCAGTCGTCGAACAACCGGTCATCCTGACCGGGTACGGCGGCGGCATCAGGGCGTGAATCGCGAATCACCAGTACCTGGCGCCCCGCCTCGTAGCCTTCCACCCGTCCACGCTCGAAACCTTCGCGCATGCCATCAGCGTGGCCGCTGCGCTGGCCGGTGGCATGGCCCAGGAACCAGGAGTCGCGGTGTTGCGCCTGCAAGCGGCTCAGCCCACGGCCCAAAAGCCGTGCAGCCAGGCGGCGAAGCCAGGGCAATTGTGCGGGCGGGGTCAGTTCGGCAGGGGCCTGGGGTTGCTCGTGGGCCACGGTCACTCCGTTGAAAATCGAATCAGCGTGCATGTTCGCCGCATCGGCAAAAAATCGCCAGCGAATGCTTGCAGATCAGTGGATTAGGCGATGAATCGCACAATTCACATTGCCCAGAACAATTTAATTAAACGATGATAATTAGCCGATATTTACGCTTATTTTCGATCTTTCTTTGAAGCATCATGAGCCCATTCCACCCATTCAAGGAGCACGATCATGCTGCAACTGCGACCTTTCGAAGGCCTTGGCCACGCCAACCACGGCTGGCTCGACGCCCATCACCATTTCTCGTTTGCCGAATACCATGACCCGGCGCGTATGCACTGGGGCAACCTGCGCGTATGGAACGATGACCTGATCGCCGCCGGCAGCGGGTTCCCACCGCATCCACACCGCGACATGGAAATCATCACCTATGTGCGTGAAGGCGCCATCACTCACCAGGACAGCCTGGGCAACAAAGGCCGCACCGAGGCCGGCGATGTACAGGTCATGAGTGCCGGTACCGGCATCGTGCACAGCGAGTACAACCTGGAAGACATCGATACCCGTATTTTCCAGATCTGGATCGTGCCGGAACGCGTTGGCGATGCGCCGTCATGGGGGACCAGGCCGTTCCCCAAAGGCGAGCGTGGTGAAGGCTTCGTGACCCTGGCCAGCGGCCGGGCGGGCGATGAAGAAAGCTTGCAGATCCGCACCGATGCGCGCCTGGTAGCGGCAACCCTGCGGGCAGGCGAAACGGCCGAGTACCGCTTCGATGCAGGGCGTCGAGGGTATCTGGTGCCGGCCAAGGGCCTGGTCGAGGTCAATGGGCTGCGGGCCAAAGGCCGCGATGGCGTGGCGATCGAGCAGGAAGACGTGCTGCGGGTGACCGCAATCGAGGACAGTGAGATCGTGCTGGTCGATGTGGCTTGAACAAGCAGGGCCGCGCTGCGGCCCTGCTTCACAGGTCAATCAGGCAATCGCGGCATCCACCAGTACCTGCGCCTCTGCCACCAGGCGTTGCAGGTGCGCCTCGTCGATAAAGCTCTCGGCGTAGATCTTGTAGATGTCCTCGGTGCCCGAAGGCCGCGCGGCAAACCAGCCGTTGGCGGTCATCACCTTCAGGCCCCCGATGGCCTGGCCATTGCCGGGCGCGTGGCTGAGGATCTGCTCGATGGGCTCTCCAGCCAGCTCGGTCGACTTGACCTGCTCCGGCGCCAACTTGCTCAGCAATGCCTTCTGCCGCGCATCGGCCTTCGCTTCCACACGGGTAGCGAACGGCTTGCCCAGCGCCGCCGTGAGGTCGGCATAGGCCTGGCTTGGATTACGGCCGGTGCGTGCAGTCATCTCGGCGGCCAGCAGCGCCGGAATCAAGCCATCCTTGTCGGTAGCCCAGACCGTACCGTCCTTGCGCAGGAACGAGGCGCCGGCGCTTTCTTCGCCGCCAAAGCCCAACGAGCCGTCGAACAGCCCCTGGGCAAAGTACTTGAAGCCCACCGGCACTTCATACAACTCACGGCCCAGGCGCGCGGTAACACGGTCGATCAGGCCGCTGGACACCACCGTCTTGCCCACGGCAGCGTCACTGCGCCACTGCGGACGGTGGCGGTACAGGTAGTCGATGGCCACGGCCAAGTAGTTGTTTGGCTGCAACAGGCCATCGGCGGTGACGATCCCATGGCGGTCGTGGTCCGGGTCGCAGGCAAACGCCACATCGAAGCGCTCGCGCAGGCCGATCAGGCCTTGCATGGCATATGGCGACGAAGGGTCCATGCGGATCTGGCCGTCCCAGTCGACGGTCATGAAGCGGAAGGTCGGGTCGACCTCGGTGTTGACCACTTCCAGGTTCAGCTTGTAGTGCTCGGCGATCGCCGACCAGTAACGCACCCCTGCCCCACCCAGCGGGTCAACGCCCAGGCGCAGGTTGGCGCTGCGGATGACGTCGAAGTCGATGACGTTTTCCAGGTCGGCAACGTAATGGCTGACATAGTCGTGGCGCTGGGTGGTCGGGGCCTGGAGGGCCTGCGCATGGTCCATGCGCTTGACGCCGGCAAGGCCTGCGGCCAGCAGTTCGTTGGCCTTGGCCTCGACCCACTTGGTCACATCGCTGTCAGCCGGGCCACCGTTGGGCGGGTTGTATTTGAAACCACCGCTCTGCGGCGGGTTGTGCGAGGGGGTGATGACGATGCCATCGGCCAGCCCGCCATCGCGGCCACGGTTGTAGCACAGGATGGCGTGGGACACCGCAGGCGTCGGGGTGTATTCATCGTCCTTGGACAGCATTACCTGCACGCCATTGGCGGCCAGCACTTCCAGGGCACTGGCGGCTGCCGGCGCGGACAGCGCGTGGGTATCGGCACCGATGAACAACGGGCCGTCGATGCCCTTTTCCTGGCGGTACAGGCAGATGGCCTGGGTGATCGCCAGCACGTGGTCTTCGTTGAAACTCAGGTCGAACGAACTGCCCCGGTGGCCCGAGGTGCCGAAGGCCACGCGCTGGGCCGCTACGGCAGCGTCGGGGCGGCCGGTGTAGTAAGCGGTGAGCAGGCGGGGAATATCGACCAGCACGCTGGCCGGAGCCGGCTTGCCTGCCAAAGGACTGAGCGTCATGCAGAAACCTCGAGTTCAACGGATGTTGGAGTTGGAACACGCAGTGTACTGGGAGTTGCAACGAGGTGCGAAGGCCTTGCCGACGATTATTCGCGGGCTATCTGCCACCAGCTGGGGAACATCTGCTGCACATGCGGCTCGGCGAAGCGCTGATCGATCAACACCAGCACGCCGCGGTCCTGATCGCCGCGAATCACCCGGCCTGCAGCCTGGATCACCTTGCGTACGCCGGGGTACAGGTAGACGTAGTCGAAACCAGCGCCGAACTGGCGGCCCAGCCGCTGTTTGAACTGTTCGTTGACCGGGTTGACCTGGGGTAACCCGAGGGTGGCGACGAATGCACCGATCAGCCGGTTGCCCGGCAGGTCGACACCTTCGCCAAAGGCACCGCCCAGCACGGCAAACCCGACGCCCTGGCCGTCTGCGGCAAAGCGCGCAAGAAAATCCTGGCGTGCTGTTTCGTCCATGCCTGGTGCCTGAGCCCAGGCCGAGATCGCCGGGTGCTGCTCGGCCAGCAGCGCATACACCTGCTGCAAGTATTCGAAACTGCTGAAGAACGCCAGGTAGTTGCCGGGTTGGCGCTGGTACTGCTCGGCGATCAGCGCAACGATCGGTGCCAGCGAGGCCCGACGTTCGTGATAACGGGTAGAGACCTGGCTGGCGATGCGCACTTCGAGCTGTTCGGCGCGAAACGGCGCCGCCACCTCAAGCCACGCTGTATCCGGTGGCATGCCGAGCAGGTCGGTGTAGAAATGCCGGGGGCTGAGCGTGGCCGAGAACAACGTCACGCTGCGCGCTGCCTGTATGCGCGGGCCGAGCAGTTTGGCGGGCGTTACGTTGCGCAGGCACAAGGTGGCTAGGCGCCGCTGGCGCGGGCCTTCGCGCAGGCTCACATCGAACAGGAAATGCTCATCGAACAGCTCGGCGACCCGGTTGAACTGCAGCGCCTGAAAATAGAACTGCAGGATGTGTGTATCCACTTCGACGGGCGACTCGTTCAAGCGTTCCTGGATCAGCCCGATGCATTGCTGCAGCGCACGTAGAAAGGCGTCCGGCAACTGCCCGGTGGCCAGATAAGGCGCTCGCTGCGCCTTGTACAGGGCATTCCATTGGCGGTTCAGCCGGTCCAGCGCGCTGGCCAGCCCTGGCGGTTTGCGCTGGCGCAGCGCCAGCAATTGCCCCTGGTCGAGGCTGGCGCTGTACATGCCGCGGCCACGCTCCACCAGGTTATGAGCCTCGTCGACCAGCACCGCAACGCGCCATTGGTTGGCCTGTGTCAGGCCGAACAGCAGGGCATGAGCGTCAAAGTAATAGTTGTAGTCGGCCACCAGTACATCGACCCAGCGCGCCATTTCCTGCCCCAGGTAGTACGGGCAGACCTGGTGTTGCAGGGCCACCTCGCGCAGGTTCGCGCGGTCCAGCAACGGCAACCGGGCAGCAGCCTCACGCGCCGCCGGCAGGCGGTCGTAGAAGCCTTGGGCCAATGGGCAGGCGTCGCCATGGCAGGCTTTGTCGGGGTGCTCGCAGGCCTTGTCGCGGGCAATCAGCTCCAGAGTGCGCAGCGCGGGCTGCGGCGTGGCCCGGGTAATCTGTTGCAGGGCATCCAGCGCCAGTGCTCGGCCTGGGGTCTTGGCGGTCAGGAAAAACACTTTGTCGAGTTGTTGCGGCACCATGGCCTTGAGCAACGGGAACAGCGTGCCGAGGGTCTTGCCGATACCGGTGCTGGCCTGGGCCATCAGGCAGCGCCCGGTGCTGACCGCCTTGTACAGGGTTTCGGCCAGTTGCCGCTGGCCTTGGCGAAACTGCGGGTAAGGAAAGCCCAGGCTCTGCAGCCCGCGGTCACGCTCGGCCAGGCGCTGCGTTTGCCCTTGGGCCCAGGCCAGAAAACACAGGCATTGGGTTTCGAAAAAAGCTTGCAGCTCGACGGCGCTGTAATGCTCGCTGATCAAGGTCTGGCCGTCGTTGTCCACGTTCAGGTAAACCAGCGCCACCTCGATGGCGGGCAACTGCCGCGCCTGGCACAGCAGCCAGGCATAGACCTTGGCCTGCGCCCAGTGCAGTTGGCGATGATTGGCCGGTTGACGGGCCAGGTCACCACGGTAGGTCTTGATCTCTTCAAGACGGTTTGCGGCGGGGTCATAACCGTCGGCGCGGCCGCGCACCTGCAAGCCCTGATAAGCGCCTTCGAGTGCGACCTCCGCCTCGTACCCGGCGGCCCGCCTGGCCACCACCCGGCGATGGCCCTCGATGCCCTCCTGGGCAGTGGGCGACGGCGTGAAGCGCAGGTCGAGGTCACCGGCCTTGGCAGTGAACTCACACAAAGCGCGCACCGCCACGCGGTAGCTCACTCGCCCTCGCTCCAGCGCACATGACAGACAGCCACCGGCAAGCCGTGCTCGGCGCAGAATGCCAGCCACCGCAACTGGTTGTCCTGCAGGCGGTCGCCCGGGCCTTTGACCTCGACCATGCGGTAACGCCCCTGCTCCGGCCAGAACTGAATCAGGTCAGGCATGCCGGTGCGGTTGTTACGTATGTCCTGCAACAGGCGCAGGAAACACTGCTTGAGGTGCGCCGCGGGCAGGCAGGCCAATGCCTGCACGAGCAAGGCATGGTTGAGCATCTGCCAGAACACGAACGGCGATTGCAGCCCTTGCTTGGCGGCATAGCAGTCGAGGATGGCCTGCTGATGCGAGCCGTCGTCGAGCCGGCCCAGACAAGCATCGAACTGTACGGCGCGCCGCTGCTGGAAGTCGCAGTCGTGCAGGTCTTGCGGTGCAGCCTGGAAGGGGTTGAAGAACGCGCCGGGAATCGGGGCGAAGATCGCGTCCCAGCACAACAGCCCGAACAGGCTGGTGAGCAGCGTGTTCTCGACGTAGTGAACCTGCCCGCCTGCTTGCGCCAGGTGCTGCCGAACAGCCTCCTCGACACCCAACGCGGCCTGCTCGCGAGGCAGCTCGAGCTCGATCACCTGCGCGGGTGTGGCACGCCGCCGGCGCTGCGCCGGCCCGCCCAGCTTGCGCACCAGGCGCGGCAACATGCGCTCAAGCGCCTGCACTTCCAGGGCATTGGCAGGCGCTTGGGCCAGGTGCAGGGCCAGGGCATGCGCCTCTTGCCAGCGCTCGCTGCGCTCCAGCACCCGCACCTGGCGGATGCGCGCTTGCGCATGGCTGCTCTGGGCATACACCGTCAATGCCAGGTCCCAGTCGCCAAGGCGCTCGCACTGCTGGCCCAGAGCAAACAGCAAGCGCGCGTGACGGCGGGCCAGCCAGGGGTTGTCGCTGCGCCAGCCCGCCAACGCCTGAAGGATCGACGCAGGCGCCTCAGCCAACTCCAGACGCTCGGCGCACTGGTGCAAAGCCATGGCCAGGTCGACGTCGCTGCGCTGCTGCAAGGCACGCGAGGCGGGGCTGAATGGCACTTGCTCGAAACGCAGCACGCCCAGGTCGGCAAGGACAAAATCGGACCAGTCCTGGTACAGGTTGCCAAAGAACAGCAGACGCATGCGATCGCACAGCGGCTGCAGGCACCACTGCACGATGCCCACCGGGGCACTGGCGAACCAATCGGACAGTGACCTGGGCGCCAGCTCCAAGGCTTGAAGTTGCGCGAGCAGATCGCTTTTGGCCGCACGCGGTCGGCTCAGAAGGCCTGCAAAACCGCTGGCCAGCTCCTCCTTGCGCAGCAGGGCGAACAACTGTTCCAGGCTCAACTGCTCGGGTTCACGCACCCAGCCCAACGCCTGCAGTGGCTGCAAGGCCGCACGCGTATCGCCGATCTCGGCATAAACCAGCCGGTCACTGCGAAACAGCTCGCCCTTGCGCATCACCATGCGCACCAGCAGCGCCTGGGCTGGCTCTTCGAGCCTGGCAAAAGCATGGATGAAAGCCAGCTCCTGGGTATCGAGCAGGTCGGCATAGCGGTGTTCGACCCACAGCAGTACCTTGCGGAAGTTATGCAGGTAGTAGAGCGGGTCGTCGACGGAATGGGCGATCACAGGGCGGGGTCGGGCAGCAGGAACGGACACTGTTTATACATACAGATAACGCCTGCTGGCAAGCCCCGTGGGTCAGGCTGGCAAACAACCGACCAATGGCGCTTGAGCCACGTCAGAGCGCCATGACCATCTCATGCCAGGCCATGCCGCCGTGGTCCGAGGGCGATGGCTTCACGTACTGGTAGCCCATCTTGCGGTACAACTCGACATGCTGCTGCTTGCACATCAGGTGGATGGTGCGCTTCTCGAGCGCAGCCATCCGCTGCACGAACGTATTCATCAGCAGTTTCGCGTAACCCTTGCCCTGACAAGCCGGGTCCACCACGACGGACATGATCACCACGTTCGCTGCCGCCGGGTCATGGCCTACCAGCTCCTTGAAGGCCTCATCGGACATCACCACCTCGTGGGCACAGCCACTGTTGATGAACCCCACGACCTTGCCGTCGACCTCAAGCAGGAGGAAACCCTCTGGGTACTGCGCGATACGGGTGCGGATCTTTTCAAGGGTCGCGGCTTCATCCCCCTCGTACGCGCCAATTTCAATCTCGTAGCAGCGTTCGGCATCCTGGGGAACAGGTTGGCGAAAATGTGGGGTGCCCATGCAGAGGCTCCTGAATATGAATGAACAGGGCACCATGATACGTGACACGCCAGGGCTGGCGATCAGCTTTTGCTGCCAGCCTGCCGTCCTCGACGCGGCGCCAGCACCTGTTTCAACCGGTAGAGCGCCTCGCTCAGCGCTTCTGGCCGGTCGCCTGCCCAGGTGAGCGCCAGGTAGTGCTGATAACGCCCCTGCACGCTGAACCGCGCACCTGCCAGTACTTGCAAGGCCGGACCAGACAAAGCTGGCGAAACGCGATCCAAGGCGATTGGCTCAAGCATGCGCACCCACAGGACATACCCCCCGTCAGGCATGTCAAAGGCCAGCTTCCCGCCCAGGCAAACATTGAGTTGATGGCATAAATGCTCCATACGCTTGCGCAGCTCCAGCCGACGTCGGCTCAATTGCCCGTCGACCTCGCCGTTGCTGAGCATCTGCGCCAAGGCCTGCTGACGCACAGGAGGTAGCTGGAAGCCTCGTCGGGAAAACCCTTCGGCAAGGGTGCCATGCAGGCCCAGCACATACGCATAGGGGGCCTCGGCACCGACCAACGCTTGCAGCGACCCCAGCACCAACAGCCACCGCTGGTCGACCCAGTCACGCAAACGTGCCCCCGGAGGGGTGTCGAAACAGTGCTCGCTGTCCAGATCGTTTTCCAGCAGCCAGACAGGATGCGAGGCCAGCAAATGGGCAATCTGCCGCTGGTCCTGTTGCGACATCAACCGTCCCGTAGGCATGCCAAGGCATGACGGCATGACCATCATGCGCACCGACTCACGCCCCAACAGGCGAGCCAGGCTGCCGAGGTCAGGGCTGCCGTGGTCGTTAACGGGCATCTCCAGCACATGCAAGCCAAAGCGCTGCAAAACCCTCAGCAAACGCCAGCAGCACGGCGATGCGACCAGCACCGTGCTGCCCTGCAACGCCAATGCTTCGAGCAGCGTTTCCAGCAAAGCCTGCATGTCGGGCCCCAGGTGCACATCTTCAGCACGCCAGGATTGCCGGGACGATCGAGTGTAACGTTCGGCCAATACATGCCGCAGGCGAACCTCTCCCGAGCTCTGGGTACCGGGCAATGAACGTGCACGCTGTCGCGCCAGCCGTCTTTCGTGAGCGAACAACGCACGCTCCATCGCTGGATGCGCCAGCATGGCCTGGTCCGACTCTGCAGTGGCCGTCACGCCGGTGATGGCACCGGCCGGCACAAAGTACCCGGATTTAGGCACCGACAGCACCCGCCCTTCATGTTCCAACAACCCGTAGGCTGTTTGTACAGTGGCCAGTGAAACGCGCAGGTGCCGCGACAGGGCACGCAGTGAGGGCAAACGGCGCTCCCCTCCCCGCGCGGCCTCATCGATAAGCGCTTGCAGATATCGATACACCGTCTGGTAAGCGAATTCACGCCCCATCAGGTAAGCCCCCACAGGCAGTCAAACCAGCAGCGGGCCGGCAGGCCAGTAGCGCCAGATGCACATCACGCCGTGCCAGGTTTGCCAGCAAGGGCAAGGCGCTGTGATGCAAACGCCCTTCGTAAATAGCTCGCAATTGAGCAAGGGACAAACCACTGATGTTTACCAACCAATCCTTGACGGGATCGGGACAAGGTTTGCCCTGCATGACGCGATGCAGATAAGGCAGTGCCACCAGCATATCGGCGTGGCAGCATTGCAGAAAGCGCTCCAACCTGCGCCCCTTGTTGGCGAATGGGCTGTGGAACATGCAAACGAGCTGAGTGTGCTCAAGGCCATAGGCCTTGGCAAAACGGCTTTGCTGCGATGCCTGTGCTAGCGCCCTTTCGCAATGCAGACGCGGCGCCGGGCCTGACTCAACAGGAGCATTGCAGCGCGACCGCAGCTCATGCAACTGGGCCAACGCCAGCGGGTCGAGAAAACTGGCCAGTGGCATGGTCTTCTGCACAGGCTCGAAGTGGCACTCCATCATCAAGTCCAGCTCACCTTCACTCAGTAGCTGGGGCAACAGGTCGTCGAGGGTAATCAGCCTGACCGGAAGGTCCGAGTGACGCTCGGTAACCGGTTTTTCCGGCTCGCCAAGTGAAGTGCCGGCCGTGTTGTGCAACTGACTCAACCGCTCGGCAAGCGTCGCCATGCACTGATGCAGGTTCGCCCTCCCCCCGTCACCGGCCTGGCGCAGACCCCTGCGGGCCCACGCCAGGTAACGCAGGCGCTGTCGCGCAGGCATGGCGGTGACCATTGCATCGACTGCCGGCTGGCCGTCAAGCGCCAGACACAGCGCTGCACCCAGTTCCAGGTGCATGCGACTGCCCAAAAGTGCTTCGGGCCGCGCATCGACAAGATGACCGAACACAAGCAAGGCGTCGCGCGCCAGCGCCCAGGGTTCGAGCGCCAGATAGGGCCTTCGGCTGAACGAAACCACCTGCCCGGCTTCGAGCATCTGGAGCTGCACCCGTGGATCGTCATGCAGAAACAAGGTACTGAACACACGCTCATGTTGCTCAAGAAGCGCGTTGCTGGCCGCGGGTAAGCACACCGCCACTACCTGCAACTGAAAGGTGACAGGTGCACGCTGGGCAATACTCAACTGGGCCGCACGCAAGACCGCCAGCAGCCGGGCGCTATGGCAGTCTGCGCCTAGCAGCACGAGCAACCTGAACGTACCGATATATTCCGGGCCACCTGCGGCTACCAGCAAACGCTGGACCAACAGCTGCAAAGAGGCGCGCTGGACCTGGGACATATGGCCCAACACGCGATCCAGCACCTGTTGGTAAATATGGTGCATAGCTTGGTCGTGGATATTGCTCACATGTCACCTCACTACTTCATTCTTTCCACCGCCAACAATGCACTTTTTCATGAATCAATAGGTGGCGAATCAAGCCTGAAGAAATTTCCTACAAAACTTTAAGAGAAATTGAAGTGACGAATTACTGTCGCCATGCCATTGAGAGAAATGAACCCCTGCGTGAGCCCTCCGCCGCGCCAAAACACCAAAAACCAGGGTTGATCTTCTCCATTGCACGCTCCTTGCGTAAAGCATCATTACGCCATTATCAAGCGTTGCTCAACGATTAACAGATACAGACGCCGGTAAAAAAACCATTCAGCCGAATGGCAACTCACTGTGCGCTCGACACGGGGAAGTTTTCAAAGAGAAAGACTTTTCAAGGCATTTGCATGCACGCGAGGTGGCAATATTTTTTTATGTAGGACGGATACTAGTTAATCGTAGGAAAAGTCCTAGCAAGAGACTATTCACGGATTGTCGGGGAGGACCATCAAGCTGTGAACACTCGAAAAAAAACCCGAGCCAAGCCCGGGTTTCCTTTAGATCCAGCGTATATCAGCCCGCCGCCAAGTCCAGCACCACTCTGCCGCCACAAGGACACTCATCCATATACCGGTGCGCTTCAACCACTTGATCAAACGGATACACCTTGATGATCTGCGGTGTCAGCAACTGGTCTGCCGTGAACTGGTTGATATCACGCAGGGCACGCTGCAGCGCAACCTGGTCCTGGCTAATGCCCAGTTCCGGCTTGCCGGTGAAGTTACCGATGCAGTGAACGTAGAACTGGATGTTCTTCTGGAACGCCGCACAGGCCGGGAATGGTGTCTGGTTACCACCCTGCAGGCCATAAAGCACCAGGCTGCCGCGTGGCGCGAGTACATCGCCGAGCAGTGACATCTGCGGGCCGCCCATGCCGTCGAGGACCATGTCCACACCGCGCCCGTCGGTGTACTTGCCCACCTGCAGGAGCAAGTCCTGCTCTTCGGTGACGATCACCTTGTCAGCGCCCAGGCCCAACAGGTATTCGCGCTGCTCCGGCTCCTTGGTGGCAGCGAACACCTTGAGCCCCAAGGCCTTGCCCAGCTGTACGAAGGCGGGCCCTGCGCAATGGCTGGCATCGGTGACCAGCGCGGTCTGCCCCGCCTTGGCCCTCGCCAGGTCGACGTAGGCGAAGTAGGCGATCAGCAGTGGCGTGTAATGCACACTGGCTTCGATCGGTGTGAGGATGTCCGGGTAACGGGTAATCGCCGTGCGCGGCAGAACGATCACATCCCCATACACCGGGTGATCATTGGCGCTGGTCGCCGGGAAGCTGGCCACCCGGTCGCCCACTGCAATGTCATCGACACCCTCACCCACCGCAGTCACCACGCCGGCCATCTCGTGGCCGATACCCGCTGGCAGGCGGGCCTGGGACGGCGCCAGGTTCTGCCGCCAAAGCACGTCGTACCAGCTCACGCCAATGGCCTCGACGCGGATCTGCACCTCGCCGACAGCAGCTGACGGTTCGGCCTGCTCCTCGCAGCGGAGCACTTCGGCAGCGCCGAACTTGTGGAACCGGATCATGCGGGACATCGCATACCTCGCCTTTGTGAATCTCGTATTACCACGGACTTTATCCGGGCTTTTGCCGTTAGACCATCAGTGGCTATTAATAGTCGACATGCCTGTCATCGATTGGGCACCTCACATTTCTGTGCATCGGCCCCACAAATCGGTGCAGGTTAACAGCCTTTGGCCTTAAGATTCACCCCTGCCCCACTTTAGGCGAAGCGCACCGATGAATCGAAACGACCTGCGTCGCGTAGACCTCAACCTGCTGATCGTGTTCGAAACCCTGATGCATGAGCGTAGCGTGACCCGTGCCGCCGAGAAGCTGTTCCTCGGCCAGCCGGCGATCAGCGCGGCGCTGTCGCGCCTGCGTAACCTGTTCGACGACCCGCTGTTCGTGCGCACCGGCCGCAGCATGGAGCCGTCAGCGCGAGCACATGAAATCTTCGCCCTGCTGTCGCCGGCGCTGGATTCCATCTCCACCGCGGTCAGCCGCGCCGCCGAATTCGACCCGGCCACCAGCAACGCGGTGTTCCGCATCGGCCTGTCGGACGACGCCGAATTCGCCCTGCTGCCGCAGCTGCTCAAGCGCATCCGCGCCGAGGCACCCGGCATCGTGCTGGTGGTGCGCCGGGTCAATTATCTGCTGATGCCTACCCTGCTGGCCTCCGGCGAAATCTCGGTGGGGGTGAGCTACACCAGCGAACTGCCCGCCAACGCCAAGCGCAAGGTGCTGCGCCGCAGCATGCCCAAGCTGCTGCGCGCCGACAGCGTGCCGGGCAGCATCACCCTCGATGACTTCTGCGCACGGCCGCATGCACTGGTGTCGTTCGCAGGTGACTTGTCCGGTTTCATCGACGAAGCACTGGAAGAGATCGGCCGCAAGCGCCATGTGGTCCTGGCCGTGCCGCAATTCAACGGCCTGGGCAGCCTGCTGGCGGGGACCGACATCGTTGCCACAGTGCCCGATTACACCGCTGATGCGCTGACTGCGGCGGGCGGGTTGCGGGCTGAAGACCTGCCGATAGCGGTGCGCAGCTTCGAGTTGCACATGGCTTGGCGAGGGGCGCAGGACAATGACCCGGCGGAGCGCTGGTTAAGGTCGCGGATACAGATGTTCTTCGGGGATCCCGATAGCCTGTAAAAAATAGCGAGCTCGGTCGGAAAGGCCATTTACAAACTCATTGCCGCCCGTGATGCCAAATCAGCATATGGATACTTGGCAGAACCCATGGTGAAGATGATAAACGCCATGAATTTGTCACCATCGATAGCGTGCCGGGCAACACATACAACAATTAGACGCGATCTACCCTAATGGCTACTCGGACTAACAACCCTCTATATTTGAAATCATAGAGATATCCAGAATCGCAGCACAACAAACATTGCGTGAATTAATTTTACATATTCCTGCGAATTTTCTGACAGCCAATTCGGCGCCTCTATTCAACCCCACAAACCCTTGAAAGAAACGCTTGACATTAAAGTTAGGCCTTGACCATATTCAATCTCACTAACCAACCAATCACTCACTATCGACACTGACCAGAACTTAAAAGCAGGTCAGGTTCTTCACGCTAGCAGGTCGCTGAAGGCCAAATACAAGCCGCCTCGGGCCTTCAGTGTGTGGCCCCGTGGCTGGTTGGCGGGAGGCCGCCCAGAGTCAGAAGACTGTTCAAATCCGATCTCTGTCAGATTGCCCTAATCCCTCGCACCGGCGGCAGATGAAATTCAGTAGGCCGAGTGATATCCAACAAAAACGCATGAGTCGAGCGGTTTATTGCCACTCGGCGCCAGTAACTTCGAGGAGCGTCTATGCGACAGCAGTATGATCCCGCCTGGGTCGAAAGCACGGTTCAGGCCAAATGGCTTCGCGATGAAGTCTTCAAGGCTGTCGAAGACCAAAGCCGGCCAAAATTCTATGCCTGCTCCATGCTGCCATACCCTTCCGGGAAACTGCACATGGGCCATGTGCGCAATTATACGATCAATGACATGCTGGCCCGCCACTTGCGGATGAAGGGCTACAACGTCCTGATGCCAATGGGGTGGGATGCATTCGGCCTTCCGGCGGAAAACGCCGCCATGCAGTCGGGCGTGCCTCCAGCCGAATGGACTCGAATGAACATCGCCGACATGAAATCCCAGATGCAACCGCTCGGCCTGGCGTTCGACTGGTCGCGGGAAATTGCCACCTGCGATCCGCAATACTACAAGTGGAACCAGTGGTTCTTCCTGAAGCTGCTGGAAAAGGGCGTGGCCTACAAGAAAACCCAGATCGTCAACTGGGACCCCATCGACCAAACCGTGCTGGCCAATGAGCAAGTGGTAGATGGACGGGGCTGGCGATCAGGGGCACTGGTGGAGAAGCGCGAGATTCCCGGCTACTACCTGCGCATCACGCAGTATGGCGAAGAGCTGCAGTCTGCTATCGATACCCTGGAAGGCTGGCCGGACATGGTTCGCAGCATGCAACGCAACTGGATTGGCAAGGCCAGTGGCACGCGCCTGGCCTTCCTCCACGCGATCGAAGATGCCCGCGGGCAGTTGATCGACGCGGGCAAGCTGTGGGTATTCACCACGCGCGTCGAAACGCTGATGGGTGTGACTTTCTGCGCTGTTTCCCCTGATCATCCCCTGGCCCAGCGAGCCATCGCGCTCGAGCCTGGGCTCGAACCACAGGTGCAGGCGTGTCGGCAGTCGGCACAGGCCAGCCCTGCCGCTGGTGCACAAGCGAAGCTCGGCATCCCGAGCGGCTTGCACGTCGAGCACCCATTGACTGGCGAGCCAGTCGCCGTCTGGATCACCAATTATGTGCTCGATGAGTACGGCGAAGGCGCCTTGATGGGAGTGCCGGCCCACGATGAGCGTGATTTCGACTTTGCACGGCAGTACGGCTTGCCCGTGCGCCCCGTCATCACTGTCGAAGGGGCGGCCTATGACCTTGCCGCATGGTCGGATCGCTATGCCAGTCGGGAAGGTCGTCTGATCAATTCAGGCGCCTACGATGGCCTCACTGTGGAGCAGGCGTCCCTGGCGATCTTCGATGCCCTGGCCGAGCGCGGATGCGGGGAGCAAACCACCACCTGGCGTTTGCGTGACTGGGGCATCTCCCGGCAGCGTTACTGGGGAACACCGATTCCAATCATCCATTGCGAATGCTGTGGCGATGTTCCGGTGCCTTACGCAGACCTGCCAGTGGTATTGCCGACTGACTGCATTCCCGACGGCAGTGGCAACCCGCTTCAGCAGCATGATGCGTTCCGCCACGTCGCATGCCCGCGTTGTGCGGCGCCCGCGCTTCGGGAGACGGACACCATGGATACCTTCGTCGACTCCAGCTGGTACTTCATGCGCTACTGCGACCCGGACTGCCATACCGCAATGGTCGGATCTGGCAATCGCTACTGGATGCCCATCGACCAGTACATCGGCGGCATCGAACATGCGGTTCTGCACCTGCTCTACGCCAGGTTCTGGACCAAGGCGATGCGCGACGAGGGATTGGTTGACTTCAGTGAGCCGTTCAAGAACCTGTTCACTCAGGGCATGCTGCTGCGGGAGAGTTACTACCGCAAGGCCGAAGACGGCAGCCGGCGCTGGTTCTACCCGTCCGAGATATCGGTTCACTACGATGAGAAGGGCCGTCCGGTCAGCGCCACAGCGATCGAGGATGGCATGCCCGTATGCCTGGGCGGCGTGGAGAAGATGTCCAAATCGAAGAACAACGTGGTCGAGCCCAAGGAGATCATCAACCGATTCGGCGCGGACACCGCCCGCCTGTTCACCATTTTCGCAGGGCCTCCGGACCAGAGCACGATCTGGAGCGACAGCGGTGTCGAAGGGGCTTATCGCTTCCTGCGCCGTCTCTGGAACTTTGCCGTTGACGAGCAAGCTCGCTGGAACGAAGTTGACGACCTGGCGACGGATGCCGCGCAAGCTAGCCGTGTACGTTTCGAGACCCATGGCTTGCTGCAACAGATCAATTACGATTATGAGCGCCTGCAGTACAACACCGTCGTATCGGGCGCGATGAAGATGCTCAAGGTGCTCGAAGGAGCCCGCGGCGCTGGCCGCCAAGTCTGCCGGGAGACCATGTCCATTCTCCTCCAGGTGCTGCATCCGGTGACGCCGCATATTTCCCAAGTACTATGGGAAGAGCTGGCGTTCCCTGGCGCGATCTATGACAGTGCCTGGCCGACCCCAGACAGCGAAGCGCTGAAACGGGATGAAGTGAGGATGATGGTGCAGGTCAATGGCAAGCTGCGTGGGGAAATCCTCGTCCAGGCAGACGCCGACCATGACACCATCCGTCGCCAGGCGCTCTGCGATGCGGTGTTGAGCAAATATCTGGAAGGCGCTGAGAGAATGATAGTGGTACCTAACAGATTGGTGAACTTCATCGTCTGACCTTGCTGACTGCCCCTGAAGACGCCAGGTCAGTGCGACTCAAGGTCCAGGACCAAAACGCTTGAAACGGCGGCTGACCCGCGCAGGCAAGCATATCAGTTGAAACTTTCGTAAACCGCGCCAAGTCCAGACCCCTATCGACCAGCGAACGGGAGAAGGCAATGACAGGCACGGTAGGCGACTTTCTGGTAGAGCGCTTGTATCAATGGGGGGTGCGGCGCATCTTCGGCTACCCCGGCGACGGTATCAACGGTGTATTCGGCGCGTTGAGCCGGGCCAACGGCAAGATCGAATTCATCCAGGCCCGCCACGAGGAAATGGCAGCATTCATGGCCTGCGCCCATGCCAAGTTCACCGGTGAACTGGGCGTGTGCATTGCCACCTCCGGGCCTGGCGCATCGCACTTGCTCACCGGGCTGTATGACGCCCGGATGGACCACATGCCAGTGCTGGCCATCGTCGGCCAGCAAGCCCGAGCGGCTTTGGGCGGTCACTATCAACAGGAACTGGACTTGCTGTCGATGTTCAAGGATGTGGCCGGTGCATTCGTGCAACAAGCCTCCACACCCTCGCAGGTACGCCATTTACTCGACCGCGCCGTGCGCACTGCCGTCGGCGAACGGCGTGTGACGGCGGTGATCCTGCCCAATGATCTGCAGGACCTGCCCTACCAGGAGCCGGCCCGCGCCCATGGCACCGTGCATTCCGGCGTTGGTTACAGCAAGCCCAAGGTGGTGCCCTACGACAGCGACCTGCAGCGTGCCGCCGAGGTACTCAACGCTGGGCGCAAAGTGGCCATTCTGGTCGGAGCCGGTGCCTTGCAGGCTACCGAAGAGATCATCGAAATCGCCGACACACTCGGCGCAGGTGTGGCAAAGGCGCTACTGGGCAAGGCCGCCTTGCCCGATGACCTGCCGTGGGTGACCGGCGCCATCGGCTTGCTGGGCACCGAACCGAGCTACCAGCTGATGGCCGAATGCGACACCTTGCTGATGATCGGCTCAGGGTTCCCCTATTCCGAGTTCCTGCCCAAAGAAGGCCAGGCCCGAGGGGTGCAGATCGACCTTCAGCCAGACATGCTAAGCCTGCGTTACCCGATGGAGGTCAACCTGGTGGGTGATGCCGGGGAGACCTTGCGCGCATTGCTGCCATTACTCGAGACAAAAACCGACCGCCGCTGGCGCGAGAAGGTCGAAGGCTGGCGTGCACGTTGGGACAAGACCTTGGCCAAACGCGCAATGGTCAAGGCGGACCCGATAAACCCGCAACGCGTGGTGTACGAGCTGTCCCCTCGCCTACCCGACAACACCCTGGTGACCAGCGACTCCGGTTCCTGCGCTAACTGGTATGCCCGTGACCTGCAAATTCGCCAAGGCATGCAGTGCTCGCTGTCAGGCGGCCTGGCCTGCATGGGCGCTGCGGTACCGTACGCCATCGCCGCCAAGTTCGCCCATCCGCAGCGCCCGGTGGTGGCACTGGTCGGCGATGGCGCGATGCAGATGAACAACCTGGCCGAGCTGATTACCGTAGCCAAGTACTGGCAGCAGTGGGAGAACCCGCAATGGATCTGCGCGGTGTTCAATAACGAGGACCTCAACCAGGTCACCTGGGAGCAACGTGTGATGGAGGGCGACCCCAAGTTCGAGGCGTCCCAGACGATCCCTGACGTGCCTTATCACCTGTTTGCCATCTCCATCGGCCTGGAGGGCATTTTCGTCGACCGTGAAGATGACGTCGCAGCGGCCTGGGAGCGAGCGCTAAGCGCCGATCGGCCGGTATTGATCGAGTTCAAGACCGACCCCAACGTGCCGCCCTTGCCGCCTCATATCAAACTCGAACAGGCGAAGAAACTCGCCGGCTCTTTGTTCAAGGGCGACCCGGACCAGGCCAGCGTCATGGTCCAGACAGCCAAGCAGGTACTGAGCTCGGTGCTTCCCGGCAAGAAGTGACGCAATCCTCTGGCCAGCAATCATCGAGACAGACCATTGGTGCCCGTACCTCATGGGCACGGGCATTTGAAATGCGTAGCAGTGTCAGTCTCTCGTTCCTTGACCAGAAACCGAGATTGACCATGTAAGGATTATTCCTTACCATCTGATCAAAGCATCCGGAGAACGCTCATGCCTGCCATCCACGAAGTCGCTACGCTAACCTCAAAGGGCCAGGTCACCCTACCTAAGGCCGTTCGCCAACTATTAGGCCTAAATACCGGTGCCAAGGTCGCGTTCGACGTCCGCGGAAGTGAGGTCGTGGTCAGCCGTGTTCAGGCAGACCACGAAGACCCTGCCATCGGCGCGTTCCTTGACCTGCTAGAGGCCGATATTCGCAGCGGGCGAAACATCACCGCACTTCCAGACGACCTGGCGCAGACTATGCTCGCTAACGTACGCCACCCTGTGAACCTGGACGAAGAGATTGACGGTGAGGTATCGCTTTGATGCAGCGCCATGGCTGGACGCTGCTGTTCCATGAAGGTGTATTTTTACAGCTACGCAAATTACAAGAGGCTGCCGCCCGGATCGAGCAAAACGACCCGCAAGGTTTTGAAAGCAACGCCAACGTCAAGCTATTCCGGGCATTGAGCCATCTGATCATGGAGGCTGTACCAACCGATCCGGCCCGTGACGAGTTTCGCCAGGGCAATACGCTGGGTACCGCCTACCGCCATTGGCGGCGGGCGAAAATCGGCAGGCGCTTTCGCCTGTTCTTTCGCTACGACTCAAGGTCCAAGGTTATCGTCTATGCATGGGTCAACGACGAAAACACACTACGGTCTGCAGGCAGCAAATCCGATCCCTACGCCGTATTCGAGAAGATGCTGGGCCGCGGCAATCCTCCTGATGACTGGGATGCGCTGATTTCAGTTGCGCGTAGCGACTGGCGCGACCCCAAGCCATATAGATAACTATTTCACTTCGAACGCGTCGTAGACCACTGCATTGCCCAAGCGCATTGCGCTACCCACGCCGACCGTACGATTGAGCCATGCGTATTGGGGCGCGGATGTCTCGAAACGCAGGGTGATGCGGAACTGGTACAGGCTGGGATCGACGTCTTCGCCCGCGGCCACCCTCTTCATGACCGCAGCCGGCCCGTAACGGTAGCCTTCGGTACGCAGGTAGATCAGTGCACCATCGTCGGTCTGCAGCAGGTAGCGGGTGTCGATGATCGCCACACCCTCGGGGCTGACAATCTGCCAGTCCGCGCCGTTATTGAGGATGGTGCCCTTGAGCCTGGCCCCCTCGAAACGGCCGCCTGTGATCGGGATGATACGCCGCTTGCCCTGCGCGCTGGTTTCGCCCAGCTCCCACACCGGCGCGACAAGGTCCACCGTAAAGCGCGCCAGGGGGTCGAGCTTGAGCGGGGGCGGAGCGTAACTGGCAGCCTGGGCAAGGCCCGTGCAAACGCCAAGCAGCAGCCCAAGCAATCCTCTGCGAAGGTTCATCATGCTGCCTCCTGCACTGACCGGGCATCGGGATTTGTCGGGTGCGGGCCTGGTGATGCGACCCGGTTTGCTGGGGGGCGTACTATAGGCGCTTTCATGAGTGCAGATATCCTTTGTTATTGTTAATGGATAATATTGTTAATGATTATTTTTGTTAACCAATGATCTGTCAAGGTTCCTCTGGGTGCTTGCCGCAAAATCTTGAGCACCCTGGGATGAGCGCCGAAGGGCGATCTGGTCACCCGGTGCAAGCTTGGACGCAGCACATGCTACGCTTGAATGAGCTGTGAACAGTGTCTTGGCGCTAGAATCAAGGCCCTGCCCTTCTGCCTTTGATCACCAAAGGTGCTCACATGCCCGAGATCAGGAAACAGGCCAGCTCGCACCTGCAAGCAGATGAGCCCGGCCTTCGGGAACACAAGCGCTTCGCGTCACGAACAGAGCGCCTGGACGCAGGAAAGAAACTGCGCGAAACGGTGCCGCGCTCGTCCCATGCATTCTGGAAACCGACGCACAAGCATCGCGACCCTGTCGACATTCTCGAACAGTCCAACCGCAGCCGGCATCCGGCCTTGGTGCCCGTGCGCTATGGGCGCATGTTGCGTAGCCCGTTCACTTTTCTCAGGGGCTCAGCAGGCTTGATGGCACGCGACCTCGCGACACTTCCCCACACAGGTATTCGCGTTCAGGCCTGCGGTGATTGCCACCTGCTGAATTTTGGATTGTTCGCCACACCCGAACGTAACCTGATCTTCGACATCAATGATTTTGACGAGACGTTACCCGCCCCTTGGGAGTGGGATATAAAGCGCCTGGCAACCAGTTTTGCCGTAGCCGCCCGCGATAACCGCCTCATCGATGAAGATGCCAGGCGTCTGGCTATGGAATGCGTTCGCGCCTACCGGGAACGCATGCGCGAATTGACGACGATGAGCCCGCTGGAAATCTGGTACGACCGCCTCGACGCACAAACGCTCATCGATATGGCCCCTAGTCTCAAATACCGTAAAGCACGTGAACAGTTGATGGCCAAGGCCAGGACTCGCATCGGCGACTACCTGTACCCACAAATCAGTGACGAAGTGGGCGGCCGGCGACGCCTGGTCGATCAGCCGCCGATTCTTTTTCATGTGGATGAAGCCGACTTCATCAACCGGGTGCACCTTGCGCTGGAAGATTATCGTACTTCTCTGCTGCCTGAACGCAGGGTCCTGTATGACCGTTATCGCCTGGAAGACTTTGCCATGAAGGCAGTAGGTATCGGCAGCGTCGGCACCTATTGCTTCGTCGGTTTGTTCTTTTCAGCGCAAAACAACCCATTGCTCCTGCAATTCAAGCAGGCTTGTCCTTCTGTGCTTGAACCCTATGCGGGCAAGAGCGAATTTGCCAACCAGGGCCAACGGGTGGTCACGGGCCAACGGCTTATGCAATCTGCCAGTGACATTTTTCTCGGATGGACCGAGAGCACCAAGGGCCGGCAGTTTTTTGTCCGGCAATTGCGCGACATGAAAATGTCACTACCTGTAGAAGGTGCATCACTCGAACAGATGATGATGTACGCCGAGGTATGCGGCATTACCTTGGCGCGCGCACATGCAAAATCAGGTGACGCCGCCTTGATCAGTGGCTACCTGGGTAAATCGAACACCTTCGATCAGGCCATAGGCGATTTTTCACTCGCTTACGCCGAGCAGAATGCGAAGGACTACGCGGCACTGATCAGCGCTGAGAAAAAAGGAAGAATCAAGGCACTGCGCGAAGACTAATGTTGCGGCGCCAGCCGTTCACGGTCATCCGGCAACACGTAAAGGCTCTGCAACAGTTTGTCCTGCGCTGTTTGTACCCCCAGGTAGCGTACGAACAAGGCTTCTCCATCGGGGCCGGACAGCGCCTGACTCAGCGCGGTATCGACCAACAGGCGAAAACCATCATCGCCACGGGCCATGGGCAGTGCGACACGGCTCGTGACAAACAGGTGATCCGGGATCCATAACCTATCGCGCTCAGGCTGCTGGCTCTGCAGGGAAAGCAAAATCATCCTCTCGCCAAAAAACGCATCGACCTTGCGCTCGACCACCCGGCGCACACCCTCCTGGTAGCTGGACACCTCCTCAAGCCTGGACTGCAGGCCAAGCTTGCGAATACGCTCCCGCGCCCACTGACTGCTCAGCGTGCCGCGCAGCACTGCAAAACTGTGCTTGCTCAACCCCGCATTGAGGGTTGCGCGCCACCTGGGGCCGGTATCGACAGGCTTGCCGCGCAGTGGCTCCAGAAGGCTGGCCGGTGCATCACGCCGCACCAGCACCGCAAGGCCGGTGGTGAATACCGGTATGGAAAAATTCAGGGTTTCCCGTCTGGTGATCGTTTCCACCATCGGCGTGCACAGCAAATCAACCGTTCCCTCGCCCAAGGCGCGGACGGCTTGCTCCTGCGGCACCACATGCCAATGCACTTGCAAGTCGGCAAGGCCAGGTGACTGGCGGAGGTGTTGAGCCACTGCCTGACACAATTCGATGCCATACCCTTGAGGTGACTGGGTACTGCCTGAAGAAAACGGGGCAAGGTCTGCGATGAACCCCAGATTGAGGACCGGACTGTCGCGCAGCCGGCTCAGCTTGTCGGTCACTGCTTCAGCGCTGCACACCGCCGCAAACGGCACCGAGAGGGCCAGGCACAGGGCAACCCATTTCGACCTGCGCATCATGGCGCACCTCCAATCAGGTCCAGCACCTTGACGAAACGTTTGGCGATGAAGCCGAACAGCAGGTACCCCAGCGCCATGATCAGCGCAGCGCCAAACACCGCTTCCAGGCCCGAGGCATAGAGCGCATAGAAGCAATAGCACACCGCAACCAGCATGATTGCGCTGTTACGGCGGAAGATCTTTATATCCACCTGGGCCTTGTACATGATCACCAGCAACCCGGTCAGGGAGGTGATGTAGGGAATGATGTTGGTCACTGCCGCCAGGTTGACCAGCTTGCTGAACTGGGCGCTGGCATTAGGCGAAATGGTCGATAACGCAATCAGGCTCTGCAAGACCGCGCAGGTCAGCATGCCCGCCAGTGGCGCGCCCCTGGCGGTGACGCGGGTGAACAACTTGGGAAACAGCCCTTGCTCGGCGGTAACCTTGGCCGTTTCGGCCAGGGTGAACTGCCACCCCAGCAATGAACCGACACAGGCGATGACTGCCAACCCCATGATCACATTACCGACTGTGTCATTGAACATGCGCGCATAGACCAGTGCGAAGGGTGCGCTGGAGTTCGCAAGTTCAGGGTTTGGCACGATCCCCTGGATGACGGTGGTCGACAGGATGTAGATCACCGCCGCGCCCAGTGTGCCGAACAGGCATGCAAGCGGCACATTGCGCTTGGGGTTCTCTACCGCATCCGAATTTTGCGCGGCCGACTCCATGCCCAGAAAGGCCCACAGCGTCAGGGGGATACTGGCGGTGATCGCCTGGCTCACCGGTATGCTGTCGGGGTTCCAGGCATCGGTAAACGTCTGTGGGTTGAACCAGTACCAACCCACGAAACTCAGGCCTGCCACAGGAATGATGACGCCCCAGACACTGATCGCGCCTAGCTTGCCGGTTATGTTGGCACCGCCGACATTGGCCAGGGTGCTGAACCAGATCAGCATCACCGTCCCTGCCACCAGCGGGCCTGGGCCCGTGCCAAGCCAGGGTAGGAAAGGCGTCAGATAACCCACCGCGGAAATACCAATGGCGACGTTGCCGATCATCAGCGAGAGGAAATACAGGTAGGAGCAGAGGAAGAATGCGGACTTGCCATGGGCCTCTTCGCTGTAGGCCGACATTCCGCCCGAGCGCGTGCAGTAGATACCGCATTGCGCGAAACAGTAGGCGATGGCCATCGAACCCACAGCCGTCACGACCCACGAGAGCAGCGACACAGCACCGATCTGCGCCATGCTGGCGGGCAGCATGATGATACCGGAGCCCATCATGTTGACGGTGACCAAAGTGGTCAGCCCGACCAAACCCATTTTCTTTGCTGGATCGCGCACAGGAATGACCTCCGATGAACCAAGCGGCTTCGATAGCGTTTCTGACGGTGCGACTGCCCCCCCCGGCCCAACCCAGGAGGGGCAGAGCCTGATACAGGGTGTTGCCCATCACACAAAGCTTGTGCAACCACACTAGCAATGCGTCGGCTGCAGTGGTTATCAAATGTCAAGAATAGTGCGAAGGAGCGTCGGCGCTGATTTTAGGACAGCAGGTAGCAGGCGGCCCTGAATACTCGCACAGCACCGCCCCTGAGGTTGTAGACGACCCTTAGGCGCCCGGTGAAACCTGTGGGAGCCGGGCTTGCCGGCGATAGGGCCAGCCCAGGCATCCAGAATTTCGGGGAGTTCAAACAATGACTGCCGTAGTGCGCATGCTGAAAACGTGAAACCAACCACGCCTAAGGGACCAGCACGGTACCTGTGGGCTTGCCCGCGAAGGGCCGCACTGCGCTCCAGCAGTGACGCCCGTATCGTAGCCGGCCGAACATGGCGACCACGCTGAACACAGCGCCCCAACTTGGCACCTTGGCGCCCCAAAACCACACACGCCGCTGCCGCAACGTTCACCAAGCGTGCCCCGCTCTCGGCCTGCAGCCCCTCTAACACAAGCCCTTGAACAATAATCTGACCAATTGGCCATGTTTTTGCTGTGCAACTGCTCATCACCCTGACCCCGAGCAGTCCCATGTCCAGATCCCCCTCGCAACTGCGCCTTGAGCTGCGTGCCATTACCAAGCGATACCCGGGCACCTTGGCCAACGACCGCATCGACCTGCGCATCGCTGCCGGTGAAATCCACGCCCTGCTCGGCGAGAACGGCGCAGGCAAGAGCACCCTGATGAAGATCATCTACGGCGTCACCGCGCCGGATGCCGGCCAGGTGCTGTGGGAAGGCCAGCCCGTGCACGTGCGCGACCCCGCCCGGGCCCGCGCGCTGGGCATCGGCATGGTGTTCCAGCACTTTTCCCTGTTCGAAACCCTGAGCGTCGCGCAAAACATTGCCCTGGCCCTTGGCCGCGATGCCGGAACGCCAAAGCAGCTGGCGCCGCGTATCCGCGAAGTGTCCCAACGCTACGGCATGGGCCTGGAGCCGGAGCGCCTGGTGCACAGCCTGTCGATCGGTGAACGCCAGCGGGTGGAAATCGTGCGCTGCCTGATGCAGCCGATCAAGCTGCTGATCCTCGATGAGCCGACCTCGGTGCTTACCCCGCAAGAGGTGGACGAACTGTTCGTCACCTTGCGCGCACTCGCCGCAGAGGGCTGCAGCATCCTGTTCATCAGCCACAAGCTCAACGAAGTGCGTGCCCTGTGCCACGGTGCCACGGTGTTGCGCGGCGGCCGTGTCTCCGGCGCTTGCAGCCCGGCGCAATGCAGCGACCTGCAGCTGGCGCGGATGATGGTCGGCGATGCCGAAGGGCTGGAGGCAAGTTACCCGAAAAGCGCCGGCGGTTTGCCACGTCTGCGGGTGGACGACCTGTCCTGGCGCAACAAGGACCCGTTCGGCACGTCGTTCGAACACCTGCGCCTGGAAGTGCGCAGCGGCGAGATCGTCGGCATCGCGGGGGTTGCCGGCAATGGCCAGGACGAACTGCTGGCCCTGCTCAGTGGTGAAACACGCCTGCCCGCTGGCGAGCGCGAACGCATCACCCTCGACAACCGGCCGATGGCCCACCTGTACCCCGACGCCCGCCGCGCCCTGGGGGTGGCATTCGTACCGGCCGAGCGCCTTGGGCACGGCGCGGTGCCGGACATGAGCCTGGCCGACAACGCCCTGCTCACCGCTTTCCAGCACGGCCTGGTCAACCGCGGCCTGATCCGCTCGGGCAAGGTGCAGGCGCTGGCCGAGCAGATCATCCAGCGCTTCGCGGTCAAGGCCCCGGATGCCCGGGCCACGGCACGCAGCCTGTCCGGGGGCAACCTGCAGAAGTTCATCCTCGGCCGCGAAATCCTCCAGGCCCCCAAGCTGCTGGTCGCTGCCCACCCGACGTGGGGCGTGGATGTCGGCGCCGCCGCCGCGATTCACCGTGCGCTGATTGCCCTGCGCGACGCCGGTGCGGCAATCCTGGTGATCTCCGAAGACCTGGAAGAGCTGTTCCAGATCAGCGACCGCATCTGCGCGCTGTGCAGTGGCCGCCTGTCGCCACTCAAGGCCACCGCACAGACCCATACCGTGGAGGTCGGCGGCTGGATGGCCGGCCAGTTCGATGCCCCGCAAGACGCCGCCTGACGAGAGCCCTTCATGTTGCTATCCCTCGAACCCCGTACCCAGCAGTCCCGTGCCATGCTCGTGCTGTCACCCCTGCTCGCCGCCCTGCTGACCCTGCTCAGCGGGGCGATCCTGTTCAGCGCCCAGGGGCATGCGCCCTTGCAGACGTTTCACACCTTGCTGATCGAACCCATCAGCGACCTCTACGGCCTCTCTGAGCTGCTGCTCAAAGCCCTGCCAATCCTGCTCTGCGCCTTCGGCCTGGCGGTGGCCTACCAGGCGCGGATCTGGAACATCGGCGCAGAAGGCCAGTTGCTGATGGGCGCCCTGGCCGGCAGTGCCGTGGCGATCCACCTCATCGATTGGGAAACCCGCTGGGCACTGGCCTGGGTGTTGCTCGCCGGCACGCTGGCCGGTGCGCTGTGGGGGGCGCTCGCGGCCTGGCTGCGCACGCACTTCAATGCCAACGAAATCCTGACCACCATCATGCTCAACTACATCGCCTTGAACCTGCTGCTGTTCTTCGTCCACGGGCCACTCAAGGACCCCGAAGGGTTCAGCTTCCCGCAATCGGCGATGTTCGGCGATGCCAGCCGCCTGCCGGCGCTGTTCGAGGATGGCCGACTGCATGTCGGGCTGTACTTCGTGCTGATGGCCCTGGTGGCGGTGTGGGTGCTGCTGCACAAGAGCTTCCTCGGTTTTCAGATCAAAGTGCTCGGCCTGGACCGGCGCGCTGCCGGTTTCGTCGGCTTCCGTGAAAAGCGCCTGGTCTGGCTGGCGCTGCTGATCAGCGGCGGCCTGGCAGGCCTGGCCGGGGTCAGCGAAGTCAGTGGGCCGATCGGCCAATTGGTGCCGCAGGTTTCCCCAGGTTATGGCTATGCGGCGATCACCGTAGCGTTTCTCGGGCGCCTCAACCCGTTTGGCATTCTGGTCGCCGGGTTGTTGATGGCCCTGCTCTACCTCGGCGGCGAGAACGCGCAGATGAGCCTGAACCTGCCGCAATCGCTGACCGGGCTGTTCCAGGGAATGATGCTGTTCTACCTGCTGGCCTGCGACGTGCTGATCCTCTACCGGCTGCGCCTGAAGCTGAAAGGGCACCGCCGAGCGCCGTTGGCAAAAACCGCCAGTGCCTGAATTCCCATGACCCTTTCGTTTACCTGCCGCTCAACGCGTGCAGGCTGAGGCTTCGACTATGGATCTTGATCTGCTTGGCAACATTCTTTACGCCATGGTGCGCTGCGGTACCCCACTGCTGCTGGTCGCCCTGGGCGAACTGGTGTGCGAAAAGAGCGGCGTACTCAACCTCGGCCAGGAAGGCATGATGCTGTTCGGCGCGGTGGTAGGTTTCATCGCCGCCTACGCCACCGGCAACCTCTGGCTGGGCGTCCTGATGGCGTGCCTGGCCGGTATGCTGCTGGCTTCACTGTTCGCCCTGGTAGCACTCGGTTGCCAGGCCAACCAGGTGGCGACCGGGCTGGCACTGACCATCTTCGGTGTCGGCCTGTCGTCATTCGTCGGCACCGCCTGGGTCGGCAAGCCCTTGAGCGGCTTCGAGCCGGTGGCCATACCACTGCTGGCGGACATTCCGGTCATCGGCCATATGCTGTTCAACCAGGATGTGCTGGTTTACCTGTCCTTCGGCCTGTTCGTGCTGATTGCCTGGACGCTGCTCAAAAGCCGCACCGGCCTGATCCTCCAGGCCGTCGGTGAAAACCCCGACGCCGCCAGCGCCATGGGCCTGCCCGTGCTGCGCGTGCGCACCTTGGCGGTGCTGTTCGGCGGCGCCATGGCCGGACTGGCCGGGGGTTACCTGTCGCTGGCCTACACACCGATGTGGGCGGAAAACATGACCGCAGGTCGCGGCTGGATCGCCCTGGCGCTGGTGGTGTTTGCCAGTTGGCGAGTACTGCGTGTGCTGCTCGGCGCCTACCTGTTTGGCCTGGCGAGCATCCTGCACCTGGTGGCCCAGGGTGTCGGCGTGAGCTTCCCTGCCAACCTGCTGGCCATGCTGCCGTATGTCGCCACGATCCTGGTGCTGGTGGTGCTGTCGCGCGATGCCATCAAAACCCGCCTGTATGCGCCGGTTTCACTGGGTCAGCCGTGGAAGACCGGGCGCTGAGGCCTCACGCCTGGCCAGCACCGTGCACCGCAATTCATGCCCCTCTGTTCTGTTTTCTTGCATTACCAACGCGCCCTACACAGCCAACATGAAGACCTACAGGAGCCACACCTTGAAGCCTCACAACAAAAGCAAATACCTGCTGCGCGCCCTGGCAGCCGCCATTGGCCTGAGCACCGCCCTGTCCGCCGCCGCCGCCGACCCGCTGAAGGTCGGTTTTGTCTATATCGGCCCGATCGGCGACCATGGCTGGACCTATCAGCATGAGCAGGGCCGCCAGGCCCTGATCAAGCAGTTCGGTGACAAGGTCGACAGCAGCTTCGTCGAGAACGTGCCGGAAGGCGCCGATGCCGAGCGGGTCATCCGCAACATGGCCAAGGGCGGCTACGACCTGGTGTTCGCCACCTCGTTCGGCTACATGAACCCCACCGCCAAAGTCGCCAAGCAGTTCCCGAAGGTCACCTTCGAACATGCCACCGGCTACAAGCAGGACAAGAACCTTGGTACTTACCTGGCCACTTCCTACGAAGGCCGTTACGTTGGCGGCTACCTGGCCGCGAAGATGACCAAGACCAAGAAGATCGGCTATGTGGCCTCCTTCCCGATTCCGGAAGTGCTGCGCGATATCAATGCCATCCAGCTGGCGCTGGACAAATACAACCCCGGCACCGAAATCAAGGTGGTGTGGGTCAACTCATGGTTCGACCCGGGCAAAGAGGCCGATGCCGCCAACGCCCTGATCGACCAGGGCGTTGACGTGCTGTTCCAGCACACCGACAGCCCTGCACCGATCCAGACCGCCGAACGCCGCGGCATCTACGCCGTCGGCTACGCCTCGGACATGGCCCACTTCGGGCCCAAGGCGGTGCTGACCTCCATCGTCAACAATTGGGGGCCGCACTACATCAAGAGCACTCAGGCGGTCATGGACGGCACCTGGAAACCCCAGGACTACTGGGGCGGGCTTGCCGATGGCACCGTACAACTGCCCATCAGCGACCTGGTGCCGGCCGAGGTCAAAAGCGGCGCCGAACAGATCATCGCCAGCATCAAGGACGGCTCTTTCCACCCCTTCACCGGCCCGATTCTGGACCAGGCTGGCGCAGTCAAGATCCCCGCAGGTGCCGTGGCCAGCAATGCCGAACTGGCAGGCATGAACTACTACGTCAAAGGCATTACGGCGCAACTGCCCAAGTAAACGCCGGGTGGGAGCGCCAGCCGCTCCCGCTTGCACCGCCATTTCACGGAGCCATTCATGAACACCCTGCCGGTCATCGATATCAGCCCGCTGTACCAGAACGATCCTGCCGCACGCCTGGCCGTAGCCCGCCAGATCGACGCCGCCTGCCGGCAGTGGGGCTTCTACTACATCAAGGGGCACCCCATCCCGGCCACGCGCATTGGCGCACTGAAAGCGGCCGCCGAACAGTTCTTCGCCTGCCCGGCCGAAGAAAAGCTGCGCATCGACATCACCCAGAGCGAGCACCATCGCGGCTACGGCGCCATCGCCACCGAGCAGCTGGACCCGAGCCGGCCAAGCGACCTGAAGGAAACCTTCGACATGGGCTTTCACATGGCCCCGGATCATCCCGACGTGCTCGCGAAAAAACCGCTGCGTGGCCCCAATCGGCACCCCGCCATTGCCGGGTGGGAGGCGCTGCTGCAAGCGCATTACCAGGACATGCACGCCTTGTCCCTGACCCTGCTGCGGGCGATGGCGCAGGCGTTGGGTATCGAGCACGACTTCTTCGACCAGCGCTTTGCCAACCCCATCAGTGTGTTTCGCATGATCCACTACCCGCCACACCAGTCCGCCACCAGCACCGACCAGCAAGGCGCCGGCGCGCACACCGACTACGGATGCGTGACCTTGTTGTACCAGGACAGCACCGGCGGCCTGCAGGTGCAGAGCGTGGATGGCCAGTGGATCGATGCGCCACCGATCGAGGGCACTTATGTGGTCAACATCGGTGACATGATGGCGCGGTGGAGCAACGACAGGTACACCTCAACGCCCCACCGGGTGGTCAGCCCGCAGGGCACGCACCGCTACTCGATGCCGTTCTTTGCCGAACCGCACCCGGACACGATGATCAGTTGCCTGCCCAACTGCTCCAGCCCCGACAACCCGCCCAAATACCCGCCGGTTTCGTGCAGTACCTACATGCTGTCGCGCTTCGCCGAAACCTATGCCTATCGCCGTGAGCAGGCCAAGGCCTGACGTGGCAGTCCTCGCCCTGCAAGCGTGGCAAGCCCTTGTTCAAATGCTTTCACCGTTATCGAGCTGGGCCAGAAGTATCTGGCCACGCGCCCAAACGCCCTCGCGCCTGGCAACCGACATGCCGTCAAGGCTGCGATAGACCAATGCCAGGCGGGGGTTGCTAGCCAACAGGTGACGATGACGGATGATGAAGTGCCAGTACAGCGCGTTGAACGGGCAGGCATCCTCCTCTACCGCATGCTCGACCTTGTAGCTGCAGGCCTTGCAGTGGTCGGACATGCGCTGGATGTAACGGCCACTGGCGCAATACGGTTTGGACCCCAGGTAGCCGCCGTCAGCGTGCATCACCATGCCGAGCGTGTTGGGCAGTTCCACCCAGTCGAAGGCATCCATGTACACGGCCAGGTACCACTCGCATATCGCGCTGGGCACAATGCCGGCGAGCAGTGCGAAGTTGCCCGTGACCATCAGCCGCTGAATGTGGTGTGCATAGCCCAACTGCAGGGTCTGGCCGATGGCCTGCTCCATGCAGCGCATGCGGGTATGCCCGGTCCAGTAGAATTCCGGCAACGCACGGTCGTTGCCCAGGTAATTGAGCCCGGCATACTCAGGCATGCGTAGCCAATAGATGCCGCGCACATACTCGCGCCAGCCGATCAGCTGGCGGATGAAACCCTCAGCCGCGTTGAGCGGTATCCGCGCCTCACGCCAGGCATTGTCCACGTCTTCGCACAACCGCCGCACATCCAGCAACCCGATGTTCAGGGCCGCACTGATACGCGCATGGAACAGGAACGGCTCGCCTTCGGCCATGGCGTCCTGGTAGTCGCCGAACGCGGCCAGGCCAAACTCGAGAAAATGTTCCCAGAGCTGCTGGGCCTGTTCATGGGTCACGGGATAGTCGAACCCTTCTACCGCCCCGTAATGGTCACTGAAGCATTCGCCGACCAGCGCCACGACCGCCGTGGTGATTTCGTCCTGGGCAAAGCGCGCCGGGAACGGTCCGCGCAGCCCCCGTGGCAAGGGTTTGCGATTGTCACCGTCCAGGTTCCAGGTCCCGCCCACAGGGCTGCCATCGGGCTCCAGCAGAAGGCCGCAACGCTTGCGCATGCCGCGGTAAAAGTGCTCCATACGCAATTGGCGACGGTCTTTTGCCCAGCGTGCGAAAGCATCACGCGAGCAAAGAAACCGTGTATCGCGATGCCATACCAGTGGTAAGCCGGCGTCATTCAAAGCCTGCTCCAGGCGCCACTCACCACACTCGGTCAGGTGGATGTGCGTCGCACCCAGCGCCTGCTGCCACCGTCGCAGTTCACCAGCAATGCTGCCGCTGTTGCCGGGTGCGTTCAGCTCCACATACTCCACCCGCCAGCCGCGTTCACGCAGCGCCTGGGCAAAATGGCGCATGGCGCTGAAAATGAGCACGATCTTTTGCGGATGATGCGGCACGTAGCGCGCCTCGCCCTGCACTTCCGCCATCAGGATCACGTCGTGTGCAGGGTCCAGCGCGGCGAGGCTTGCCAGGTCGAACGACAGTTGATCCCCCAGCACCAGGCCCAAGCGCAATGCACGGTCTACCACTGGCTGGCCAGCGTCACCGGCACGCGCAGAGGCTCGACAGGGCCGTTGCGCTGCCCGCACATCTCGTCATGCACCACCTGCTGCACCAGCATGCACGGCACAGGCGGCAGATCGGCCAGCAGTTGTCGCAGCTCGGTGGTCGAGCGAAAGCGCACCGCCTGGCCGTTTGCATCGCTGAGCGTGAGCGGCCCGGCGTCAGTCAGCGCCCGCAGGATGTAAAAGCCGCCTTCCAGCGACAGCAGCTCAAGTTCTTTAACGTCACCGGCTGCTGCCAGCTCCGTCAGGTTGTGCAGATTCATGGCGTGTACTCCATAAGGCAGGCATCACCTGCGCGGGGGCATTTGCAAACGTTTAGGCTCGCTAAATCCTATACAAGAATAGCTTCTTGTACAGGTTTTGGGCTTTTATATA
The DNA here is from genome assembly GCF_003936645.1 of Pseudomonas sp. p106. NCBI lineage: Bacteria > Pseudomonadati > Pseudomonadota > Gammaproteobacteria > Pseudomonadales > Pseudomonadaceae > Pseudomonas > Pseudomonas sp. p106. Next base: position 182,316 of record NZ_RHQR01000006.1, read on the forward strand.
TTTATCCTCCGTGCCCGAGCCGCGTTCAGCAGATGAAACGATGCAGCGTTCATCCAGTGCCCTTTGTGTGCACACACCTCTTTTCAGATACTGCAGAACCGTTAGAATCGCGTTCTCATCCCCTCACCCGTCCCCGAGCTACCCTTTGAACCTGGCCCGCCCCGAAAAAGCACTGGTTGCCTGGATGCTGTACTTCAGCATCCTGTTCGGCTCGTTGCTCTGCGCAATGGGGCATGGGCAGATGGCCGGGCTGCGCCTCAGCGGCCTGGACGACGCCGCTTGGTGCGCCGCCGACAGCAGCGGTGCATTCAAGGGTGACCAGGACATCACCGACCCGATGCCGCCCACCGGCGCCGACTGTGTGATCACCAGCCTGTTCTGCGCCAGCCTGCTTGCCGCCTTCTTCGGCCTGCTGGCCCTGCTCGCTGGCGAGTCGCGCACACCCTTGCCCAAGCAACCGCCGCCGCGCCTGCCCAAACACCGCTGGCCGTTAGTCAACCCCCGCGCCTCACCCGCCCCCCTTCCCGTGCTCTGACATCGCCACGCCGCGGCATCGCCTGCGGCGGGCGTTAATCTATTTCAGCCAGGAAGCCTTGCATGTTCCGCATGACCACTTTGGCGCTGCTCGTTGGCAGCGCAACCTGCGCGTGGGCGCAGGATCAAACCCTGACACTGCCTGCCAGCAACGTGACGGCCAGCGCCGACCAACCGAAACAGGCCACCGGCCTGAACCTTGATACACCCATCGAAAGCGGCTCGCGCCTGAACCTCAGCGCCCGTGAAAACCCTGCTTCGGTCAGTGTTGCCGACCGCGAGACGATGGAGCGTATCGGCGCGCGCAACTTCCAGGACGCCGCCAACGCACTGCCAGGGGTGAATGCGTCGGCGCCGCCCGGCTGGGGCGGTTATGTGGCGTACCGGGGCTTCAACGGTGCCCAGGTCAGCCAGCTGTTCAACGGCATCAACCTGCAGTACGGCGCAGCGGCACGCCCGGTCGGTGCCTGGATCTATGACCGCGTCGAACTGCTGGGTGGCCCGTCGTCGTTCCTCAACGGCAGTGGCGCCGTGGGCGGCAGCCTCAACGTGATCACCAAGCTGGCCAGCCGCGATGAGGACACCTTCGAAGGCCGGGTCAGCTATGGCCGCTACGACACCTGGGAAACCGCGGTAGGCTTCAACAAGGCGCTCAACAGTGGCGACGGCCCACGCCACTATGCGCGGCTCGACTACAGCCGCACCCACACCAACGGCTATATCGACCGCCAAGAGAACGGTGCAGGCAACCTGGCCTTCTCGCTGCTCAGTGACATCAACGACCAGTTGTCGCACACCCTTGCACTTGAATACCTGGAAGAAAAGGAAGACAGCCCCTACTGGGGTACGCCGGTGTTGCAACCGCTGACAGGGACCTTGCACATCGACAAAGGCAACCGCTTCAACAACTACAACGTCGAAGACGGCCGCTACGAGCAGCGCACCCGCTGGCTGCGCTCGATCACCGACTACCGTTTCGACGACACCACCCAGTTGCGCAATACGTTCTACCACTACGACGGCCAGCGCGATTACCGCAACCTCGAGGTGTACCGCTACAACGCCGACAACAGCGCCATTGCCCGCTCCGGGGGCTACCGCCAACGTCACGACCAGGAGGTCAATGGCAACCGCCTGGAGCTGACCCACCAAGGCCAACTGTTCGGCCTGGCCAGCGACTGGGCATTTGGCGTTGACTACAACCACAACCAGCAAACCAACTATCCGCTGTCCAAAGGGGCCTTCGACACCGTCAACCCGAACGGCTTCGAGCCCGGTGACTTCCTCGACATCCCCGGCATGGACGCACCGCGCAGCAAAGGCCGCAGCACGACCACCGACACCTCCTCGGGCTTCGTCGAGAACCGCACGCGCCTGACCGACCAGTTGTCGCTGATCACCGCCTTGCGCTACGACCACATCGACTTCGACGTTGTCGACCATGTCGCACGCTCGAAACTCGACCGGCGCTGGGACGCGGTCACTGGTCGCCTGGGCCTGGTCTACGACCTGACCCCGCACGTCAGCCTCTATACCCAGTACAGCACCTCGGCCGAACCACCAGGAGGCACGCTGACCAGTGCGTCGATCAGCCAGGTCGGTGACTTCGACCTGAGCACCGGCCGCCAGGTCGAGGTGGGCAGCAAGTTCGACTTCCTCGACGGCCGCGGCTCGGCCACCGCAGCGGCCTATCGCATCGTGCGCAAGAACATCTCGGTGCCCTCTTCGACCGTGCCCAACACCACCGAGCAGGCAGGCCAGCAGACCTCCACCGGTATCGAGCTGGCGGCGTCGTTCAAGGTCACGCCCAAGCTACTGGCGGCCGGTAACTTCAGCTGGGTGAATGCCGAGTACGACGAATTCAACGAGACCATTGGCGGTGTGGTGTATTCGCGCAAGGGCAAGAACCCGGTGAACATCCCCGACCGCGTGGCCAACCTCTGGCTGACCTACGACCTGGCGCCGGGCTGGCAAGTGGGTGCCGACGCCCGCTACGTGGCCTCGGTGTACGCCAATACCGCCAACACCGCCTGGGTGCCGTCCTACACCCTATACGGGCTGTCCATGACCCACGACCTGGACAAGCATGTGCAGCTCAGCGCACGGTTGCGCAACCTCACCGACGAGGTTTACGCCCGCTTCATCCACCAGAGCAACACCCAGTACTACCTGGGTGAGCCGCGCAGCCTGGAAGTCGCTGTGCAGTGGCGTTACTGATGGGCCTGGCGTCGCATGCGGCGCCAGAGCCGCCAGGTAAAGGCGCCTAAAGAGACGGTGGTCGACAGACGCCATAACCCGCAGAATACGGCGTCTTGCGCCACCTGAAGGAATTGCTCATGCTGTACGTAGTCATGCTCGGTGGCCGCCACCCACGGGCCAGTATCGAGGTACACGACGTGCTGTTCGCACAGGCGGACTCACTGCAGCAGGCGTACCCGCAACTGCGCGAGGGCTGGTTCGGCAGCCGTGCCGGCCTGCACATCGACTCGTGGCTGGAGGTCGACGGTATCGATCGCTACCGTGTCGCGTTCAGCCAACTGGCGCCAGGGGCGGATGACCCGCGGCTGTTCTTCATCAACCTGGGCGGTTACGAGCCGCAGGTGTTTGGTGAAGCACACCGGTACCTGCTGGTAGTGGCCAGGGACAAGGCCCAGGCCAAGCAACTGGGCAAGCAACGCATGCAGGCAGGCTGGCTCAAGCCGCATACCGATGCAGTGCTTGAGGTAGACGATTGCCTGCCAGTCGACCTGGTGGGCGGGCGTTATGTGCACTTGATCGAAGGTGCGCATGGCGGGCTGCGTCAATACAGCGACTATATCCTGCTCTGAGGCGCCGACTGCCTGTCATTGGCCCTGGGGCAACGATCCGGACCCTCAGCGCACCTTCGCATGCCCCGGCGCCGGCATCACCTGCACCTGGCCATGCTCCACCCCACGCTCGACCATCAATTGGCGAGACAACTCGCCAATACGGCCGCTTTCGCCCTGCAGCACCGAGACCTCCAGGCAGTGGCCGGCGTCCAGGTGCACGTGCAGGGTGGACCGGGTCAGATCGTGGTGGGCATGCAGGGTCTGGTTGAGCCGCCTGGGCAGTTCGCGGGTGCTGTGGTCATACAGGTAGCTGACCACGGCCACGCAGGCGGCATCGTCCGGCAATGCTTCAGACTCGCGCATGCCCGCACGCAACAGGTCGCGAATGGCCTCCGAACGGCCCTGGTAGCCTTGGCTCGCCACCCGCCGATCGATGACGTCGAGCAGCTCTTCATCCAGCGTGATGGTGATTCGTTGCATTCTGTAACTTCCGGTAAGATGATTTCACGTAGACATCATACCCACCGCGCTTTAGCCTACGGCCTCCGTGAAAGTGGGGAACGCAGTGTGAAGCAGCAGCCAGGTAAACGAAAGCCCGCCCTATGGGGCATCCTTTTTCTAGCTGCGTGCACTGTTGCACCGGCCAGCAGCGCCGCCGAGCAAGGGCCAAGGCTGGTGTACTCATGGCCTGTAAATGCCGGGCCGCTCGACCCGCGTGGCTACTCCCCGAACCAGATGTACGCCCAGGCCATGGTCTATGAACCCCTGGTGCGCTATACCGCTGCGGGTACGCTGGAGCCTTGGCTGGCTGAGGCCTGGCAGGTTTCCGATGATGGCAAGACCTACACGTTCACGCTTCGTGACGGCGTGCGCTTCAGTGATGGCACACCGTTCGACGCGCCTGCGGCCAAAGCCAACCTCGATGCAGTGCTGGCCAACGCTCAGCGCCACCGCTGGATGGAGCTGGTGACCACCCTGGACCACGTTGAAGCACCTGAACGCCTGACCCTGCGCCTGGTCCTCAAGCACCCCTACTACCCGACGCTGATGGAACTGGCCCAGGTTCGTCCCTTACGCTTTGCCTCGCCTCAGGCTAAACCCGGCCAACCCGCCGGTACCGGCCCGTGGATGCGCGCCGAATCGCGCCTGGGCGAATACGACCGCTTCGTGCGCAACCCTCATTATTGGGGGCCAAAGCCGGCCTACGGCGAGGTCATGGTCAAGGTCATCCCAGACCCCAACAGCCGCGCGCTGGCCCTGCAGGCTGGTGAGGTCGAGCTTATCCAGGGCGCCGCCGGCGAGATCACGGCCGGCACGTTCGTGCGCCTGCGTGACCAGGGCTTTGCCACCGCACTGTCGGCACCGCTGGCCACCCGAACCCTGGCGATGAACACCGGCCGTGGCGCTACCCGTGATCTGGCGGTACGCCAGGCGATCAACGAGGCGGTGGACAAGCAAGCCATCATCGACAAGATCCTCTACGGCCTTGAGCCCCGCGCAGACACCCTGTTCGCCAGCAACATGCCCTACGCCGATATCGGCCTAAAGCCCTACCCGTATGCCCCTGCGCTCGCCGCCCGCAGCCTCGAAGCTGCCGGGTGGGCGCTGGCGCCAGGCGCTTCAGTGCGCAGCAAAGGCGGCGAACCATTGGCCATCGAGCTGGTGTTCCTCGGCACCAGCGCCTTGCAGAAGAGCCTGGCCGAAGTGCTGCAGGGCGAGCTGGCGAAAATCGGCATCCGCATCGACCTGCGTGCGGTTGAGGAAGGGGCGCTGGTGCGGCGCCAGCGCGACGGCGACTTCGGCATGATCTTCGCTGACACCTGGGGTACGCCCTACGACCCGCATTCGTTCGTCAGTTCCATGCGCTACGCCGGCCATGCCGACTACATGGCCCAGCGTGGGTTGGCAATCAAGGACGAACTGGACAAGCGCATAGGCCAGGTGCTGGCCAGCACGGATGAGCAGCAGCGTGCCGAGCAGTACCGCTTCATCCTCACCACCCTGCACGAACAGGCCGTCTACCTGCCCATCTCGCATCTCACGGCCATCAGCGTGCGCCGAGGCTCGGTGGCCAAGGTCCAGTTCGGCAGCACGTTGTTCGATGTGCCGTTCGAAACCATGACACCCAAACAGGAAGACTGACATGTTGCGCTACATCCTGTTGCGCCTGGCACTGCTTGTACCGGTCATGCTTGGCGTTTCGTTGCTGGTGTTCGTGCTGCTGCACCTGGGCAGCACCGACCCGGCGCTGGACTACCTCCGGCTTTCGCACATCCCACCGACCGACGCAGCCATCGCCGAGGTGCGCCATACCCTGGGGCTGGATCGCCCGCTGTATGCGCAATACCTGAGCTGGCTGTGGAACGCCGTGCATCTGGACTTCGGCATCTCCTATATCACCGGCCGCCCAGTGCTCGATGACCTGCTCTACTACCTGCCCGCCACCCTGCAACTCGGCGGCCTGGCGTTGGCCTGCACGCTGCTGCTGTCGATCCCCCTGGGGCTGTTGGCGGCCCGCTGGCAAGGGCGCTGGCCCGACCACGCCGTGCGGGCAGTGACGTTCCTGGGGGTGTCCATGCCCAATTTCTGGCTGGCGTTTCTGCTGATCGCGCTGTTTTCCCTGTGGCTGGGCTGGCTGCCGCCGCTGGGGCGTGGGGGGGCCGGGCACCTGGTTATGCCGGTGCTGGCCATCGCCCTGATGTCGATGTCGATCAACGCCCGCCTGCTGCGTGCCAGCCTGCTGGAAGCCGGCGGGCAGCGCCACGTCACCTATGCCCGTGCCCGCGGCCTGCCCGAACGGCACGTCTGGCGCGACCATATCCTGCGCAATGCCTGGTTGCCGCTGGTGACGGCCACCGGCATGCACATCGGCGAACTGATCGGTGGCGCACTGGTGATCGAGACCATCTTCGCCTGGCCCGGCGTTGGCCGTTTTGCGGTGTCTGCAGTGCTGAACCGCGACTTCCCGGTGATGCAGTGCTTCACCCTGCTACTGACCGGTCTGCTGATGGTCTGCAACCTGATCGTCGATGTCTGCTACGCCTGGCTTGATCCTCGCAGCCGGCTGGAAGGGGTGAACGCATGAGTGTGCAGTCTGCCCTGCCCCAGCCATTGCTGCTGCGCCGCCCCAGCCTGATGATCGGCCTGGCCCTGGTCGGCCTGCTGGCATCGCTGGCGCTGTTCGGCCATTGGATTGCCCCGCATGACCCCGACCTGGTCGACCTCGGCCAGCGCCTGCAGGCGCCCGACGCCAGCCACTGGCTGGGCACCGACCACCTCGGGCGCGACCTGCTTTCGCGGCTGATCGTCGGCACGCGCCTGTCCTTGGGCAGCGTGATGCTGACCCTGGCGCTGGTGCTGGCGCTTGGGCTCGCGGTCGGCGGCGTGGCTGGGTTCGTCGGCGGGCGCACCGACCTGTTGCTGATGCGCCTGTGCGACATGTTCATGACCTTCCCCACGCTGGTACTGGCATTCTTCTTCGTCACCTTGCTGGGCACCGGCCTTAGCAACGTGATCATCGCCATCGCCCTGTCCCACTGGGCCTGGTATGCGCGCATGGTGCGCGGCCTGGTGATTGCCCAGCGCGGCCGCGAATACGTGCTGGCTTCACGCCTGGCCGGCGCTTCACGCTGGGCGCGGCTGCGCCAGCATGTGCTGCCCAATATCGCCGGCCCATTGCTGGTGCTGGCGACCATGGACATCGGCCACATGATGCTGCACGTCTCCGGCCTGTCGTTCCTTGGACTTGGGGTGGCGCCGCCCACCGCCGAATGGGGCGTGATGATCAACGACGCCAAGGAATTCATCTGGACGCACCCGCAACTGCTGCTGTTGCCAGGGCTGATGATCTTCTTCTCGGTGATGGCCTTCAACCTGCTGGGCGATGCGCTGCGCGACCGCCTCGACCCTACACAGGAGCGCCATTGAATGAACCCCTCGGTACTTGAAATCCGCGGCTTGCGCATCGAGGCTCAGGCCGGCGTGCTGGTGCACGGCGTTGACTTGCAACTGCGCCGCGGCGAAGTCTGCACGTTGGTCGGTGCCAGTGGCTCGGGCAAATCCCTCAGTTGCCTGGGTGTGCTCGACCTGCTGCCGCCAGGCCTTAACCGCACCCAGGGGCAGTTGCTGCTCGACGGCCAGCCGCTGGCTGCAAGCAGTGTTCGTGGCCGCCTGGCCAGCCTGGTACTGCAAAACCCGCGCAGCGCCTTCAACCCGGTGCGCAATATGGCCAGCCACGGCCTGGAGACGCTCAGGCAGCGCGGCCTCACCGGTGCAGCAGCCCGTGCGCGGATGGCCCACTGCCTGGATGCGGTGGGCCTGGCAGACCGTGAGCGGGTGCTGCAAGCGTTCGCCTTTCAGCTCAGCGGGGGCATGCTGCAACGGATGATGATCGCCCTGGCGCTCATGGCCGAAACCCCGTTCCTCTTGGCTGATGAACCCACAAGTGACCTCGATGCCCTGAGCCAGGCGCGTTTTCTCGACCTGCTGATGGAACTGGTGCAGGTGCATGGGCTGGGGGTGTTGCTGGTGACTCACGACATGGGCGTGGTGGCGCGCTGCGCAGACCAGGTCGCGGTGATGGAAGCCGGCCGCATCGTCGAATGCCAGCCGGTCCATGAGCTTTTCCAGAACCCTGCCAGCGCCGCTGCCCGCACCCTCCTCCACGCCCACCAGGTACTTTGCCGGAGCCAACCATGAGCCTGCTGCACGTCCACAACGTTGGCCATCGCTATCGCACCGGGGGGCTGTTGCGCAAACGGGGCTGGCTGCAGGTGCTCGACGGTATCGACCTGCACCTGCACGCAGGTGAGTCCATCGGCCTGCTAGGCAGCAGTGGCAGCGGCAAAAGCACACTGGCGCGGCTGCTGCTCGGGCTGGAAAAACCCACCCAGGGCCAGGTGAGCTTTGCCGGGCAGGATGTCAGCCAGCTAAGAGGTGAGCAGGCGCGCGACTTCCAGCGCACCGTGCAACTGGTGTTCCAGGACGCCCCCGGCGCCTTCAACCCCCAGCGCAGCATCGGCTGGAGCATCGCCGAGCCGTTGCGCCACCTCACCGACCTGGATGAAGCCGGCCGACAAGCTCGCACCCTTGAACTGCTGGAGGCAATGGGCCTGCACGCCGAGCATGCCCAGCGCCTGCCGCAGCAGTTGAGTGGCGGCCAGTTGCAGCGTGCCAACATCGCCCGGGCGCTGGCCGTCTCGCCGCAACTGGTGGTGCTCGACGAAGCGTTGTCGAACCTGGATCGGGTATTGCAGTTGCAGTTGCTGCAGCAGCTGGAGGGGCTACGCCAGCGCAGCGGCACCGCCTTCGTGCTGATCAGCCATGACCTGAGCCTGGTGCAGTACTTCTGCCAGCGGGTCGTGCTGCTGGACAACGGCTGCATCGTCGAGGATCGGCCCGTCACGCACTGCACTGGTTTCGAGCATCCAGTGGGAAAGCAGCTACAGTCTGCCATGTTGCCCATACGGCCCGACAAGAGGCAGGCAAGACAAGCGCTGCCAATGGGTATGCACTGACGCCAACAACAGAGGGCATCCCGCGTGAACGCCAGAACGCTTTTCCAGGGCGCAGGCAAAGTGCCACAATGCGCCACCGATCACGAATTGCGGCGAATGCCATGACAGAGCTCAATCCTGGCGATGAAATAGCGCACTGTGTAAGGACGGACCGCCTGCACCAGCTGTTCGTCCAGTCGGCGCCCGCTGTGCTTGGCAGCTTCCTGGCTGCCGCAATGCTGTGCTGGTTGGGCTGGGAGCGTTTCGACCAGCAAAAAGTGGCCGCCTGGATGACGGTATTGAGCCTGTCGACGGCCCTGCGCACCGCCATGTTCGTCGCCTATCTGCGGGCACCGGCCAACCAGCGCACGGCCGAACGCTGGGAGTGGCGCTACTGGGCCACCCTGGCGCTGTCGGCGGCAGTCTGGGGCTTGGGCGCACTGGCTGTGATGCCTGCCGACGACCTGCTGGGGCAGGCATTGATCATGCTGTTTGCCGTGGGCATGTCTGTCAGCGCAGTCTCGTGTTACTCCTCGTACCGCAACATGACCCTGGTATCGATCGCTTTGGTGCTGCTGCCCAGCACCGGCTGGCTGCTGCTGCAGCCATCCGCGCTGCAGCAGGGGATCGCTCTGGCGGTGCTGGTGTTCGCTTCGTTCGTCGTCAATGCGACGAACAGCCTGTCTTCAGCGCTGGTGACCGCCTGGCGCCTGAAGCACGAAATGGAACGCGCACACCGGCTTGCCATCGTGGCCTCGTGCACGGACGAACTGACCGGTCTGAACAATCGCCGTGCCTTTTTTGACTGTGCCTTGGCGCAGCACACCTTGTGCAAGGAGGGGCACACGTATGTAGCCGTGCTGATGCTGGACGTCGATCATTTCAAACAGATCAACGATACCGCCGGGCATGCGGCGGGCGACCAGGTGCTGCAACGGATCGGTGCAGCCATCAGCGCCAGCCTGCGTGACGACGACATCGCCGGCAGGCTGGGCGGCGAGGAGTTCGCCATCCTGCTGCCCGATACGCCTCTGGTCACTGCCAGCGAGATTGCCGAGCGCCTGCGGGCCCTGATCGCAATGCTGAACGTCGACACGCAATTCGCGGTTACCGCCAGCATAGGCCTGGCCTTCGCCAAAGCACCCGCCAGTGAACTCGATGCGTTGCTCAGCAGCGCCGACAAGGCCATGTACCGTGCCAAGGCATCGGGCCGTAACCGGGTGACGATCGTCGACCATGTGCATGCCGCCGCCTGATGGCACGGCTGGCCAGGGTCCTTACGTACTCATCGCTTGCCCTGATTTGGTTCGACTTTTTCACCAAGCCAAGTCCTGCACCCATTTGATGCAGTGAGCCCCTGCCTTCGCCGCGGCTGATCTACGCAAATCTCCGTCAATTCGCCTGATTCCGTCGTTTTATTGATATCAAAAAGCGCTCTCTCGCTTTTTCAGAGCCATTTTTCTTCCTGCCCCTTGCGCCCTGCCCGTTCCGGCATTGTCATTGCAAAGCTCCAGTGGATCGCTTGGCAAGCGAGAAACGAAACTGCCGACGAGTCGTGGCAAGGAGTGGGTATGTCCCGGGCTTTTTTCAACGAAATGTATGAGGCAAACGGAAGTTGCCGCCCGCACTATCAGGAGTTCGCCCGCTGGCTGGCGAACACACCGCTGGAACTGTTGGAACAACGCCGGCACGAAGCCGACCTGCTGTTCCACCGGGCCGGTATCACCTTCACCCTGTACGGTGACCAGCAGGACACCGAGCGGTTGATCCCCTTCGACATCATCCCGCGCAGCATCCGCGCCAGCGAATGGCGCATCGTCGAACGCGGGTGTATTCAGCGGGTTCAGGCGCTGAACCTGTTCCTCCAGGACATCTACCACGATCAGCGCATTCTCAAGGCAGGCATCATTCCGCCCGAGCAAGTGTTGGCCAACGAGGGTTACCAGGTCGCCATGCAAGGCCTGAACCTGCACCGGGGGCTGTACGCGCATATCGCCGGTGTCGATCTGGTACGCGACAGTGATGGTACGTATTACGTACTGGAAGACAACCTGCGCACGCCCAGCGGCGTCAGCTATATGCTCGAAGACCGCAAGATGATGATGCGCCTGTTCCCCGAACTGTTCGCCGCCCAGCGCATCGCCCCGATCGACCACTACCCCAACCTGCTGCTCGACACACTCAAGAGTGCCAGCCCGCTGGACAACCCGACCGCCGTGGTGCTTACCCCGGGGCGCTTCAACAGCGCCTACTTCGAGCATGCGTTCCTGGCGCGGGAGATGGGCATCGAGCTGGTCGAAGGCGCCGACCTGTTCGTGCGCAACGACCACCTCTACATGCGCACCACCGCAGGCCCGCAGCAAGTGGACGTGATCTACCGCCGCCTGGACGACGAATACCTCGACCCGCTGTCGTTCAACCCTGATTCGATGCTGGGGGTACCTGGGCTGATCTCGGTGTACCGGGCAGGCAACGTGGTGCTGGCCAACGCGGTGGGCACCGGCGTTGCCGACGACAAATCGATCTACCCCTACGTTGACGAGATGATCCGCTTTTACCTGAGCGAGGAGCCGATCCTGAAGAACGTGCCCACCTGGCAATGCCGCAAGCCGCAGGACCTGTCCCACGTCCTGGCGCACCTGCCCGAGTTGGTGGTCAAGGAAACCCAAGGTTCCGGCGGCTACGGCATGCTGGTCGGCCCCGCCGCAACCGCTGCGCAGATCGAGGATTTCCGCGCCCGCATCAAGGCGCGCCCGCACGCCTACATCGCCCAGCCCACGCTGTGCCTGTCCACCTGCCCGACCTTCGTTGAAAGCGGCATCGCGCCGCGCCACATCGACCTGCGCCCGTTTGTACTGTCAGGCAGCGAAACGCGCCTGGTGCCCGGCGGCCTGACCCGCGTTGCCCTGCAGGAAGGCTCGCTGGTGGTCAACTCGTCGCAGGGCGGCGGCACCAAGGACACCTGGGTGGTGGAGGACTGAGCCATGCTTTCGAGAACCGCTTCCGACCTGTACTGGATGTCCCGCTACCTGGAGCGCGCCGAGAACCTCGCGCGCATGCTCGAGGTCAGCTACTCGCTGTCGCTGATGCCGCAAGACGGCCGCTCCGATGGCCACGCGGAGCTTGCCATGTCGCTGCTGGCCTCCGGTACGCTGGACGATTACATCCGCAAGCACTCCGAGCTGGACACCGAGCGCATGCTGCACTTCTTTGCGCTGGACGCGAACAACCCCAGCAGCATCTATTGCTGCCTGCAGGCGGCGCGCACCAACGCGCATGCGGTGCGCGGGCGAATAACCGCCGACATGTGGGAAAACATCAACGCCACCTGGATCGAAATGCGCAACATCGCCAGCAATGGCCTTGGGCGCTATGGCATCAGCCAGTTCTGCGACTGGGTCAAGGAACGCTCCCACCTGTTCCGCGGCGCGACCTCCGGCACCATCATGCGCAACGATGCCTACAGTTTCATTCGCCTTGGTACCTTTCTTGAGCGGGCGGACAACACCCTGCGCCTGCTCGATGCACGCTACGAAATGTTCGGGGAAACCTCCGAGGAAGTCAGCGACGACTCTGCAAGGGGTTACTACCAGTGGAGCGCCTTGTTGCGCGCACTGACCTCCTACGAAGCGTTCAACGAAATCTACCGCAATGCGCCCAGCGCACGCCCGGTGTCGGAGCTGTTGCTGCTGCGCGTTGACGTGCCGCGTTCGCTGCATGCGTGCATCGAAGAGCTCGACCAGATCCTCGCCGGCCTGCCTGGCACTACCGGCCGCCCTGCACAACGGATGGCTGCCGAACTCAACGCGCGACTGCGCTACACCGCCATCGATGAGATTCTCGAAGCCGGGCTGCACCTGTGGCTGACCGACTTCATCGGCCGCATCCACCAACTGGGCCAGACCGTCCACAATTCCTATCTGGAGGTCGTATGAAACTGTCCATCCGCCACGACACCACCTACAGCTATGCCAGTGACGTGTGCAACAGCATCCAGTTCCTGCGCCTGACACCGCGCAGCAGCGAGCGTCAGCGCATCCTCGAATGGCAACTGGACCTGCCCTGCAAGGTGAACAGCCAGATCGACCCGTATGGCAATATCCTGCACGTACTGACCCTGGAAAAACCCCATGGCCACCTCGCCCTTACCGCCAGTGGCCAGGTAGAAATCGACCCGGATTGCGAACACGAGGCCGGCGGCCAGTCGCCCCTGCCTTTCCTGCGCAGCAGCCACCTCACCCAGGCCAGTGACGCACTCAAGGCCTTCGCCGCCCAGCAGTGCGGCGAGCGCCGCGACCGGGGCGCGCTGACCGCACTTATGCAAGGCCTGGCCGACCATATGCCCTACAGCCCAGGTGCTACCTCCGTGGGCACCACCGCGAGTGAGTCATTTGCCGGCGGTGCCGGGGTGTGCCAGGACCATACCCACGCGTTCCTGGCCTGCGCCCGCAGCCTCGGCATCCCGGCACGCTACGTGTCGGGCTACCTGTGTACCGAAGACGAAACCCACCTGGCCAGCCACGCCTGGGCCGAAGCCTGGATCGATGAAGCCTGGTACAGCTTCGACGTCACCAACCGCCTCACCCGGCCCGAACGGCATCTGAAGCTGGCGGTAGGCCTGGATTACCTCGACGCCTGCCCGGTCCGGGGCGTGCGCCGCGGTGGCGGCGTCGAATCCATGCAGGCAAGCGTCCACGTACACCGCCAGTAATCACCTGGCGCAACTCAAGCGGGCCCCGTCGTGCCATGCGCTGCGGGGCCGCTCCATTCCAGGAACAAGGTAGACAGCATGACCTACTGCGTCGCTATGCACTTGGCGGACGGGCTGGTATTCATCTGCGACTCACGCACCAATGCCGGTATCGACCAGATATCCACGTTTCGCAAGCTGTTCGTTTTCAGCGTGCCGGGGGACCGGCTGATCGTCCTGCAGACCGCCGGCAACCTAGCCACCTCGCAATCGGTGGTCAACCTGCTTGAACAACGCAGCCGAGGCACCGGCACCCACCTGCTGAACGTCGGCACGCTCTACGATGCAACGGTGCTGGTGGCCGAAACCCTTCGCGAAGTCATTACCCGTGACCGCAGCAAGCTGACGGCCCAGATCGACCTGAGCGCCTCGTTCACGGTGGGCGGCCAGATCGCGGGCAGCGCCATGGGCATCTACAACGTCTACGCCCAAGGCAACTTCTTCCAGGCAACGCCAGACACACCCTTCCTGCAATTGGGCGAGAGCAAGTACGGCAGGCCGATTCTCGACCGCAACCTCACCTACGACACTCCCTTGGACGAAGCACTGCGCTGCGGTTTGATCTCATTCGACTCCACCATCCGCAGCAACCTGTCGGTCGGCATGCCGCTGGACCTGTTGGTGTATGGCAAGGACAGCCTAAAGGCCAGGGAGCCAGTGCGCATCCATCAAGACGACCCCTACTACAGCCACATCCGCAAACAATGGAGCGACGGTTTGAAAAGCCTGCTGGGCGAGCTGACGCCGCCACCGCCGGGGTTCATGGCCGAATGAGCCGGGGCCTTCCCTCGGTCACGCCAGTAGCGATATCACCAGGTCCGCAATATTGATAGGCACGAATGCCACGGTCAGCAGGGCATAGGCCTTGCGCGAGCGGGCTGCAAACACACACAGCGGGATCACCATCATGATCACGTCAAAGGCACCCCAAAGCGCCATGGGCGAAACGCCGAACAACAGAACGTTGACGATGAAGCCAAGCAGGTAATAGCCCGACAGAAACAGCAGCGCGTATCGGCCATCCTGCTCAAAATACACGCGAAGCCCTTCGAGCTCGTCCTCGCTCCGGCTGGGCAACATCAGCGCCGAGGAAACGAACAGCGAAAGCGCCAGCAGCACCAGCAGCAAAAACTCCTGGAACGAGAAGGTCGCCCTTATTTGCGGCAGCGTATTGACCGCCCACCAGAAATCCATCTGTGTGGTGAAGAGCATGACCGCCCAGACCAGGGCAACCCAATCGGGGGCAGCGCTGCGGCGAATGCGGAAGACGGTCAGCGCGCCCAGAAGCAGGCGGGTGACGGATAAACCCAATATCATCGATAAGACAGTGGCGACAATTGGGAAATTGCTCATGCTACCTCCTGTAAGCCATTGCTCTGGCAAGCGTAGCCGGGCAGCAGCGATTCTCGAAAAATACCTGCCTGACCGGCTATTCTCTTCTCTGCCCTATCGACCGAGGTCACCGTCATGAAGCGCAACTACCTGGCTGGTGCTGTGCTGTTGTTGTTCGCCACAGCAGCCAGCTCAGCAGATCAGGGTGCCAACGCCGCGGCGGTGCCCGGCACTGCCAAGGCCCGCAATGCCTGCCTGGACGAGGTCGCGAAAATAACCGGTATGGCACGCAACACGCTATCGGTGATCGAAGTGCTGACCAGCGAAGCGGGCATCGGCGTGAATATCCAGGTACCCGGCGCGCAAGCGCCATGGTCATGCCTGGCCGATGCCAATGGCAAGGTGCAAGGCGCCAGTTACACCGGGTCGGAAGGCAAGCTCTGATCTGCGTACCCTCTTGCACCTCAGCGGCAATACTTCAAGGAGCCTGCATTGTCAGAACGCAGTAACAGCGCCGTGACCTCTCGCGACTCTGCCTGGTCGGTATTTCTGGTGTTCTTGCGCCTGGGGCTGACCTCTTTCGGTGGCCCTATTGCGCACCTGGGTTACTTTCGCGAAGCGTTGGTAAACCGCCGCCAATGGCTCAGTGAACGCAGTTATGCCGAGCTGGTCGCCCTGTGCCAGCTGCTTCCCGGGCCGGCGAGCAGCCAGGTCGGCATAGGCCTGGGCCTCTCACGCGCTGGTTTAGCGGGCGCTGTGGCAGCGTGGGCAGGCTTCACATTGCCATCGGCCATCATCCTGGTTCTGTTTGCTCAGGGCATCTGGGCATGGGGAGGAGCCGTCTCTGGTGGTTTGCTGCACGGCCTGAAGATCGTCGCAGTCGCTGTTGTCGCGCAGGCAGTGTGGGGCATGGCACGCAGCCTTTGCACCGATGGTCCGCGCGTGACCATCGCCCTGTTCGCCGCCTGCGCTGCGCTTGTGTGGCCCACTGCAATGGGACAGATAGGCGTGATTGTGTGTTCTGCCGTCGCAGGCTTGCTGCTGTTCAAGTCCACCCCGCCTCCAGCAGGGGAGAAACTGCCGTTTTCAGTCAGCCGCAAAACCGGCCTGATCGCGCTGACAGTGTTCTTTGGTCTGTTGCTCGGCCTGCCGCTGATGGCCCACTTCTGGCCGTCGCAGGCCATGGCGATGGTGAACGCCTTCTACAGTGCAGGCTCACTGGTCTTCGGGGGCGGGCATGTGGTTCTGCCGCTGCTGCAGTCGGCGACAGTACCCAATGGCTGGGTCGCCAATGACACCTTCCTGGCGGGTTATGGTTTGGCGCAGGCCGTACCCGGCCCCCTCTTCACGTTTGCAGCATTTTTGGGGGCGTCCATGAGCGTGCAGCCATCCGGCTGGGTGGGCGCGACTGTCTGCATTCTCGCCATTTTCACCCCCTCCTTCCTGCTGGTGATCGGCGTATTGCCCTTTTGGCAAAAACTGCGGCACAGCGCTCGTAGCCAGGCCGCGCTGGGTGGTGTAAACGCAGGCGTAGTGGGGCTGCTGTTAGCCGCCTTGTACCACCCGGTCTGGACGAGCGCCATTGCCAAGCCATCGGACTTCGCTTTTGCGCTGACCGCCCTCGTGGCCCTGATGTTCTGGAAGATGCCTCCCTGGCTGGTTGTGCTGGGTTGCGGCCTCTTCGGCTGGCTGCTTACTGCAACGCAAACGTCAGGGTAGCTGCCAGCCCGCCACTGGCCCTGTTTTCAAGGCGTACCTGCCCGCCCATCCGCTCGACGATGGTAGCCACGATCGAGAGGCCAAGCCCTGCTCCATTGGGGCTGTTGCGGCTATAGAAGCGCTCGAACACCCGCCCAAGATTCGCCTCGTCGATACCCGGCCCTTCATCCTCGACAACCAGTTCGAAGCGATTGGCCAGGCGCCTGAGTGATACGGTGATGCGCCCGCCCGGCGGTGAATGCTCCACTGCATTGGAAACCAGGTTCTGCAAGGCGATGCCCAGCGCACCGGCATCGATCATCAGGCCATGGTCACCCTCACTGATATCCAGCGAAGGCTCCAGGCCGCGATCCAGTATCCAGGGCGTGAGATCCGCCAGCACATCGGTGACCACTTCACCCAAGTCGACAAGGGTGGTGGGACGCTGACCGAGGCGCGGCTCGACGCGGGCGAGAGTCAGCAACTGGTTGACCACCCGGGTCAGCCGGTCCACGCCGCCAATCAGAAAGCCCAGGGCTTTCTGGCGCTCGGCATCGGTACTGGCGGCCTGGGCGTTTTGCGCATGCAGGCGCAGGATCGCCAGCGGGGTGCGCATCTCATGGGCGGCGTCGGCAATGAAGCGATGCTCGCGCCGCAGCAGGTCCTCGATCTGCGCCAGCAGGCGGTTGATGGCCGCCTGCATGGGCTCGAGCTCGGTCGGCAACGGCACCAGCTGCAGCGGTTCGAGGGAGTCGGCATGGCGCGCGCGAATCACATCGGCCATGTTCTGCAACGGGCGCAATCCCCAGCCGATAGCTGCCCAGACCAGCAGCGCCAGGCCCAGGCTGCCAAGCAGAAACGGGAACAGGGTATGGCGTACGATGCGGTCGATCAGGTCGTAACGCACATCGTCGCGCTCACCCACCCAGATCACCCACTGCTTTTCGGGCACCGGTAGAACGAAGCCGCGCCATTGTTCGCCGCCGCTGGCGAAATCATAAAAGCCCGGGGCCGTGGGCGGTGGGTCGAGCATCGGCGCACTGGGCGTGTGCACCAGCAGCCGTGCTCCATCACCCCATACCTGGAACGCCAGCTTGCTTTCATAGGGGTGGCCCACGCGATGGCGCCCGGCCTTGCCCAGCGCCTCGTTGAACGCCCGATAAAGCTTTTCGCGGTTGCCATCCTGCACCGGCAGGTTCATCACCCCCTGCAACAGCCGGGCATTCTGAGCCATGTGGGCATCGTAGACTTCGTTGATCTCGCGCCGGCTGTCGTGATAGTTGTACAGCGCCAACAAGCCGGTGCCGAGCAGCATCAGCGCCATCACCCGCCACAGCGTACGCTGGCGCAGCGAGCTCATAGCTTGCCCTCGACCAGATAACCGATACCGCGCACCGTGCGGATCAAGCCGTTGAACAGCTTCTTGCGCAAGTGATAGATGTTCACCTCCAGCGTGTTGCTCTCAGGTTCCTCGTCCCAGCCATACAGCAGCTGGGTCAGCCGCTCACGGGTGAACACCTTGCCCGGTTGCGCCAGCAACTCGTGCAGCAGCCGATACTCCTTGGGCGTCAGTACCACAGGCACACCGTTGTAGTGCACCTGCTGAGTGGCGGGGTCCAGGCTTACGCCCGCGTGCTCGATGAGCACCTTGGCCCGCCCGGCACTGCGCCTGAGCAAGGCGCGCAGGCGGGCCTTGAGCTCGTTGAGGTCGAAAGGCTTGACCAGGTAATCGTCGGCGCCGGCATCCAGGCCAGTGATGCGGTCTTCGGTTGCATCGCGCGCGGTAAGGATCAGAACCGGCAGGCTGTCGCCCCCCGCCCTCACCCGGCGCAGCAACTCGATGCCACCCAACCGCGGCAGCCCGAGGTCGAGGATCACCAGGTCGAATGCTTCGTGTTGCAGGGCATGCAGCCCGCTCAGGCCATCGCGCAACCAGTCGAGGGTATAGCCCTCCTGGCGCAACCCGTCGCAGATCCCCTCACCCAGAGCGGTATCATCCTCAACCAGCAGCAGCCGCATGTTCAGTCCTGTTTGGCCTTGATGGCCTTGAGTAAAGCATCGATATCGCCACGCCGGCCCTGGTCGGCCAGCTCGCGCCCCGGCCGTGGCGGCGCCTGCCGGGCTTTCTCCAGCGCTGCAGTGGCCTGCGCGTAGCGTTTTTGCCGGAACAGATGATCGGCCCAGAAGTAATTGCTGTCGATACCATTGGGGTTGATTTGCAGCGCCTTGCGCAACAAGGTGTCGGCCTTTTCGCTGTCACCAAAACCGATAGGCCAGCCAGGCACTTGGTCATACAAGGTACCCAGGCTGGTATACGCCGAGCCCTGCAGGGCATTGGGGTCGAGTTTGATCGCCTCTTCCAGGCTGGCCTTGGCCGACTTGACCTTGCCCAGCGCCCCCAGCCCGCCAGTGGCACCCGCCCAACTGCTGTTGATGATGCCCTCCCAGATCAAAGGTTCGGCCGAGCCCGGGTGCTGATGAACGAGTCTGGAGGCGTCGGCTGCCAGTTTCTCGAACGCATCGGCGCGCTTGCCTTCAGGCGTCTGGTACTGAATCTGCGCCCAGCGCTGCTGCAGGTTGGCCAATTGTTGGCTACCCGCCTGGTCCAGCGCCCAGGTGAGCGGTGCGAACACCAGCAGGCCTGCGATGAACAGACATTTCATTTGATCGACTCCTTGGAATGGCTCGCGATATAACGATGGATCACCGGTAGTTGCTTGCGCAGCGCACGGTCGACCACGCCGGGCAACATGCCGTTGATGCGCACGAAGAGCTTTTCCGGCCAGCCCAGGTACAGCTCGCTGCGTTCTGATTGCACGGCCTTGAGCACGGCGCGGGCCACATCCGCCGGGTCGTCCATGCCGACCTTCAGCGCCTGGTTGAGCGCCGTGGCGGCGGTGCTGTTCATCGCGGTGCGGGTTGCCCGGGGTGCGGCGTACATGACATTCACCGAGGTATCGGCCAGCTCGCGGCGCAGCGCCTCAGAAAAACCGCGCAGGGCAAACTTGCTGGCGCAGTAGGTGGCATAACCGGGGTAACCTATCGAGCCGTAGGTGGAGCCGACGTTGACCACCAGCGCCCGGGGTTGTGCGCGCAGCAGCGGCAGGCATACACGCGTCAGTTGCAGAGCGGCTTTGAGGTTGATGTCCAGCAACTCGTCCAGCGCCTGCTCGTCAATCTGGTCAAGCAGGGCAAAGCGGTTCACGCCCGCGGCATTGATCAGGACATTGACCCCACCCATCTCCCGGGCACGGGCAAGCACCTGCTCACGCCCCTCATGGCTGCGCAGGTCGGCCGACTGCCAAAGCAGCCTGCCCTGGTAACGGTGCATCAGGCCGGCGAGTTTGCCCATCTGCCGGCTCACCGCCAGTACCCGGGCACCGGCTGCGCACAACTGTTCGGCCAGCTCCAGGCCGATGCCGCCGCTGGCGCCGGTGAGTATCACCACACACTCAGGCAAGCGCATGACGCACCTCTTGCAGGCCCGCACGCGGCAGCCCCTGGAACATGTCGGTATACAGGCGGTAAACCACTTTGGCCGCATAAATCACAGCCCGCTGGTCATCAGCATCATCAAGGCGGTCCATCAGCCGCTTGTAGGTGACCATGTGGTCCTGGTCCAGCGCGCCATGGGAGCTGAGGTAGCTGAAGGCCCGGTCCGGCAGCGCCAAAGTGCTCTGGATCGTGCCGGCGGCTTGGGTGGCCAGGGCAATGCTGGTGCCTTCGAGCACGTTGACCATGCCAAACAGCCCGACCGGGTTGCCCCGGGCGATCACGTCATAAAGGTAGGCGACCATCAGCTCGATCGGCAGTGCCGGCCGACCGTCACGCACCGCTTGCCAGTCGCCACCGCAGGCCTTGATGTCATCGAGGATCCACTGCTCGTGGCCGTACTCCTCCTCGATGTATTCGCACACGGCGCCGCGCAGCCATTCCAGGCGCGAAGGCAGGCGCGCGCCGCACGCCATCATCAGCGGCACGGTATGGCGCACATGGTGGTAGGCCTGGGTCAGGAAGGCCACATAGCTGTCGAGGCTGACGTGCCCCGCCAACGCATCGCGTATGACCGGCACGGCGAACAGGGCCTGACGCTCCTGGGTGGTTTGCAGTTGCAGCGTGTCAAAAAAGGACATGGCGGACCTCACAACGGGATATCGGATAACTGGGAGTGGTAACGCCGCAGGATGGCCTCGCGTCGCGGGCGGCCATTGGCGGTCAGTGTGTCGTCGGTACTGGACAGTGGGCGCGGCAGGCGACGCCAGGCATGGACCCGGGCGTAGTCCGGCAGCAAGGCATTGCACTGCTGCACGGCCTGGTCGATGAGTGTGTCGGGGGCAGCAGGGTCCAGCGGCCAGAGCAATGCCAGGTTCTTTGGCAGGGCCTCGCCATGCACGAACGCCTGGGCGATCACACCGCTCTGGGTCAGTTCGGCCTCCACCCATTCCGGGTTGACGTTGCGCCCGAAGCTGGTGATGAACTGGTGTTTCTTGCGGCCATCGAGGTACAGGTAGCCCTGCTCGTCGAAATGGCCAAGGTCGCCTGTAGCCCACCAGCTATCGCAGACGGGTGGTTCCTCCAGGTAGCCGAGCAACACCGAGCCCGCCACCAGCACCTCCCCGTCTTCGGCGATACGCACCTGCACATGGGGCAGCGGTTTGCCGACACTGCCCCGGCGGGTTGCGCCTGGCCGGTTCAAGGCCACCACCGATGCGCACTCGGACAAGCCATAGCCTTCGAACACCGGCAGGCCGACCGCTTCGGCGCGGGCCAACAGGCTGGGCGCCACCCGGGCACCGCCGACGGCAACGAACCGCAGCGCCCCCACGCGCATCAGCCCGCGCTCGATGGCAGCGATCAGCCCCATCAACAACTGCGGCACCAGAATCAGGCTCTGCGCGCCGCTCAGGGCGATTACCCCCAGCAAGCGCTTGAAATCGACCTGGCTCGCACCGCCCATGCCCAGAAGCGCCTGGGGGTACAGCAGCACACTCGCCCCGGCCATCAAGGCGGCGTAGACACCGAGGTTTTCCAGCAGCACACCAAGCGGCAACACCGCCAGGTAACGCTGAGGTTCACTGGGCCGGCTGGCCACCTCCAGTTCCCGGGCTACACGCAGCAGGGCTTCGGACGACAGGCACACGCCCTTGGGCTTGCCCGTGCTGCCGGAGGTGTAGGTGATCTTGGCGGTACCGGCAGGCAGCGCCGCAGCGGGTTGTGCCTGGCGAACCCAGAACCCGCCCTGCTGGGCGAACCCCAGCTCGGCGAGCGTACCGCGCCATTGCGGGTCGCACAGCACATGGCTGGCACCGCTCTGCTCGATGCAATGGCTGAATTGAGCGGCACTGAAGAACGAGGGCACGATCACGCAGGGACGCTGGGCAAAAAGCGCCGCCAGATCCCAGAACAGCAACTGCGGGCCATTATCCAGGGCCAGTACCAGCGTGCCTGGCGAGCGGCTACGCAAGTTGTGGGTGCGCAACTGCACCTCTGCCAGTAATTGCCTGTAAGTGAAGCGCTGTGTCTCATCTTGTATGGCGATCGCGTCACCGTGATCACGTGCAAACGTGACCAGCAGTTGATGAAAGCGCTCCAGCTCATGCGGCATGGCCAGTCTCCTCAAGGGCCGTTGGCAACCCCAGGCGCTGGAACACCCCGGCCTTGCTCAAGGCATCGAAGCCATGACCGATATTGCCGGCAAAGACTTGTGGGTGCTGGGCGTAGTAGGTACCCCATTGGTCCACCTGCCCGTTCAGCCGGGCCGGGTCGGCCGACGCCAGCACCGATGGCACCAACCCCAGGCGCTGAAAGCTGTTGATCAATGTCGTCGCGCCGGTGAACGCCACCCACCGCAAGCCGCGCATGGCCAGCAACCAGGTCACCGCTATGATCATGATTCGCGCGCTACCGGCACTGAGCGAAGCTAGGTTGCCGACTTCGACCATGCTCGCGCGCTCAAGGGTGCAGCCCGCCACGCGTGATACTGCAGCTTCCAGCGGCTCGTCCAGATAGTGCTCCAGAAACAGCGGCCCGCTGCTGGCCGGGCGCATGCCTGCGGCAGCCACCAGCCGACCCTGGCTGTCCTGCAGTGCCAGCAGTTCTGGCAGGTAATGGTGCACATCAGCGTGATGCACGCTGGCAAAACACTGATGGATGAAGTGCTCAAGCTCATCGCGCCCTGGGTCCTTGTGCAAATGAAGCGACAAGTGGGCGTGATGGTCGACGTGGCTGCCGATAGGCAATGGGAGCAGGCTGCTCCACTGAGACTGGGTCATGAAACTCCCCCCGTTTGGGCTTGATGGGGTGAGTATCAGTGGTCAATCTGAAGGTAATCTGAAGTGACGGATTCGACCTGCGTTGTTGGGCTGCTACGCAGCCATCGCCGGCAAGCCGGCTCCTACAGGACCCGCGCAGTGATCTTTATCAATCATCAACTGATGTTCAGGTGTAAAACCGACACGATGGCCATTACCGGCCAAACTTCTGTCAGGGCCACAGGGGAGCCGTCGATGCTTACCGTCACGCTGATCAACGCGCTGGTCGTGGTGCTGGTGGTGGTGATTCATTACGAATGCCTGCTGCGCCTGAACGACTGGCTGCCGCGGCTCAAGCTCTGGAGCCGGTTTCGCATCGTCATCGGTGTGCTCGGCGCGCTGGTGGCCCACGCCCTGGAAGTCTGGTGCTTTGCCCTTGTCTATTACCTGATGGCCAGTGCCGAAGGCTGGGGCACGCTGAGCGGCAACTTCGACGGCACGTTCATGGACTGCGTGTACTTCTCATTCACTACCTATACCACCATCGGTTTCGGCGATATTTCGCCCAGCGGCGACCTCAAATACCTCACAGGCCTGCAGGCACTCACGGGCCTGGTGATGATCACCTGGACGGCCTCCTTTCTGTTTCTGGAAATGCAGAAGTACTGGAAGGCCAAGTAGCGAGGCGTGGGCCTGAAGGCGCGGCAATTGACAACTATCAAGCGCGCAGAAGGCGAGGCGCTGAAACTGAACCTCCTTTGTACACCCCCGAATGTAAGGAGGCTTGCCATGGCACCCGCCGAAACACCCCGCCCACAAGCAGCACCGGCATTTCCTGCCACGACCGGCGAACACTGGATCGAAGCGCTCGACAATGGCACCCATGTGCTGATCAGGCCCTTGCAGCCCAAGGACCGTCAGCGCGAGAAGAACTTCATCGAACGCATGTCCCCTCAATCGCGCCACTTCCGTTTTCTGTCCCAGCTCAAGGAGCCTGGCGAAGCCATGCTGGATCAACTGATGGTGGTTGATCAGGACCAGCACATGGCCTACGTGGCCCTCGCGCATGTCGACGGTGAACTGCAGGAAGTCGGTATCTCCCGCTACGCCACCGGTGCGGACAACCAAGAATGCGAATGCGCCGTCACCGTGCTCGATAGCTGGCAGCGCCACGGTCTGGGCACATTGCTGCTCCGGCACCTGATCGACCACGCACGCGCCAAGGGCCTGCGGCAGATGTATTCCATCGACGCTGCGGCCAATGTGGCGATGCGCGATCTGGCGCAGGCGGCAGGGTTCACCACTGCCAGAGACCCGGATGACCCAAGCCAGTTGATTCACCGGCTTTCGCTGGCCTGAGGCGGTGCCCCGGCGGTAGCCTCCGGCAGCAGGTCCAGTTGCTCCAGGCACCGCCGCTCATCGGCTTCGGTCACACCCTTGAAGGCACTGACTTCAAGCAACGGTGTATTGAACAGCGCCAGGCGGATGACGCCATTGCGTTCCAGAAACGTTTGCGCCAGGCACTGGCAGACCGGTTGGGCGACCAACGCGGCGAGCGCCTGGTCCTCTGGCAGATCAACCTGGGCCTGCAGGTTGGTCTCGCATCCGCTGACGATGCCTTGCACGGAGCGGCTGGCGAGTATCAGTGAGCCTAAGCCCAACACTGCCAGCAGTAGCAGCATGCCCAGCAAAATGTTCGACTCCCTGGCTACGTCCCGGACAATGGCGAGCCTCGCCTGCCAACCTCTCCCCTGCCCGAAAAAAATGGTCTTGCCCACCGTACTCTTGAAACTGCGGTGCACGGCCAACCCGACCGCCGCACTGAGCGCCAGCAGCGCCAGCACAATGGCCGGGGCGCGCATGGGCAGTTGCCAGGCCGGGCCCAACACCTGATAGATCGAGGCGGCAACCACCAGTGTGGCGATGGCTGCGATCCATCCAAGGCTGCCCCTGGGTCGTTTTGCCCAGGCGCTGAGCTTTGCCCTTGTTTGCATGTTCATGCAAGCCTCCAGCGCCGTGTCAGCGCACAGGGTCTATGGCAACCGTTTCCAGGTGCTCGGGCACGCACACCTGCCAGCCGAGCTCAAGGCTTATCCGTCGACGCAAGGTGTCCGCAGCATGCGGTTCGCCATGAATGACGTAGGTTTGCCGCGGTGGCCGGGTAAAACCGCGCAACCACTCCATGATTTCGTCCGCATCGGCATGCCGACAGATTGTCCATGGCAAAGACTTGCGCCCGAATCGGCACGTCTTCGCCATGCAGGCGCACGCTGCGCGCCCCGGCAACGATATCGGCGCCCCGGGTACCGCCTGCCTGAAAGCCAGAGAACAGAATGCTGTTGTGCGGATTGGGGGCCAGCGCCTTGAGGTGGTGCAACACCCGCCCTCCCGTGGCCATGCCGCTGGCGGCAATGATCACCGCAGGTTCGCGCAGCTGATCCAGGTGCCTGGATTCGTCGACCGTGCGGATGATTTGCGTGCCTTTGCACATCTGGGCACACTCCAGCGCCGTGAGGCGATGCTCGCTTCTGAACTGCTGGTACAGGGTGGTGGCATCGGTTGCCATGGGGCTGTTGAGATACACCGGAATGTCCGGTATCAGCCCGTCGCGTTTGAGCATGTACAGGTAATACATCAGCAATTGCGCTCGGCCAACCGCGAACGACGGCACCAGGGTGATGCCATGGCGCAGCAGGGTCTGGTTGATCACATCGGCCAGGTAACGCTCCGGGGGCTGTGCTGGGTGCAACCGGTCACCATAGGTCGACTCCACCAGCAGCACATCGGCTGCACCGATCAGTTCGGGCGCACGCATCACGGGATCATTGGGCCGGCCCAGGTCGCCCGAGAAAACCACTGTCTGGCCGTCCAACGTCAGTTGCACGGTCGCCGCGCCCAGAATGTGCCCGGCCGTACGCAGCAACAGTTCGACACCGGGCGCGATCTGGGTGCGATGGTGCAATGCGACGGGCCTGAACAGCTGCAGTGCGCGTTTGGCATCCTGCTCGGTGTACAAGGGGCGGGCCGGCGAATGTTTGGAATAGCCATGCCGATTGGCATGTTCGGCCTGCTCTTCCTGCAATCGGGCGCTGTCGAGCAACAGGATTTCAGCCAAGGCACAGGTCGCCGGGGTGGCATACACGGGCCCGCTGAAGCCCTCGCGCACCAACACCGGCAGGTAGCCGCTGTGGTCCAGGTGGGCATGCGTGAGCACTACCGCATCGACCGTACGCAGTGCCGCCGGCAGTGGCTCCCAGTTGCGCAAGCGCAGTTGCTTGTAACCCTGGAAAAGCCCGCAGTCGATCAGCACCCGTGTCGAGTCATGCGTCAGCAAGAACTTGCTGCCCGTCACCGTACCCGTCCCGCCGAAAAAGGTCAGTTGCATGGCATCGGCTCCCAGGTATCGATCACACAGGGGTGAACGGCCAGCACGCTACACGGTGGATCGCTGACAATACGTTCGGTGGTATCACCCAGCAGCTTGCTCAACCCCCTGGGCTGCACCACCCCCATGACCACCACGTCGATATCCAGGGCCGCCACCTGGTCCCGAATCACCTGCACTGCCCCGCCTTCCATGAAATGCCGGCAATCGGGGGGCACACCTTCGGCATCGGCCAATGCATCGAAGGGCACCTGCAAGGCATCACGCATCTCCTCGACCCAGGTCTGCGCAACCACCATGTCAGGGGCATACACACCCACCAGGTCATAGGCCGAGAGCAGGTGCAGCTGCGCATCGCATTGCAGCGCCAGGGCATCGGCTGCGCGGATGAGGGCGCGGTTGAATAGCATCTGGGCATCGGGGTCATCGCGCAGGGCGGTGTCCACGGCTACCAGTATGCGTTTTGGCAAGGACGCGGCTGCCCGGGGCACGAAATGCATCGAGCCTTGGTACGCGCGCATCAGCGCACAGTCCAGCGGCGTGCCGAAAAACCGGGCCAGTGCCGGTGTCGTTTCGGTGTCCTTGATGACCATATCGGGCTTGAGCTCGCGGATGTAATCGGCGGCCTGGTCGCGCAGGTCTTCTGCCTTGACGGTATCGAGCGTCAGACAGGTATTACTCGAACGATGACGTTCGACCAGCGCCTCAAGCTGCTTGCGATAGAGCCCGTACTGGCGCTGCAGCTCGGCTTCGTTCAGCCGCTCCTGGCGTAACGAATGCGCCTCGTACGGCTCGAACAGCCCAACGATATGTACCGCTGCGCCGCTGACATGCGCCAGGGCAAGCGCCCGGCGCAAAGCCGCCGAGTGCGGGTCGATGTCGGTAAGCAGCACCAGCAGTTGTCGATACTGACCCATGGCAAACCTCCGGCCGCACGCGGCGATGGCAAGTAGCATCGATCTTCGAACCCCCTGCCCTTGCGCGTTTGATGCAGATCAGAAAGTCACCACTGGCGCACCGACTTGATCAATGTCAGAACCAGAACGCCGTCTCACGGTACAACCGGTAAAGCCCACGTTGATCAAGCCCTCAGGAGGCCCTATGAACAAGCAGTTGCTGGAACCCGAAGACACCAGCGAGCACTGGGTAGACACCCTTGCTGACGGCACAGCCGTGCTGATTCGCCCGCTGCGCGATGATGATCACGAACGCGACAGTCGCTTTGTGAGCACGATCAGCCATGAGGCCAGGCGCTTTCGTTTTCTCGCCGGACTCAGCGGTGGCTTGCCCGCCCTGGACGCGCAGTTGATGCCGGTCGACGGTCACCAGCGCATGGCCTACGTCGCGCTGGCCCATGACAATGGCCAGCTGCATCAGCTTGGCGTAAGCCGCTATGCCGCAATCCCGGGTAGCCACAATTGCGAATGTGCCGTCGCTGTCGGCGAGCAATGGCAGCGCAAGGGGCTGGGCAAGCTGTTGCTGCAGCACCTGATCGAAGCGGCACGGCGCAATGGTTACCAGTGCATGGTGTCCAGGGACCTCTCGAACAACTACGCCATGCACCGGCTGACCAAGGCGCTGGGCTTCACCTCGCGCTACCTGGGCGGCGATGTCAGCGAAATCCTCCACGAGCTTGATCTGCGCGCCTGAAACAAGGCCCTTGCGGGCCTTGCACGTCTAACCTTGCGAATGCTCGGGTGATAACACCAGCACACTGGTGCTGAGCCGATGCAGGATCCGCTCGGCCGTACTGCCGATGAACCAGCCGATGCCGTGATGGTGGTAGCTCCCCATCACCAGCACGTCGATGTCGTTGTTGTCCATGAAAAGCGCCAGCACCTTGGTCGGGTCCCCCACCCTCATGTGCCGGTGCTCGAGGGGAATGCCGTTGCGTTCGGCCAGTTCCTGGAAGGCATCGGCCTGAGCCTCATGAAGTGTCCGTGACAGGTTCGAATCGAACAGGAACGAATGTTCCCGGCTACCTTCGGCGTCCAGGTACATCGAGCCCATATCGTAGGCATACAGCAGTTCGATCTGGGCATTGCATTGCAACGCCAGCTTGAGCGCTTCGCTGATGATATGGTCGTTGAAGCCTTCGAACTGATCCTCCGGGCGCGACAGGTCAACTGCTGCAAGTATCCGGCGCGGCAGGGCATTGCTGGCGTTGTGTACCAGGTGCAGCGGAATTCTGGTGTCACGCAGCAACTGCACGTCGAGCGAGGTGAACATGGCTCGCATCCACCACGGTTCATGCTCGAGCCCCTTGATCAGCATGGCGAACGGCTGCTCACGCAGATGCACCTCAATCTCGTCCAGCGGGTGCTGAACCCACAACACCTCGGTGGTCACCGTCACGCCATTGCGGCGCATCGACAATGCCTGGGTTTCCAGCCATTCACGGTGTTGCTGCACATAGCCCTCGCGCATGACCGCCAAGGCCTGCTCGTTGACCAGGCCGGCGGTGGCCAGGCCCTCAAGGTAGTCAAAGGCGACGATGTGCAATGGCATGCCCTTGGCTTTGGCCAGCGCCGCTGCACGGTCATAGACCGGTGTGCGGCGCATCAGGGGCGATGCGATGAGAAGAAGTCTTTGCGGGTTGGTCATGGCACACCTCTGCGGGGTCGATGAGTACCTCGATGATCTGCCGCCGGGGGCTGCCCGGTTTGATGTTTGTCAACAGTGCAAGCGAGCCGACCAGCGGCTGTTAGCGCTTACCGGGTAATTGACACGGATCAAGACTTATCGGTTTTTTGGGCGCACGCTGTACCTAGCCTCGCTGCCGACATGGACGCCATTGCACCTCGAATCAATAGCTATTGCTTGCGCATGCAGGCACTGGAGGTTCCGATGAACGTTTACGTCGAGAAAAGCGCGAATGACAGCCGCTGGTGGGTCCACATGGACGAGTGGCGGGTGAGTTTCAAAACACCCAAAGAAGCCGAACAGTTTTTGGGCGTGCTGACTGCCCGCCTCAATGCGCCTCATTCACTGAACAAGATCGCCACCGTCGCTCTCAGACCTGCGAAGGAGGCCTGAAATGTCGGGCCTGATCGACGCTCAGCTGCTCAGCCAGCCTGTGCAGGTGCGCACGCCGCCGCCCATTCATTTGAAACCACTGGCATCCCGTTGCAACGAGTGCCGGGTCAACGGCTTGTGCTTGCCCACGGGTTTGCCCCTACGCGACAGCACTAGCCTGGATACATTGATAGGCCCGCGCATCCGCATCAGGAAGGGAGCTGCGCTGTTCAATGCCAATGTACCCTTGAGTGCCTTGTATGCGGTGCATTCAGGCAGTTTCAAGACCAACCTGAACAATGCCGAAGGCCAGGGTGTGATCATCAACTTCTGGATGCCGGGCGACGTACTGGGGCTCGATGCCATTGCCACCGAGCACCATGTCTGTGATGCCATTGCCCTGGAAGACAGCGAAGTCTGCCCCGTCCCTTACCATCGGCTGCAGGCTCTGGCGCGTGATTTCCCTACGCTGCAGCAGAGCCTGAACCGCCTGATGAGCAGGGAAATCATCCGCGAGCATGAGCGCGTGCTGATGCTGTGCAACCTTTCTGCCGAGCAGCGGCTGGCCAGTTTTCTGCTGAGTTTGTCCCGACGGTTTGTCAGCCGTGGCTATTCCTCCCATGGCTTCATGCTGCGCATGTCGCGCGAGGACATGGCGTCCTACCTGGGGCTGCGCCTGGAAACCATCTGCCGCTCGGTCGCCCACTTGCGCGCCCTGGGTATCGTCAACCTGCATGGCCGGCTGGTGGAGATTCTGGACATGCCTGCGCTGATGGCCCTGGAACTGGGTTACCCGGGCAGCCCTCACCTCACTGAACTGCCAGTCGCCGGCGTGCCTTAGACGCCTGGCTTACCGCGCATCGCCTCGCAACAGCTGAAGGTGTCGGACATGTCGAATTTTCATCTGGCTTACATGCCATTGATCACCTATCCGGATGTGCTCCCCGAGGACGCTGTGGCAGCCGGTGTACAGCTGGCCATCGCGCTGGGGTACGACCTGCATGTCATGACCTTTTCGGTAAGGATCCCCTACCTTTCGCCATCAGTTGGCAGCACACTCCTGAATATCCCCGAGATGATTCGAACAACCGAAAGCAACAGTAGAAGCCAGTGCAAAGCGCTGCAGGCCATGGTGAGCGGCCTTGAACACGGCCAGAGCAGTGTGGAATTCTCCACCAGAGAAGTGGTGCCGGGCCTGACGGGTACCGCGGCTGCAGAAGCGTCAAGGTATTTCGACCTGGCCATCCTGCCATGGGCAGTCGACAAGCCAGTCATTCAGGAGCTGGCAGAGTCGGTGATTTTCGGCGCTGGCAGACCATGCGTACTCGTTCCCTCTTTGCCCATCCAGCCTGTTAGGCACATGGCGTTGGCCTGGGACGGCAGCCGCGTCGCGGCGCGAGCGCTGGCTGACGCGTCGAATCTGATTAGCTCAGACATGCTGATCACGGTTCTGACCGTGCAGGGGGAAAAACCACTCGAGCACGGCGCCATTGCGCAGGACATGGCACACGCTTTACAGCACAGAGGCCTGAACGCTCGGCCGCTGAGCGTGAAGCTGGCCGGGCGCGCGATCGCTGAGTGCCTGCAGCAAGAAGCACTCACCGCCGGCGCCGATCTGTTGGTCATGGGCGGCTTTGGTCATTCGCGCTTGAAAGAATTCATCCTGGGTGGCGCTACCCATGGGGTTCTGCAAGCGCTTCAAATGCCCGTACTGCTGTCACACTGAGCCGCTGCGATCAGCATCTTCATCACCACTTGGCTGGCCCTATCGCCGGCAAGCCGGCGATAGGGCCAGCACACATGCCAGATTACTGCAGCCAGGGCGGCGGCGGTTCTTCGCCCTTGACCGGCCCATGCTCGGCTTCTGTCCGCGCAGCTCGGCGGCGGACATCATCCAGGCGGGCCGCGTCGATTTCGCGCATCACTCCGCCCACGTCCGCGACATGCTCATCATCCTCGAATTCGCCTGTCAACGGGCTGTCCGCACGCAGTTCACCTGCCTCGTACAGCGCCCACATTTCCTGGGCGAAGCGTGTGTCCTTCAACTCCGGTGCAAAGCGCCCGAAATAGTGGGCCATGTTCGCCACGTCACGCTGCAGCATGCTGAAGGCATGGTTGTTGCCGGCGGCATCCACCGCCTGCGGCAGGTCGATGATAACCGGGCCATCGGGGCCCAGCAGCACATTGAATTCGGACAGGTCGCCATGCACCAGGCCGGCACACAGCATCAGCACGATCTGGCGAATGACGAAGGCGTGGTACTCACGCGCCTCATCAGCCTCCAGGTGAACGTCGTTAAGGCGCGGGGCCGCATCGCCATCGGCGTCGGTCACCAGCTCCATCAGCAGTACGCCATCCTGGAAATCATAGGGTTTGGGCACCCGCACACCGGCATTGGCCAGGCGGAACAACGCCGCCACTTCAGCGTTCTGCCAGGCATCCTCGGCTTCCTTGCGGCCGTACTTGCTGCCCTTGGCCATCGCCCGGGCCTGGCGGCTGTTGCGTACCTTGCGCCCTTCCTGGTACTCGGCGGCCTGGCGGAAACTGCGTTTGTTGGCCTCTTTATAGACCTTGGCGCACCGTACCTGGGCGCCGCAACGCACCACGTAGACGGCTGCTTCCTTGCCGCTCATCAAGGGTCGCAGTACTTCGTCGACCAGTCCGTCTTCAATCAGCGGTTCGATTCGTTTTGGCGTCTTCATCAGGCTTGTGTTCGGGGTCCTGTCTGGCCTTATGGCTGGGTTGGCGAACATCCTCTCACAGGCTGATGCGTCTTGCTCGTTTGTCTGCTCAGGCGGCGGCCCAGCGCTGCGTTATCAAGTGCCGAAGCCGGTCGAATGCCCAGTTGTACAGCACGGTGTAGGGCAAAATGATCACGAAGAAGCCCAGCTCAACCATGAGCGCCTGCCAAAGCGAGATATCCAGCATCCAGGCCGCCACCGGCAGGCACCACACCACCAGCCCCAACTCGAAACCCAGGCCGTGGGCAAAGCGTGCCGCGGCCTTCCAGTGAATGCGTGCGGTACACACCCAACGGTCGACCAGCGCGTTGTAGAGCATGTTCCACACCATCGCGATCAGCGACAGGGTGACCGCAAGGCCACCGGCCGTTGCCAACGACTTGTCCATCACCCAGGACAAAAGCGGCGCGCACAGCAGCACGGCAAACACTTCATAGCCGATGGCATGGACCAGGCGCTCGGTAAAAGAGACTTTTTTCACGGCATTTTCCATCCAGTAGTGAACTTGTGCTTCACATTTTCTTTGATGGAACTGATACTCGCGACATATCTCCTATCGGTTTTATCAATACCTGTGCGCTACTCACCTGAAGCCCTCGTTGCCTTTGTCGAAGCCGCAGCCCTTGGCTCGTTTTCCGCCGCAGCGCGCAAACTGCGCAAGAGCCAGTCGACCATCAGCATCGCAATCGCCAACTTCGAGGCTGACATAGGTTGCGAACTGTTCGACCGTGCAGGCCGCCACCCCACCCTGAATGAGGCCGGCCGCCAGGTCTTGACCCACGTCGAGGCGATCCTCGATGCCAGCGCCCGGCTCGATGCGCTGGCGGTGAGGCTGGCCGAACAGGTAGAGCCGCTGGTGTCGGTGGTGATGTCCGACAGTTACAGCGTGACCTTTCAAGGCGCGGTGATAGGTGGCTTCGCTGCCAGCTATCCGCACACCGAACTGCGCTGCGGGCCTTCGGAAGACGCCGACGTTATCGACCTGATCCAGCAGGGCATGGCGCAGATCGGCATTCTTGCAGCGCAGCAGCGCTACCCGGCCGACATCGCCGTGGCACGCCTGCCGGAACATGCGCAATTCGCCGTTTACGTCAGCACAGGCCACGCCTTGGCAAAACAGCCTGGCGTGCAGCCACAGCACCTGGAAAACGAGCGTCAGCTATACATCAGGACCTACGCGCCGAGCCTGCACCACGGGCGCGGCCAGGCCTGGTCGGCGCCGGACTACCTGACCCTGCTGGAGTTCGCGGTGCGCGGCTATGGCTGGGCGGAACTGCCCAGGGCGCTGGTGGCGCGCTTCGGCAGTGGCCTGGTGGAATTGCCCGTGGCCGGCTACCCACGCAGAGTCGCGATGGATGTTGCCTGGTCGCGCCGACGAGCCTTGGGCCCCGCCGGGCAATGGTTGGTGCAGCAATTGCTGGTGGGCGGTTCCACGCCCCAGTGACGGTGTAATGAAAACCTGCCGGGCGTACTCCAGGGAGCCATCACCCCGACGATTCACTCGGTAACGAGCGGGCCGTTCAGGTACTGGTCGTCAGTCACTGGCTCCATCCAGTCGGTGTTCTTGCCATCGAGTGTTTCGGTCACTGCGAAATGTGACATCGCGGTGGTTGCAGCGGCGCCATGCCAGTGCCGCTTGCCGCATGCGCAGGAAACCACATCGCCAGCGCGGATCTCTGTCCGCGGCCCACCTTCGCACTGAGTCCAACCCACCCCCGTCAGGACGATCAGCGTCTGGCCCAATGGGTGTGCATGCCAGTGAGTGCGTGCAGAGGGTTCGAAGGTAACGATGGCGCCGGTCGCCCTGCCCGGCTCAGCCGCCTGGAAAAGGTTGTCGATACGCACTGACCCGGTAAACCAGTTTTCAGGGCCTTTGATCGAAGGCTTGGTCCCGCTGCGGATAATTGTTTGGTCTGAACTGCTCATAGCACACTCGCTGATTCGTGAAGGCTTGGCCACAGATCGGACCAATTTAACGCCGTGCGAATCAATCTAGTGCTTCCCTCAACTTAGTACTAGGCGGCAAAATGTACTTACACTTATGCAGCGGAGAATAAATGACCACTCCCGACCTGAACAATCTTGTCGCGCTCCTGACGGTGGCGCGCGAACGAAGCTTCACCAAAGCGGCTACTCAATTAGGGGTTTCGCAGTCCTCGCTGAGCAGGACCGTGACTGCGCTCGAAAGCAAACTCGGAATGCTGCTGCTCACACGCACCACCCGAAGCGTGTCCACCACTGAGGCTGGGCAGCGATTACTGGATTCGGTGGCGCCCAAGCTGCAGGAGATAGAGGCAGAACTGTTGGCCGTGGCCGAGTTGCGTGACAAGCCGGTAGGCACCGTACGCATTTCCGCTACCGACTACGCGGCCAACCAATACGTCTGGCCAAAGATTCAAAGCCTTCTGGGTGAGCACCCTGAACTGCACATAGAACTCATCAATGACTATGGCCTGGTTAACATCGTGGCGGAACGTTACGACATTGGCGTGCGTTTGGGGGATCAGCTAGAGAAAGACATGATTGCGGTACGCATTGCGCCCGATGAAACACTGGCCGTGGTGGGCGCACCCGCGTACCTGAAAGGAAGGCCTGCAGCAACGAAGCCATCCGACCTGACCGCGCACAACTGCATAAACCTGCGATTGCCCACCAAAGAAGTGCTCATGCCTTGGGAGTTGAGCAAGGGCAACGAGAACATCGAGGTGAAAGTGAGCGGCCAGTTGGTGTTCAACAATGCCTATCAAATGCGGGATGCGGCGTTGAAAGGCTTCGGCTTGGCGTATCTGCCCAAAGCGCTTGTAGAAGCCGATGTGCAGGCCGGTCGACTGAGCTGGGTGCTTGCAGATTGGTTCCCGACTTTTACTGGCCACCATGCCTACTACGCAAGCCGACGCCAGTCTTCATTAGCAGTACGTCTGGTCATCGCAGCGCTGCGCGCCGATTAGCCACTGTGCAAGCCATGTCT
Source organism: Pseudomonas sp. p106 (assembly GCF_003936645.1). Lineage (NCBI taxonomy): Bacteria > Pseudomonadati > Pseudomonadota > Gammaproteobacteria > Pseudomonadales > Pseudomonadaceae > Pseudomonas > Pseudomonas sp. p106. Next base: position 217,295 of record NZ_RHQR01000006.1, read on the forward strand.
TAAGCTCGCCTGAATGCAAGAGCCTCCGGGCGGGAGGCATGTTCGACCTACCCCGTCAGTTGGCCAACCAGGACTCGACCTCCTGCGCACCGTATTTAGCCTTCCACTCTTTAAGTAGCTTGTGGTTGCCACCCTTGGTTTCAATGATCTCATCGTTGTGTGGGTTTTTGTAAACCTTCACCTGACGCTCACGGCGAGGCGACTTAGCTGGAGCTGAGGGAGACAACGGCCTCACATTGGCTTGAGGGTCCAGGATGTTGATCACGTCACGTAGGCTGAAGCCATATTCTGCCAACAGCGCACGAAGCTTTTCCTCAAACGCGATCTCAGCTTTTAGTTCAGAGCTGCCTTTCAGGGCTTCCAATTCAGCGAGCTGCGCTGCCAGCTTCTGCTCGAGCTGACGGAATTCGACCAAACGTGACATAGGTTATATCCCTGTTCCAAAAGTAGGTAAAAGTGGCACTAGAATAAACGATAAGAAGCGTTGAAGTCGCTAGAAATTTTGCACTTCTGCACTTTAGGGTGAAAGGGTAAACATCCCGCGAATCGCAACCTCACCACCAGAAGTTATTGAGAAGTCGCAAATTCTTAGGCAAATCGTTACTCAATGTATCCATGCCTGCAGCTCCTCATCGAAAATGCCGTCGGATTCAAGGGGCAATGACGATTGATGAGTAGCACTCATATTCCTATGCGCTCTAGCGGCATAGTCACAAGGTAGACCCGACGCTAAGTTCATCTGTCTCAGGCGCCCATGAATGAGCGCATCATATTCAGATAAGCGTTCTGAGCGAGCCAAACAGCCGCTGATCATACCGCTTTCGATAGGGACACTCACTATGGACGAAGCCAGTACATTATTACTCAGCAGGCGTACATTACTTATCGTCGGTATCGTGACATCCGCAGCAATTGCCCTGCCCCCTTTCCTCTGTGTGGAGGCCAGCGCTGCCAATTACACCAAGCCAAACAAGGCTCAAGTCGCGCTCAAGATCAATGGTAACTCCCACTCCATGGAAGTCGACACGCGGACAACGCTCCTTGATGCGCTACGCGATCATCTGCACCTGACGGGGACGAAAAAGGGCTGTGATCACGGGCAGTGCGGCGCTTGTACGGTCCTGGCCAACGGCAAGCGCATCAATTCGTGCCTGACGCTCGCCATCATGCATCAGGGCGCCAGCATCACAACCATTGAGGGTCTCGGCACCGTCGAGAATCTGCACCCCATGCAAGCCGCCTTCATCAAGCATGACGGCTATCAGTGCGGTTACTGCACCCCCGGGCAAATCTGTTCTGCGGTAGCCGTACTTGAAGAGATACGTGCCGGCATCCCCAGCCATGTCAGCGTAGATCTAACCGCAGGGCCTAGGCTGATTGCCCGTGAAATTCAGGAGCGTATGAGCGGCAATATCTGCCGCTGCGGTGCCTATTCGAACATCGTTGAGGCAATCATGGACGTTGCGCAGGAGGCGATATGAGGCCGTTCAATTACTTGAAAGCCAACACCCCTGCAGAAGCCACCGCCTTAGCCGCACAGCTCGACGGTGCACGCTTCATCGCCGGTGGTACCAACCTGCTAGACCTGATGAAGCTTGAAATCGAAACACCCGTTCATCTAATTGATGTGAACGGACTGGGCCTCGATTCTATTGAGGACACCCCAGACGGTGGGCTGAGGATCGGTGCACTGGTGCGTAATACAGCGCTGGCGGCGGACGCACGAGTGAGGAAGAACTACGCAGTCCTCGCCAAGGCGCTACTTGCAGGTGCGTCTGGACAACTGCGCAATATGGCTACAACGGCCGGCAATTTGCTGCAACGCACGCGTTGCCCTTATTTCTACGATACAAACATGCCCTGCAACAAACGTCAGCCCGGAGCCGGTTGTGCGGCAATCGGCGGTTTCGACCGCCAATTGGCGATCATCGGTACCAGCAAGAGCTGCATTGCCACCCACCCGAGCGATATGGCCGTGGCCATGCGTCTGTTGGATGCCACAGTCGAAACGGTTCGCGCCAACGGTGAAGCAAGGACCATTCCGATCGCCGACTTCCATCGCTCCCCCGTCAACACGCCAAACATCGAAACGCCTTTGTATGCTGACGAGTTGGTGACAGCAGTAAGGCTGCCCCGGCCCCTCGGTGGCGAGCACGTCTACTACAAAGTCCGCGACCGCGCTTCCTATGCCTTTGCACTGATCTCAGTGGCGGCAGTAATGAAAAGCGATGGCACGGGGCGAGTTGCGCTGGGGGGTGTAGCGCATAAGCCTTGGCGGGTTGAAGCAGCGGAAGCCCTGATGCCAGAGGGCTACAAGCGAGTCACCGAAACACTGCTGGAAGGTGCCACACCCTCCCCTCACAACGCATTCAAGGTCCTGCTCGTTGAGCGTACATTGGCTTCGGCCCTGTCACAGGTGAAGGTGCACTCATGAAGTTTGATCAACCTGCCGGTCTCAATCCGATAGATCAGCTGAAAGTCATCGGTAAGCCACTGGACCGAATCGATGGTCCGTTGAAAGTTACCGGAAGCGCTCGTTACGCCTACGAAAATCATGAGCAAGTACCTGACGCCGTCCATGGTTACGTTCTAGGTGCAGGCATCGGCAAAGGTCGCATCACTGGCATTGAAGTTGGCGAAGCGCTAGAAGCGCCGGGCGTCATAACGGTTATTACCGCAGCCAACGCCGGCTCCCTTGGAACCAGCGAGTTCAACGCCGCCAGGGCGCTTGGAGGCCCTGAGATCGACCATTACCACCAAGCTATCGCGCTGGTGGTAGCCGAAACATTCGAGCAAGCTCGATCAGCCGCGCAGCTCATCCAGGTTGATTACGTAAGATCCGATGGGCGCTTCGACCTCGCCGCAGCACGCACAAGCGCGGTGGTGCCTGAAGGTGGCCAAGACACGGATCTCGGTCAGTTCGAGCAAGCCTTCGCCCAGGCGCCGGCCCAGATCGACGTCACCTACACCACTCCCGACCAAGCGCACGCAATGATGGAGCCTCATGCAGCCATCGCACGCTGGAACGGCGATCACCTCACACTTTGGTGCTCGATACAGTTACTTTCCTGGAGCAAGCGCGACCTTTCGAAGATTCTCGGCGTAGCCCCGGATAGGATTCGGCTGTTATCACCCTACATTGGCGGCGGGTTCGGCGGTAAGGCATCGGTGCTGGCAGACGCCGTACTTGCGTCGGTGGCGTCCCGTCAAATTGGCAGGCCAGTGAAAGTGGCTCTCACCCGCCCGTTGATGTTCAACAACACCACCCATCGCCCCGCCACCATCCAGCGCGTGCGCCTGGGCGCAGATGCTCAGGGAGTTATCACCGCCATCGGGCACGAAACGTTGTCCGGTAACTTACCGGGAGGGCCGTTCGAAAAAGCCGTTACGCAAACCCAAGTGCTGTATGCCGGCGCCAATCGAATGACCCGAGCGCGTCTGGCCATCCTGGATTTACCGGAAGGTAACGCAATGCGTGCACCTGGTGAGGCTTCTGGAATGATGGCGCTTGAGGCAGCCATGGACGAACTGGCCGTGGCCTTGAACATGGATCCGGTGCAGTTGCGCAAGCTCAATGATACCCAAACCGTCCCAGGCGACCCATCACGGCGCTTCACCACACGTGAGCTGGTCAAGTGCCTGGACGTCGGTGCACAGCACTTTGGCTGGAGCAAGCGCTCCCCTGTTCCAGCGAGTCGGCGCGAAGGTCGCTGGTTGATCGGGATGGGCATGGCCTCCGCCATTCGTGGTAATCCGATCAGAAATTCCGCAGCGAGGGTGCGCCTGAACGAAAATGGCATTGTGATCGTCGAGACAGACATGACGGACATAGGCACTGGCAGCTACACCATCCTGGGCCAGACAGCGGCTGAGACGATGGGGGTCAGCATCGATAAAGTGGTCGTGCGCCTGGGCGACTCTGAATTCCCATTGTCAGCGGGTTCTGCAGGCCAACGTGGCGCCAACTCCTCTGCTTCAGGTGTGTACGCCGCGTGCATGAAGTTGAGGGCACTTGTCGCTCGGCAACTTGGTGTGGATCCGAACACGGCTGAGTTTTCAGACGGGCAAGTAAGCGATAGCGACAAGGTTATGAGCCTTGCCGACGCCGCTCGGCAAGGCGAGTTGGTGAGCGAAGATACCCTTGAGTTTGGTGAGGCTCGTGAGCAACGCGAGCACCAAACATTCGGTGCGCACTTTGTTGAGCTCAGGGTCGATGCTGCAACCGGTGAAGTCCGTATCGACCGTATGCTGGCGGTGTGCGCCGCAGGCCGCATCCTCAACCCCAAGACGGCAAGAAGCCAGGTCATCGGGGCGATGACCATGGGGGCAGGCGCCGCGCTGATGGAAGAACTGGTTGTCGACAAACGCTACGGCTTCTTTGTCAATCATGACCTTGCAGGATATGAAGTTCCGGTACACGCCGACATCCCGCATCAAGAGGTGATTTTCATCGACGAAGTGGATGCTTACTCATCGCCAATGAAAGCCAAAGGGGTGGGTGAGCTTGGCATTTCCGGTGTGGCAGCAGCAATCGCCAATGCCGTCTACAACGCCACAGGAGTGCGGGTACGGGAGTACCCTATCACCTTGGACAAGTTTCTCGATCGCCTGCCACCGTCGGACGGATAAACCTGAACTGGAGGCCGTTGTCAGCTGAACTCATTGTGGATGACGAGCACATCAGGGTTGTTCCTCCAAGGCAGGTGATGGCGCAGGGCCTTGGCGCACAATAAGGGCGAGTACCATCATCAAGGCCATGACCAGCATCACTGCGCTCCAGCTGTAGGCAGCAGAAATCCCGTTTGAGATCCTCATCAGGGCGTCCGATGACTGGGCACCATAACTGTACGCTACGGTCAAAACGCTCAGCCCTAAAGTCCCACCGAGCTGATGGCTCACGTTGACCAAACCCGATGCAGCGCCCGCATCCCGACCTTCCACGTCCGTCATTGCCGCTGCGGTCAGGGGGCTCAGGCTCGCCCCCTGGCTCAAGCCGATCAACACCAATGGCAGCAACAGTGCAGCATACTGGGTATCAGCAGAGATGCCCGACAGCCAGATCATACCGACAACACCCAGTGCGACGGCGCTGGCCAATAACGCGGCGTTACCGAACAGACGGGTGAGTCGAGGTATCGCCAATGCGGCTGCAAGGTTTGCCAAGGTGGTCGGCAGGAAAGCCAATCCCGCCTCGCTCGCGGTGAAGCCGAGTACTTCCTGCAGGTACTGAGTAGTGAAAAAATAGAAGCTCATCATTGCGCCCAGGAACAATAACCGAGCGCCATACGCTCCGGCCCGTACCCGATGTTGAAAGAGCCGCAGCGGCAGAATCGGATCGCCGATCCGCGCCTCGTGGAAGCCGAACAGTAACAGCATGGCACCACCCGCCAAGAGCGCGATGACCGTCGCTTGGTCGCCCCACCCGGTTGATGCTGCCCGGACTATGCCGAATACCAGGCAGGTCATACCGGCTGTCGACAACAGCGCTCCGGCCACGTCCAGTGTGCTGGTGTTCACTGATGTCTCCCGCACGGCGCGCAGCGTCCCTAGCACCAACACCAGCCCTATTGGAACATTGATCAGGAAGCCGATACGCCACGATGCCCATTCAGTAAGCAGGCCCCCAATCAGCAAACCTATGCTTGACCCCACACCTGCCGTCGCGCCGTACCAAGCGATGGCGCGCGTGCGCTGATTGCCTTCGAAGTTGACCAGCAGCAGTGCCAATGAGGAAGGCGCGAGAATGGCAGCCCCCACGCCTTGAAGCGCCCTTGCAGTGATAAGCAACAGTTGCTCTTGCGCCAGAGCGACCAACAACGAAGCGACCATGAAAATGCCCAAGCCGCTGATGAACATACGCCGCCGCCCCAGCATGTCGCCTGCTCGAGCGCCCAGCAAAAGGAAGCCACCAAACGCCAAGGTGTAGGCATTCTGAACCCAGGACAGGCTGGCGGTACTCATGGCAAATGTCTGCCGGATATTCGGAAGTGCAGTAATGACGACGGAGGTATCCAACACAATCATCAGGTAGCTGCACAGGATGACGAGGAGAATCCCCCATTGATTACGGGAAAGCGGGTTCATGGTGCCCGGCCTCTTTTCAGGTATGACAGATAACAGCGCATGGCCTGTAGCAATGTGGCCAACAGGTAGGCATGAGGTTCGAAGAGTTCAGGAAAGGTTTGTAATATATCAGCCAGGTGATGCTTCGATTAGGCACTGGAATCCGCAAAGATCAATGAGCACAACTCATGAAACCGGCGCTTGCTGTTGTTGTTCCCACTTGCGCTGCGTGCGCCCCAGCAGGAAAGCAAGGGCGAGCCACAATGCGGACAAGGGGACCGCGAGCATGGCGATGGCCGTGAAGCTCAGGCCGATGGCCAGTAATCCAGCATACCCCCAAGCTGCTATCTGGTCTCCGCTGCGGTACACCACCGTGTCGATGAAATTTTTGGTCTTGTAGCGATCCTCTCGCGTGACGGCTGTAAAGAGCACCTCGCGCGCTGGTCTGGTCAACGCGTAATTGCTTACGTTCCGTGCCACTTGCAGTACTAGAAAGACGGCTAGAGTGGGAAAGGCAGCCATGCTGGCGAAGCCAAACATGCTAATCAGCGGGAGCGCGCACAGTGTGAATGTGACGCCTATCCAGCCCATGATCCGACCCGTCATAAAGAGCTGAATGACGAGCGTCAAACCATTCACCCAAAGGTTGATGTTGGCGAAAAACGCAATTCGAGCAGCGCGATCTGTGAAGTTGCTCTCAACAATTGACGCCTGCTGGAAATACAAAATGGTAGAGGTAGCGGAGTAGCAGAGGATGAACAGTGAAATGCCTATCAGATAGGGTGAGCGGAAAGTGCGCAAAATGCCCGCAAGCACACTGCCGCCAAGTGGCTGCCCCTCATCCCTTTGCTCCAAGGGACGCTTGAATGCATCACTGATCATCGACAATCGGCGCGTCGCCAGGACAGCCACTTCCAGCAGCGCTATGGAAATCACCGCCAGCCAATTGTGGCCCAAGACGTCTACCAGTCCCGATGTCAGAGCAGATCCCGCAAGGCCACCCAGCGTTGCACCGGTTGCGAGCAGACCAAACAACCGCTTCGCTTGTTCGCCATTAAATACATCTACCACGAATGACCAGAAGACCGAGATGACGAAAAGGTTGAAAACAGATACCCAGATGAAAAACGCTCGACCTATCCAAACCTGTTGTTCCACGCCGGCATTACTCAGCAGCACGACGAACAGCGCGAGGTTCAGCATGAAGAACCGATAAGCGACGGCGATAAACCTCTCCCGCGGCCAACACTTCACGAGCCAGGAAAACAATGGACTGACGACGATCATGGCGAGCAGCGTTCCGGTAAACAACCAAGGCAGGTTGTTTACGCCGCCGGAAACTCCCAGCTCATCGCGGATCGGACGAAGAACGTAATACGCAAGAAAAATCGAAAATATATAAAGCCAAGACCACGCAACCGCAGCGATTTCGTTGGGATTAACTTGAACCAAGTGAGCCAGCCAATTGAATAACCGGGAGCGCGATCTAATCGCCCCAGCGATGGAAACTATTTCTGTCATTACGAGGCATTTCCCTGCACGTTTAGGTGCATTGAACATCTGTAGCTTTCCGAGCCAGCAGCCTAGCTACAAACCTGATATTTGCTGAATGATTTATTAATTCACGACGCGGTAAAAAAGCCAAATCCAAGCCGCCGCATCCCCAACGCGCCTGGTTGACATACCTGAACGAGCAGAGGAAATGTCGGCGACACAGTTCATTTATCTGCCCTCAATCAGCAAAGCGTCCACGCATGGTTTCCAACTCCTTGGCAACTGACGCTGGCTCTTGCGAAAGCGGCAAGTTGTTCCTATCGCCAATAGCATCGTAACTGTCAGCAGGATCCGCCGGAAGCGCAGCAAAGAGCGGAGCAAGATCTGCTTGGGCTGCGCCCTGCTCGGCCACCAATTCGAAGGTTTTGCGATTCGCCTCAGCGGACGTCAAAGACGCGACCAGAACCTGAGCGATTTGCGAGCGCGCAATCACACCATCAGACGGAGAACCGGACCAGTGCTCGTCACCCTGGCGTAACACGAGACGGTGCTCATTGGCCCCGTTATAGTCAAACCAGCCGGGACGTATAATGGTGTACGGCAGGCCACTCGCGCGAACAAGCCGTTCTCCGCGGCGCTTCCAGTCATGCCCGACAGTGGGCTTGGTAACGCCGACAGTAGTCATCAGGGCAATCCGAGCGGGCTTTGTCAAAACGCTCAAAACATTGCGCACTGCACCGTAGTTGACCGCTTCGGCACCCTCAGGGTCATTGCCGCGGATACCATGCGTGAAGATGATGCCAGTAACCCCGGCTACCGCTTCATGGAGTGTCTCTGGGCGAGTCAAATCGCCAACGACGACTTTGACTCCTTTGGGAAAAAGACGCGCTTGATCGGGGTCGCGCACCAGCGCCCTGGTCTCATACCCATTTCGGTATGACTCCTCTACAGCGGGTTGACCGATGGTGCCACTGGCGCCCACAACCAGCACAACGGGTTTGCTGCCCCGCTCCTGGGCCTGCTCTTGCGTGGCAGCAATCACCGACCCCGAGAATGAGGCGCCTACCACCAAGGCCATTGAAATAAAATTAGTTCTTAACCCTGCCATTTCGCTTACTCCACTTTTTATCACACGCATGGGACACAAGAAACAAAATGCAACAAAATTTAATTACACCTCAGCACTATGCTCTTCACTGACAAAAACACTCACCATGTTAGCTGAATGATTGGAATTGATTAGACGGTTAATTCAGCATGCCGTGATGAGCAGCCCTCACCAGTAACATGCCGCCCCTTATAAAGTCTCGTAAAGTGTTAGATGATTGCCCAACCAATACATGAGCAATGCTCATGACCGTATGCTAGATTTCACTTAATCCACTGCAACAGCAACCGGTAAGATCTCATAATTTTCCAATAAACTTTTCAGCTTGAGACTGAACCATGTCTGCTGCTACTGACCGCGCCACAGCCCCCGACAGTGCACTTACCAACGGAATTAACATGCCCTTGCATTTCTCCTGCAACGGCTGCGGACGATGCTGTCACGGTCATCATGTCCCCCTTACGCTTGAGGAATCCATACGATGGGTCAACGAAGGCGGTCAGATCATCATCCTGACCGAAGGATTTCTTCGCAGCGGTTACGGTGTAGCCCCCGTCCAGTTCCAACATTCGTCCAAACGCTCTCATCTGGTGAATGCTGGCCACACACAAGCCTATGTCACTGCCACTTTCGCTGCCTTTAATCCTGATCGCTGTCAGTTCTTGCGAAATGACAATTCCTGCGGGATTTACGAGAGCAGACCTTTGGTCTGCCGTATCTATCCAGCCGAGATCAACCCACATGTTGTACTGGACAGCAGGCTGAAGGATTGCCCCTCAGAAGTGTGGGAGCGCGGTCCGGAGCTGATCTGCAAGGACGGACGACTCGACGCTGAAACAGCGCGGCTGGTGGAAGCATCTCGAGCTGCCGACCGTGCAGATGCCGCTCGAAAAGTCTGGCTCTGCACCGAGCTGGGCATCGCCCATACCGCGCTGAAAGGCGATGGGTTCATGGCGTGGCTACCGGACACTGTCAGACTGAAGACATTGCTGGCAGCAGATCCTTGTTCCAGCACCGAAGCAACAAACTGGTCGTTCACTGTTTCTTCAGATGCTCTGGTTCAGGAGTTGCAAGCCTTGGGTGCGAATGCAGACAAAGACCTCGGAGACCCCAGCGGGGTGTTCATTCCTTTGAGTCAGTGACGCAGCGAAGAGCGCTAATAATCAATTTTTACCAGCACAGCTGTTCTCAATGCATTAACGCATTCCAGTGCACCTCTGATGAATGCCCTTCATGACTCTTTGCCGATTTACCTGTCTAGTCTTGCCTTGCTCAGTGGCCTACTGTTTTCACAACGCATGCAGCCTGCTCAACCGGCAGTGCCGCAACTCTGTGAGACTCAAATCGCTCAAGGCTGCCAGCCAAAGCGGGAGACCTGAAAAATGCAAAAGCGCACACTGGGCAGCGGGCTCGAGGTATCGACCTTGGGCTTGGGCTGCATGGGCCTTAGCCACGGATATGGCCCAGCCACCGACACGCAACAGGCGGTAGCGCTGATCCGCGCTGCTGTCGAACAGGGCGTCACCTTTTTCGATACCGCAGAGGTATACGGCCCTTACGTCAATGAGCAGGTCCTGGGCGAAGCGCTCGCGCCGGTTCGTGACCAAGTGGTGATCGCCACCAAGTTCGGATTTACCTTCGGCTCAGACAACAAACAGCAGATTCTCAACAGTCGCCCTGAACACATCCGCGTCGCTGTAGAAGGCTCGCTGCGTCGGCTCAAAACAGATGTCATCGACTTGCTCTACCAGCACCGCGTCGACCCCAACGTCCCCATCGAAGAGGTCGCCGGAGTGGTCAAAGAGCTGATCTGGGAGGGTAAGATCAAGCACTTCGGCCTGTCCGAAGCCGGTGCTCAGACTATCAGGCGGGCCCACGCGGTTCAGCCTGTCACCGCCTTGCAAAGTGAATACTCGCTGTGGTGGCGCGCGCCGGAACAGGAAATTCTGCCGACCCTGGCAGAACTGGGCATCGGCCTGGTGCCCTTCAGCCCGTTGGGCAAAGGCTTCCTCACTGGGACCGTGTCGGCCGATCGGTCATTTGCCAGCGATGATTTCCGCAGCATCGTGCCGCGCTTCAGCCAGGAGGCGCTGCACGCCAATCAGGCACTGGTCACGCTGATCTGCGAGATCGCAGTGCAGAAAGCTGCAACGCCTGCACAAATTGCGCTGGCCTGGCTGCTTGCCCAGGCACCCTGGATCGTCCCCATTCCCGGGACCACCAAGCTGCAACGCCTGAAAGAAAATCTGAACAGCGTGAGCATTGCCCTCACCCAGGCCGACCTACGCGCCATTGATTCTGCGCTGGCACAGATTCACATCGTCGGCGAGCGTTATCCCGAATCCCTCAAGGCCCGGGTCGGGCGCTAACGGAGCATGGCGATGAGTGATGAACACGACCCACTTCGCCGAACGGTGGTAGCGGCGCTGGCAAGCGCACCGCTCATGGCCCTGGCAAGTGGTCCAGATGGCAACGAACCACAGCGCGCGCGATCTCGAACACTGGTGGCGTACTTTTCTCGCTCGGGTAACACGCGGGTGGTTGCGGGCCTTATCCAGCGAGGTTTACAGGCAGATATCTTCGAGATTCTTCCAGCCTACCCGTACCCCGCAGACTATCTGCAAACGGTGGAGAAGGCGCGACAGGAGCGCGACAGCGGTTTTGAGCCTGCCCTGGAAAGCAAGGTCCGGGACATATCGCATTACGAGACCGTTCTGCTCGGTTTTCCCATCTGGGGCGAAACGCTACCGCCTATCGTGCGCTCATTCCTGTCTGCCCACGACCTGAGCGGTAAAACCATCATTCCCTTCAGTACCCACGGGGGCTATGGGCTTGGCAACAGCCGCCGAGTGCTTGAACGCCATGCGCCCAATGCCCGCGTGGTTGATGGTTTCGTGATGGAGGACACGCAGGAGCGCAAGACCATGGAGCGCGTCAATGCGTGGGTGAGCCAGAGCGGTATTGCGAAATGAATGCACAGCGCCTTTCGCGCTGACTCGACGAATTTGAAAAATTTCAGAAGGAGTAGACCATGAAGACTCGAAAATTAGGCAAGAACCTGGAAGTGTCCGCACTGGGCCTTGGCTGCATGAGCATGACCTCCGTGTATGGCCCGGCTGCCGACAAGCAAAGCATGATCACGTTGATCCGCAAGGCGCATGAGAGCGGTATCACACTGTTCGATACCGCGGAAGCATATGGCCCCTTCAGTAACGAATCCCTGCTCGGTGAAGCGCTGCAACCGATTCGCGATCAGGTGGTGATAGCCACTAAATTCGGCTTCGACATTGACTTGGTCACTGGTCAACGTGGTGGCGGAACCAATAGCCGGCCTGAACATATTCGTGCAGTTGCAGAAGCCGCGTTGAAGCGGCTGCGTACCGACCGCATCGACCTGTTCTACCAGCACCGCGTCGACCCGCAAGTACCGATCGAAGACGTTGCTGGCACCGTCAAGCAGCTGATAGCTGAAGGCAAGATCAAGCATTTCGGGCTGTCAGAAGCCGGCGTCCAGACCATTCGCCGTGCCCATGCGATCCAACCCCTGACCGCAGTACAAAGTGAGTACTCACTGTTCTGGCGTGAACCCGAGCATGAGTTGCTTGCTGTGTTGCAGGAACTGGAGATTGGCTTCGTACCCTTCAGCCCTCTGGGCGCGGGCTTCCTCACTGGCAAGATAGACGAGCACACCCAGTTTGATGCGTCGGACTTTCGCAATGTTGTCCCTCGTTTCTCCCACGAGGCGCGCAAGGCCAACCTGGCTCTAGTCGAAGTCGTCAAAGGGGTTGCTCAGCAAAAAGGCGCCACGCCCGCGCAGGTGGCATTGGCCTGGCTGCTCGCGCAAAAGCCCTGGATCGTGCCGATTCCCGGGACTACCAAGCAGCATCGCCTGGACGAGAACCTCGGGGCTATCGGGCTGGAACTCACGGCTGGGGATCTGCATTTGATCGATGAGCAGATAGCTCAAATTCAAGTCCGCGGTGAGCGCCTTCCAGAGGCGGCACTGAAGATGACCGGTCTTTGACCAATGAAGCAGCGCTGCGTCTGCATGGCGCCAGCGCTGACGACCTTGATTTCAGGAGCCAGCCACATGAAAAAAATGATCACCGCCCCACTGTTGGCGCTGTCGCTACTGGCCGGAGAAAGCTTAGCCGAGTCGTCCCAAGAAATTCGGATCAGCAGTGCAGGCTCTCAGTCATCGGTTAAGGGTGCTGCGGAAAATTTCACGGGCGCCGTGCGCGTGGATGGTCTGTTCAAAGGTGACCCTCCGGCTCGTATCGGTGGCGGGACAGTGACATTCGAGCCCGGAGCACGTACAGCCTGGCACAGCCACCCCCTTGGCCAGACGCTGATCGTGACTGCCGGTGTAGGTTATGTGCAGCAAGCGGGGGGACCACGTCAGGAAATCCGCCCAGGGGACATAGTCTGGATTCCGCCGCACGTTCGTCACTGGCATGGTGCAAGTGGAAAAACTGGCATGACCCACATCGCAATTTCTGAAGCCGAAAACGGTAAAACGGTCACTTGGGGCGAACACGTTTCAGAAATCGAATACTCGGGGAGTCCGCCAGCAAAGGACCTTTAAAGAGTAACGGGATATGTCACATGTACTCAGAGTTCATCGTTAAGTTTTCGCCGCCGCTGAACCGAAGTTTGCCGAGTAAGGCGCTATAACGCTTCGTTTAGCGCGTTTTACCCACCTTTCGGGAGGAAATTTCCGCTGTTCACCGAGTCGTGGAGGAGCAGCCATTTCACGATTGATGAATTGTACCCATAAGTGCTTGCGGACTAATGGGCTTATTCCTTGTCCTCACCTTCACTAGGCTCTGTCCCCAGAAACACTCAAGGCCTGAACGCTCTGAGCGTTTCATCCTACGCCGACTGCTGTGCGAACACAGCCCCTTGGACAGAGCCTTATGATGAAAAACAAATTAGCAATTGCTCCGCGCTACAACCGCTCGCTAACGGGCTTACTGGCCCTGACCTTGTGGGTTGGCATGGCACCTGGATTTGCGGCACAAACTACCGCGTCAACAGGTGGAGCCCCTCAAGGCCAAACTACTGCGAACGTACTTTCTTCCAAACAACAGGCCATCCCCCGGATTGCAGCTGCCATGGCCACCAGTGACCTGCCCAGGCTCAATGAAGCGTTGAACAGAGGATTGGACGCAGGGCTGACCATTAGTGAAAGCAAGGAAATCCTTGTGCAGTTGTACGCGTATGTCGGCTTCCCGCGCAGCCTTAATGCCCTGAATGAGTTGATGCAGGTGGTGGAGGCACGCAAGCAGCGGGGTATCCAGGATGACCCTGGACGTGAGCCCAGCCATCGCGCACCAACAGGTGATGCCTTGTTGGAAGCCGGTACAGCAAACCAGACCCGAATTTCGGGTGGCGCCGTAAAAGGGCCGGTATTTGATTTCGCCCCCGTCATCAACCAGTTTCTTCAGGCCCATCTGTTCGGCGATATCTTCGAGCGCGACAACCTTGATTGGCAAAGCAGAGAGCTGGCAACCGTCGGCGCACTGGCGGCAACGCCTGGCGTAGAACCGCAGCTGCGCTCCCATATGGCTGCCAGCCTGCGCGTTGGGTTGAGCGCATCGCAACTGCGGCAGGTGGTCACACTGCTCGAGGAAGCTGGAAATGAACAAGCGGCCAGACGCGCAGACAACGCCCTTACTCAGACATTAGCTGCTTTGGAGGACTGATCATGACAGTGAGAAGGAAACTGCTTTGCCTTACCCTGCTGAGCATGGTTACCGCCTGCTCAACTCAGTCAGTAAGTACCAATAACGGCAATGCCCCTCTGATGATTGCGCAACAAGGCAGCTTCGCCGCCGGCGGTATCGTCACTACCGCGCCGGGCACGTTCGATCCGCGCAAGCCTTTGAACCCTGCGGGCCAGACTTACCACGGTGACCATGCCTATGCGTTCTACCAGATACCGGCAAACGCGCGAAAGCTCCCTATCATCATGTGGCACGGCGCAGGCCAGTTTTCCAAAACCTGGGAAACCACGGCAGATGGCCGCGAAGGCTTTCAGAACATTTTTCTGCGACGCCAGTTCGGTGTGTACCTGATTGATCAGCCTCGTCGCGGTGGTGCTGGGCGCAGCTCAGTCGAGACCACCGTCACGCCCACGCCCGACGAACAGCTCTGGTTCAATCAGTTCCGGATCGGGCTGTGGCCCAATTATTTCGACGGTGTGCAGATGGCCCGCGATGCACAGTCGCGGGAGCGGTTCTTCCGTGCGATGACACCTAACACCGGCCCATTCGACATGAACGTGGTTGCCGACGGTGTGTCGGCCGTGTTCCAAAGAACCGGCCCCGGCATCCTGTTCACCCATTCGCAAGGAGGCGGGCCCGGCTGGCTGACCGCGATCAAGAACGACAAAGTCAAGGCAATCGTGGCCTTCGAGCCGGGAAGCAGCTTTATCTTCCCCGAAGGTGAAGTCCCGGCGCCGATGCCCAGTGCATTCGATACGGTGCAAGGTGCAGCGGTACCGATGGCACAGTTCATGGCGCTCACCCGCATCCCGATCCTTGTGCTGTACGGCGACAACATCCCCGATCACGCAGTGGACTTGCCTGCACAAGACAGTTGGCGTGCACGCCTGGCGATGGCCCGGGCATGGGCCGATACCGTCAATCGACATGGCGGCGACGTGCGGCTGATTCACCTGCCTGAGATAGGCATCAAGGGCAACACCCATTTCCCCATGTCGGACCTGAACAACCTGGCGATCGCCGACCTGGTGTCCAAGTTCCTCAACGAGAAAAACCTGGACTGACTTCCCCTTTGACCCAAGCGTTTTCGTCCCAAGAGGCTTATTCATGCGAAACACTATTGTAAAGGCCACGTTCATGGCCGCCATGGTCGGCTTGTATGCGGGCCCAGCCGCCGCAGCCGATTACAAGAAAAATCCCTTTACCTTGGCGTATGAGGGCGCCCTCACGAAGAATGAGCCAGGCAAGGTCAATATCCACCCGGTCAGCTACAAGCTGAATGACCTGGCTATCGCGGCGAACGTATACACCCCGGCCAATTACGATCCAAAGAAGCGCTACCCGACCGTGGTGGTCGCTCACCCCAATGGTGGCGTGAAGGAGCAAGTCGCCGGGTTGTATGCCCAGCGCCTGGCTGAGCAGGGTTATATCACCATTACTGCAGATGCGGCCTACCAGGGTGCCAGCGGTGGCCAGCCGCGCAGTATCGACAAGCCAGCCTATCGCATTGAAGACATCCACGGCATGGCCGACTTCATCACCCAGTACGCCGGGGTCGATGGCAACCGTCTGGGCCTTCTGGGTATTTGCGGCGGCGGGGGCTACTCCTTGGCGGCGGCGGAAACCGACAAGCGTTTCAAATCGGTAGCGACCGTCAGCATGTTCAATTCCGGTCGGGTGCGGCGCAATGGTTACAACGATTCGCAGCTGGATACCATCCCGCAACGTCTGCAGCAGGCCTCTGCCGCCCGCGCACAGGAAGCAGCCGGTGGCGAAGTGCTCTACTCCGGTGACGCCAACCTGACCGATGAGCAGATCGCAAAACTCCCGTTTGATCTGTATCGTCAAGGCTACGAGTACTACTGGAAAACCCACGCCCACCCCAACTCAACCTTCAAGTACACCACCAGCAGCCTGCTGGATCTGATGCGCTTCGACGCGACCAACCAGATCGAACTGATTGATCAGCCATTGCTGATGATCGCCGGCAGCAAGGCCGACAGTCTGTACATGACCCAGGATGCGTTCCCCAAGGCTATCGGGGCAAAAGACAAGGAAATGTTCATCATTGAGGGTGCGACGCACATTGAAACGTACTGGGTTCCCAAGTACGTGAGCGCGGCAATCGGCAAATTGACCGCTTTTTATGCTCGAACGCTCTGAGTTTCGAACCTACAGTTGAACAATACATGCCATACGATCCAGTGGGACAGGATTGCATGGCATGAACCTACGCCAGCTCAAAAAAGGTCATCGTCGATGTCCCGCTCGAACCTGAACGACCTCCAAGCCTTCGTGATCATCGCTCGCGAAGGCAGCTTCACCCGCGCCGCTGCCCAGCTCGGCATATCGCAGTCGGCCTTGAGCCACACCATGCGCGCGCTGGAAACCCGGCTTGGCGTACGATTGCTGACGCGAACCACCCGCAGCGTTTCACCCACTGAGGCAGGCCAACGGCTGTATCTGGCCATGGCACCGCGGTTTGAAGAGATAGAAATGGAGCTCGCCGCAGTCAGCGAGTTTCGCGACAGCCCTGCAGGTAGTGTGCGCATTTCTGCTTCCGAGCATGCCGCGAACAACATCCTCTGGCCGAAGCTGATGAAGGTTCTCCCGGACTATCCAGACATCAAGGTCGAAATCACTGTCGACTATGCGCTGTCCGACATTGTTGCGCAGCGTATCGATGCAGGCGTGCGCCTGGGTGACCAGGTGGCCAAGGACATGATTGCCGTCGCGATCGGCCCTCGCCTGCGTATGGCAGTCATCGCATCACCCACGTATTTCCAGAAACGGCCTGCGCCACAAACGCCGGGAGATCTGGCCGCGCACAACTGCATCAACCTCCGCCTCGCCACCCATGGCAGCTTGCTGCAATGGGATTTCGAGAAGGATGGCCACGAACTGAAAGCGCGTGTCGACGGGCAATGGACCTTCAACAGCAGCGTCCCGATCTTGAGAGCTGCAGTGGCAGGATGCGGATTGGCATTTCTACCCGAGGACATGGTGGCCAGGGAGCTCGCCGAGGGTAGCCTGGTCCGGGCCATGGAGGATTGGTGCCAGCCCTTTGCGGGCTACCACATCTACTTCCCCAATCGCCGCGAACACTCGTCAGCATTCAGGGTAGTGATTGATGCATTGCGTCATAGCGAATGATCTAGGCTCTATACGCAATCCCAAGAAACCGAGTCGCCGCCCCTCCAGCGCTGAGATTTTGTAGAGTCCTCCGCCGTCGACGGAAAGGAATCCCGTGATGGCAAAGCGTTACGAACTCTCGGATGAGGCCTGGGCTGTGGTTGCTGATCTCTTCTCCGAAACCCATGGCTGGGGGCCGCCCCGCCTGAGCGCCCCCTGATGCTCTGTGGTTTATTGATCGCTGCCCGCTTCGACAACCTGCCAACTGTCATCCGGATCGAAACGTTTCATGCCCTTGGCCAACGCTTCGCCCTCGGGCCCCAGGTCCTTCTCGAACACCTGCCCGTCATGGCTGACCATGAAGCTCATCACGCCGGTGTCGTTGTACCTGGCCGGCCAGGCGACCATGGCGAAGCCACGGCTCATATGCTTGCCGATCAGGTAACTGTACGCACCACCCGGTGCCGAAGGGCCTTGAGCCTCGAGGATGCGGAAGTGGTAGCCGTACCAGTCATCACCGGGTGCATTCTGGCCGAACAGCGGGCCCAGCGGGCTGACCTGCCCGCCCGTTTCGTCCGCCCAGTACAAGCCGTCGCGCTTGCCGGGTGTGCTGAAAACCTGCCGGGCGTACTCCAGTGCGCCATCACCGTTATGGTCCTGCGTGGCGTAGTCCATCTGCGCATCGTGATAGGCAAGCAGCGACTGCACAGCGGCCAACTCGTCGCGGCCAATGCGCCGGGCACGAATCTCGGCACTGCCGGCCTTGAGGTCAAAGCGCCAGCCGCTGGCAGTTCGAGTGAGCGGAATGGGCAAGGTCCACTGCTCGCTGCCCACCGCCAGAATGGCCTGCCGGTCACCGTGCATCTGGATCTGGTGCTGCTGGTGGTACTGCTGCACGAACGCATCCACGTCGCTGCGCTGCACACCTTCGCGGGGGATGTAGGTGCGCCAGTCGTCACCGAGCAACTGCGTCAGGCGCGCCTGGTCTGCCTGCTCCACCCCCAGCGCCTCGACGAAGGCTGCGGCGGCCTTCTCCGGCGTGGAGAATGCCTGCTGCGCGGTGGCCAGGCATGACCAGGCGGCGCCAAGGGCAAACAGCCACAGGCCCAGCGACGACTTGCTTTGGCTCATGTTCATCGACGCCCCCCTCCACCACGGTGCATGGCCGCACTGGGCCGGGAGATGGTATGGCCCGCCGCACGCGATGCACTCGGCCGCTTGGCGAGCGCCTGGCTGGTGCGGCCACGGTTGGCCTGCGCCGCAGAGCGTGAGGGGGATCGCACGCCGTCGAACGCATTGTTCTTCGCCCTCCCAGCGCTATTGCCCGGTTTGTTGTGCAGCGCCTGGCGTGCCTGGCCGTTTGCCTGCCGGTGCTCCGCAGCACGGGGCCTGCTGGCCTGGGCTTCGCGAGCCCGGTCACGGGCTTCACGATTGCTGGTGGCCGGGCGTTCGATACCCGCCCGGTCCATCGAAGCACGGGCGCGATCGCGTGCCTGTGCACGCTGGGCATCGTCGCCACGGTAAGCTGCACGCTGGCTGGCACCGTCGAGCTGGCGGCCGAATTGCTGGCGGCTGCGGTTGTCACGGTACGGCACCCCATCGCGGTGCACGGCGTTGTGCTGCCAGGTGTTCTGGTTGTTGGCGATGCGGTTGTTGACGTTGATGTTGTTGTAACGATTGACGTCGATATCGATGTCGTTGCGCCCCCAGTCGCAATCGCCCCACAGCGAATTGACGATCGCAACGCCAGTACCGAACGCAAGCCCGGCCAACAGCGCGCTGCCGGCGTAGTACAGCGGCGATGGCGGGTAATACACCGGCGGTGATGCGGGGTAGGCCCAGGTTCCGTAAGCGGTGGTCGGGTTGTAGGTGGGCACATACACCACCTGCGGGTCGGCCGGCTGGATGATGATGGTGCTGGAGGACGAACTGCTGGCCGGCGCCGCTTGCGAGCTGGGCGCGGCTGCCGGGGCAGCCTGCACCGTGACGTTCTGGTACTGGTTGCTCTGCAGGTTGCCTGCGGCCTTGGCCTGCTGGCGCAGACGCTGCACGGCACCCATCACATCATCAGGCTGGGCCAGAAACGCATCCCCAAGGCGCTGCACCCACACCGGGTCCTGCCCGAGAACCACCAGTACCTGCGGGAACGCCACCAATGCCTGGACACTCGGGTCCCAGGCCTGCGTCGCCACTTGTTTGACAGCCTCATCACCCTGAGCCTTGGGATTGGCCTTGGACCACGTCACTGCTTCGGCCACTTCACCGGGATAGGTGGCGGCCATCAGTACCTGTGCCAGCAGCGCGTCGGGATACAGCGCAATCGGCGCGAGCATCTGGTCCAGTTGCTCGGGGTTGAACACCGCCTGCTTGGCGGGTGCCGCCTCGGCGGCCGGTGCAGGCTCTTGCGCCTGGACCAGGCCTGGTTCACCACCCAGGCAAAGCAGAAGCGCCACGGCACATAACAATGGCATGCGCATCACAGTATCCCTCTGGCCCATACCGCGTGGAACTTAAGGTTAGCAAAGGCTGCCGTTCTCACACGGTGCTATCGATAGTCACTATCGAGAATGGCAATTTCTAATGATCGCGTCGGCTCAATAATCTTGCTCCATCGATTCGTCACACACCCATCTCCCGAATCCTGGAGCTTGCCGATGAACACTACGGCCCGCCTGCTGTTCGCCACCCTGTCCGCCGCTGCCATTGCCGTGCTCAGCGGTTGCGCCACCCACCCCGAACTGCGCCCCTACACCGCAGAAGAAACCCGCCAGCTGCAGCTCGAAGCCATCCAGCGCCAGGCACTCTCCCTGGATGAGTACGAGCTGCGCAAACGCGTGATCCTGCGCGCCGCCAGCGAACAGGTGGTGACCGAGGTGGCGGAGCCGGCCGGGGCGATAA
Organism: Pseudomonas sp. p106; assembly: GCF_003936645.1. NCBI lineage: Bacteria > Pseudomonadati > Pseudomonadota > Gammaproteobacteria > Pseudomonadales > Pseudomonadaceae > Pseudomonas > Pseudomonas sp. p106. The sequence goes on from NZ_RHQR01000006.1 coordinate 237,716, forward strand.
AAGGTTGAATTGAAAGCCAGGCCATACGCTCACGTGCGGCCCCTGATCGACATCACCACCCGTTTGAAGCAGACCACGCTGTTTTCCCCGCCAGCCAACACGGGTATCCTGTGCCGCTCAAGCGCAAGCCTTCCAGGACGGTGACCATGACCAGGCCCCTTCTGTTGCTCAGTGCGGCCCTGCTGTTCAGCCCGGTGCTGCAAGCGCAGCAGATCCAACGCCAACTGGGCGATTTCGACTTCAAACTTGGCACCACGCCTTCACGCAGCATGGCCCAGGGGCTGATCTCGCCCAGCGCCAGCGGCGCCTTTCACGGTGGCCTGGACCTCAGCCACCCAAGCGGTTGGTACGTGGGCCAGTACGCGCCGAGCATGGGCGTGACGCCTGATTCCACACTGCGCCTTGACAGCTACCTGGGCTACAAGCACCACTTCGACAGCACACTGGGTTACGAAGTAGGCCTGATCCACTACAGCCAGCCGAACATCGCAGGGCCGGACAGCTATGCGTTGTATGGCGGCATTTCGGTCATGGGCAGCCGAATCGGCGGGGCCTGGCGTGACAACCCGGACAATCGCACCGGCACCCTGTTCGCCGATTTTGGCCAGCTGCCGCTGTTCGACATCGACCTCACGGTCAAACTCGCCCATCACCGCCTGGGCACGCCCTTCACCATCGGCGACGGCAGCCAGGTGAATGCGTTCTCCGACTGGTCGCTGGAGCTGTCGCGCCCCTGGCTGGGCATCGACCTGAACCTGATCTACAGCAACTCCGACCTCAACGGCGGGGGCTGCGGTGCCTATGCCGGTATCAACACGTATTGCGAGAGCATGCTGACGTTCAAGGCTCAGCGCAGTTTCTTCTAGGGGGCCGGGGGCGGTTGCAGTGCGCTGTCTGCCCCCTCAGGCATCAAGGTGGCGATCAACGCCCTCACCGTCCCTGGCAACGCATCCAGCTCGCGCACCAGAATGCTGCGCTCGCGCACGGCCCACGCTTCATCCAGCTCGATGGTGACCAGGTTCATGGTCTGGCTGTGCCGGACAGCCGCCGACTCGGGGATGATGCCAATCCCCACGCCCGCCTCCACCAGCCGGCATATGGCCTCGAAGCTCGACAGCTGGATACGCAGCGACAGATTCAGGCCCATGCGTTCGACATGGTCGCGCAGGAAACTGAGCAAGGTGCTGCCGTCGTGCAGGCCGATATGCTGAAACGCCAGTGTCTGCTTGAGCGTGACCTGCCTGCTGGCAGCCAGCTCATGCCCTGCCGGCACGATCAGTACCAGCCGGTCGGTACTGAAGTGCAGCACCTGCAAACCGCTGGCTTCCACGGGGCCGGCAATGATGCCCATGTCGCTGCTGCCATCGAGTACACCGCGCACGATATCCCGCGACAGGCGCTCCTGCAGGTCCACGGTCACGCCGGGACGTTTGGCGAGAAAGCCCGCCAGCACTTCGGGCAGGAATTCGGTGACCGCGGTGGTGTTGGCAAAGATGCGGATATGCCCGGCCGAATCGGTGCCGAACTGGGCGAATTCGGCTTTCAGGTAGTCCACCTGGCGCATGATCAACCGCGCGTGCATGAGCAGTTTTTGCCCGGCCGGGGTCAGTTCGACGCCGCGACTGTCGCGGTACAGCAGGCGCGTGTCGAGCTGCGCCTCCAGGGCCTTGACGCGCGCACTTGCAGCTGCCGGTGAGAGGAATGCGCGCCGCGCGCCTTGGGTCAGGCTCGGTGACTCGCCGATATGAATGAACAGCCTCAGGTCTGCCAGATCAAAATGCATGGGCCTATCCGAATGTGGAGCAGGCGTTCAGCATACATGAACGCTGCCTTACATAAATGCAAATTCACAGAATGCCAGGTGCCTCGCATGATCGCTGCATAACAACAAATGCAGAGGCCAATGGTTATGACTGCTACGCACCCGCCCACGGATTACAGCGCCTGGATCGGCCGCACGGAAGAGGCCGTCGATGAGCTCAGCCGCAACCTGATCAAACGTATCGCCGCCACCTTCGGCGAAGCCGCCCCCGCCGTGGGGCAGCCCCTGCCGCCGCTATGGATGTGGTGCTTTTTCCAGGAACCGGTGGCCGAAACGCTACTGGGCAGCGATGGTCACCCGGCGCGCGGCGGCTTTCTGCCCCCCGCCGATAACCGCAACCGCATGTGGGCCGGGGGCCGTGTCGAGTTCATTTCCCCGCTCAAGGTCGGCGCCGAGGCCCATCGCCTGTCGACCATCGTAAATATCGAGGAAAAGCATGGGCGCAGTGGCGCATTGCTGTTCGTCACGGTGCGCCACGAGTACTCCCAGCAGGGCGAACTGTGCGTACGTGAAGAGCAGGATATCGTCTACCGCGAACCGAACCCGCCCAAATTGAGCAGCGCCGCGCCAACCGCCCCAGGCGACTGGAGCGAGGCCGTCACGCCCTCCCCGACTCTGCTGTTCCGTTACTCCGCCGTCACCTTCAACGGCCACCGCATCCACTATGACCACCCCTATGTCACCGGCACCGAAGGCTACGCCGGCCTGGTCGTGCACGGCCCCTTGATCGCCACCCTCACCCTGCGCGCCTTCCTGCGCGCCAACCCTGGCAAGCGCCTGCGCCAATTCGCCTATCGCGGCGTACGCCCACTGACCGTGCCCACGCCATTCGAAGTGGCCGGGCGCATCGGCGCACCGGGCCAGGCGCAACTGTGGGCCGGCAATGCCGACGGCGTGGCGCAGAGCGCCGACGTGTTTTTCGACTGAGAACTGGACAGGGAACCCCGCATGCATACGTACGACAGTGATGACCTCAATGCCATCCGCGAAGGCGTGCGCGCCTTGTGCGCCGAATTCGACGCCAGCTACTGGCGCAAAATCGATGAAGAAAAAGGCTTCCCTGAAGCCTTTGTAAAAGCCATGACCGATGCCGGGTGGCTGTCGGCGATGATTCCGGAGCAGTACGGCGGATCGGGCCTGGGCCTGGCTGAAGCCTCGGTCATCCTCGAAGAAGTGAATGCCTGCGGTGGCAACTCCGGCACCGTGCATGGGCAGATGTACAACATGTTCACCTTGCTGCGCCATGGCAGCGAGGAACAGAAGCGCCACTACCTGCCCAAGCTGGCCAGTGGCGAGCTGCGCCTGCAGTCGATGGGTGTGACCGAGCCCACCACCGGTACCGACACCACCAAGATCAAGACCACCGCGGTGCGCCAAGGCGACAAGTACGTGATCAACGGGCAAAAAGTGTGGATCTCGCGGGTCCAGCATTCCGACCTGATGATCCTGCTGGCCCGCACCACGCCTTTGCCTGAGGTGAAGAAAAAGTCCGAGGGCATGTCGATCTTCCTGGTCGACCTGCGCGACGCCATTGGCAAGGGCCTGACCGTGCAGCCGATCGCCAACATGGTCAACCACGAGACCAACGAGCTGTTCTTCGACAACCTGGAACTGCCGGCCAGCAGCCTGATCGGCGAAGAAGGCAAAGGCTTCAGGTACATCCTCGACGGCCTCAACGCAGAGCGTACCTTGATTGCCGCCGAGTGCATCGGTGACGGCCGCTGGTTCGTCGAAAAAGCCAGCGCCTATGCCCGTGACCGCGTGGTGTTCGGCCGGCCGATCGGGCAGAACCAGGGTGTGCAGTTCCCCATCGCCGAAGCGCACATCGAAATCGAAGCCGCCGACCTGATGCGCTGGCGCGCCTGCGCCGAATATGACAGCGGGCAGAATGCCGGGGCCAGCGCCAACATGGCCAAGTACCTGGCGGCGAAGGCCTCGTGGGAAGCCGCCAATGCGTGCCTGCAAACCCATGGCGGGTTTGGCTTCGCCTGCGAGTACGACGTCGAGCGCAAGTTCCGCGAGACCCGCCTGTACCAGGTGGCGCCGATTTCCACCAACCTGATCCTGTCCTACGTGGCCGAGCACCTGCTCGAACTGCCGCGCAGCTTCTGAGGGCCTGAGCATGCAGCATACCCACGCCCTGGCCGGCTTTCTCGCCGACCTGCGCTACACGCACCTGCCCGGCCACGTGCTGGACCGCACTGAAGACCTGTTCCTGGACTGGCTTGGCTCGGCCTTTGCCAGCCAAGGCGCGCACCCGATCCCGCTGTTCGAGCGCTATGCCGAACGCATGGGGCCTGCGCAGGGCAATGCTCGAGTATTGACCAGCGGGCGCACGTCATCCCCCTACTTCGCTGCCCTGGTCAATGGCGCGGCCTCGCACCTGGTCGAGCAGGACGACCTGCACAACAGCTCGGTGCTGCACCCGGCGACCGTGGTGTTTTCTGCCGTACTGGCGGCGGCACAGGACCTTGGCAAGTCTGGCCAGGACCTGCTGCTGGCCGCAGTCGCCGGCTATGAAGCCGGCATCCGCATCGGTGAATTCCTCGGTCGCTCGCACTACCGCATCTTCCATACCACCGCCACTGTCGGCACCCTGGCCGCAGCCGTCGGGGTGGGCAAACTGCTGGGCTTCAACCAGGCGCAGTTCATCAACCTGCTCGGCAGCGCCGGCACCCAGGCCGCCGGGCTCTGGGAGTTCCTGCGCGACGCCGCCGATTCGAAGCAGTTGCATACCGCCAAGGCCGCCGCCGACGGCCTGCTGGCCGCCTACCTCACCGCCGATGGCCTGAGCGGTGCACGCAATATCCTCGAAGGCGAACAGGGCATGGCCGCCGGCATGTCCAGCGATGCCGACCCGGCGCGCCTGAGCGACCGCCTGGGCACGCGCTGGGCGCTGGTGGAAACCTCGTTCAAGTACCACGCTTCGTGTCGCCACACCCACCCCGCCGCCGATGCCTTGCTGCTGCTGATGCAGCGCGAAGGCCTGGGCCATGAACAGATCGCCAGGGTCGTCACCCGCGTGCATCAGGGTGCGATCGATGTGCTTGGCCGCGTCACCACACCTGCCACCGTGCACCAGGCCAAGTTCTCAATGGGTACCGTACTCGGCCTGATTGCAGTGCATGGCAGTGCGCAACTCATCGACTTCCGTGACCTGGCGCTGACCGACCCACAGGTCGCGCACTTTCGCGAGCACGTAGAGATGCAACTGGACGCCGAAGTGGACGCCGCCTACCCCAAGCGCTGGCTGGGCCGCGTGGACGTTACCTGCACCGATGGCCGCAGCTTCAGCGCCGCCATCGACGAACCTAAAGGCGACCCCGGCAACACCCTGTCGCGCCCGGAGCTTGCGGCCAAGTTTCAGCGCCTGCTGGCGTATTCCGGCGCGCGCAGCCCGGCCCAGGGCCAGGCATTGATCGAGCGCGTCTGGCAACTGCGCGACGCCCGCTCGCTGGCTGATCTGCACTGAACACCAACAGGTGACCCTATGACCCAAACAACGCCCCGCCCGCTGGACGGCATCACCGTGATCAGCCTGGAGCACGCCATCGCAGCGCCCTTCTGCACCCGCCAACTGGCCGACCTCGGCGCCCGCGTGATCAAGGTCGAGCGCCCTGGCAGCGGCGACTTCGCCCGCGGCTACGATCAGCGTGTCGATGGCCTGGCCTCGCACTTCGTATGGACCAACCGCTCCAAGGAAAGCCTCACCCTGGACCTCAAGCAGGACGCCGCCGACGGTATTCTCGAGGCCCTGCTGGCCAAGGCGGATGTGCTGGTGCAAAACCTCGCACCGGGCGCGGCAGCGCGCATGGGCTTGTCGTTCGACGCCCTGCACGGGCGCTTCCCACGGCTTATCGTGTGCGATATCTCGGGGTATGGCGAAGGCGGCCCTTATGAAAAGAAAAAGGCCTACGACCTGCTGATCCAGAGCGAAGGCGGCTTTCTCTCGGTAACCGGTGGCCCTGGCGAAAACGACATGGCCAAGGCCGGCTGCTCGATCGCCGATATCGCCGCCGGCATGTACGCCTATACCGGCGTGCTCTCGGCGTTGCTGCTGCGTGACAAGACCGGCATCGGCAGCCGCATCGACGTGTCGATGCTCGAAAGCCTGGTGGAGTGGATGGGCTACCCGATGTACTACGCCTACAACGGCGCCCCGCCTCCCCCGCGCGCCGGCGCTTCGCACTCCACCATCTACCCGTATGGGCCGTTCCCAACCGGCGGTGGCGGCACCATCATGCTTGGCCTGCAGAACGAACGGGAATGGGCCTTGTTCTGCGAAAAGGTGCTGCTTGACCCGGCGCTGGCCAGTGATGACCGCTTCAATGCCAACTTCAAGCGCTCAGATAACCGCGAGGTGCTGCGGCAGATCATCATCGAGGGCTTCGCCAGCCTGTCGCTGGACGAGGTAGTGGCACGCCTTGAAGATGCGCAAATCGCCAACGCCCGGGTCAACGACATGCACGGGGTGTGGCAACACCCGCAGTTGCAGGCCCGCGGCTGCTGGCGTGAAGTGGACAGCCCGGCCGGCAAGCTGCCCTCGCTGCTGCCACCAGGGCGCAACGCGGCCTTTGCCCCGCGCATGGACGCCGTGCCGGCGCTGGGGCAACACACCCAGGGCATCCTCGGCGAGCTGGGCTTCAGCCCGGCAGAGCAAGCCAGCCTGGCCGCAGGTGGTGTGGTATGAACAGCGTGCGCTCTGCACTGTTCGTACCCGGCAGCCGGCCTGAGCGTTTCGCCAAGGCGCTGGCGGCAGGGGCCGATGCCGTCATCGTCGATTTCGAGGATGCCGTGGAGGAACCCCTCAAGCGCCAGGCCCGGGACCACCTGGAGGCGTTCCTGCAGGCCACGCCATTGGCGTCGGTGTGGGTCCGGGTGAATGCGCCGCAGCACGCCGAGCATGCGGCAGACCTGGCCTTCTGCGCGCAGCAGCCTGGCATCGCCGGCGTGCTGCTGCCCAAGGTGGAAAACGCCGCACAGGTGGCCGTTGCCCGGCACACCGGCAAACCGGTATGGCCCATCATCGAAAGCGCCAAGGGCCTGCTCGCGCTGGAGCAGATCGCCCATGCCGAGGGGGTCGAGCGGTTGTCGTTCGGCAGCCTCGACTTGGCGCTGGATCTACACTTGAACACCGACAGCGCTGCTGCCAGGCAGTTTCTCGACCAGGCGCGCATGGCCGTGCAGCTACACTCGCGGGGTGCCGACCTGCTGCCGCCGCTCGATGGTGTGTTTCCTGCCATTGGCGACGCCGAAGGGTTGCACCAGGCGATGCGGCATGCCTACGACCTGGGGTATGGCGGGGCGTTGTGCATTCACCCCAGGCAAGTGCCGGTGATTCACGCGGCACTCGCACCCGACGCCCAAGCGCTGGCCTGGGCCCGGCGGGTGCTGGCGGCGAGCGCCGCAGCGAACGGGGCCGGTGCGTTTCAGCTGGACGGGCAGATGGTGGATGCGCCGGTCGTGTTGCGGGCGCAGCGGTTGTTGGCACAGGCGTCCGGTTGAACTGGGTTGGCGTTCGGCTATACCGAATGCCGCCTTACACAAATGCTAATTCACCACACGCAAGCCATTGGTCCATCGTTACATCCATCCTCCTACAAAAATAAATCAGAGGTGACATCGATGTTCAAGCTGACCCAGGCGCTGTTCTGCGCCGCCGCAGTGTCCATGGCCGGCCTTGCACAGGCTGCCGACCCGATCATCATCAAGTTCGCCCACGTGGTGGCCGACAGCACGCCCAAAGGCCAAGGTGCACTGATGTTCCAGAAGCTGGTGGCGGCGGACCCGCAGCTCAAGGACAAGGTCAAGGTCGAGGTCTACCCCAACTCGTCGCTGTTCGGCGACGGCAAGGAGATGGAAGCGCTACTGTTGGGTGATGTACAGATGCTGGCGCCTTCACTGGCCAAGTTCGAGCACTACAACAAACAGGTGCAGATCTTCGACCTGCCGTTCCTGTTCGACGACCTGGCGGCCGTCGACCGCTTCCAGCAAGGCCCGCAGGGCAAGGCACTGCTGACCTCGATGGACGACAAAGGCATCCACGGCCTGGCCTACTGGCACAACGGCCTCAAGCAGCTGTCGGCCAACAAGAAAGTGATCCTGCCCAAAGATGCCCGCGGCCTGAAATTCCGCGTGCAAGCCTCCAGCGTGCTCGAAGAGCAGTTCAAGGCGATCCGTGCCAACCCGCGCAAGATGAGCTTTGCCGAGGTTTATCAGGGCCTGCAGACCGGCACGGTCAATGGCACCGAAAACACCTGGTCGAACTACGAAAGCCAGAAGGTCAACGAGGTGCAGCCGTTCTTCACCGAGACCAACCACGGCCTGATCGACTACATGGTGATCACCAACGCCAAGTTCTGGAACGGCCTGCCTGAGGACGTACGTGGCGAGCTGCAAACGCTCATGGACCAGGTCACCGTCGAGGTGAACAAACAGGCCGAAGCCCTCAACCAGACCTCCAGGCAGAAAATCATCGATGCCAAGACCAGCGAGATCGATGCCCTGACTGCCGAGCAGCGCCAGCAATGGCGTGAGGCCATGCGCCCGGTGTGGGACAAGTTTTCCGATCAGATCGGCGCTGACTTGATCAACGCAGCCGAGGCCGCCAACAAGGCTTCCTGACAGCCGCCCGCCCTGCCCCGGCCACCTGTTGCACAGGTGGCCAGCCCTCTCTCTGTCTGGAGAATTCCTATGCAATCGCTCAGGCGTGTCTGGGAGCACTTCGAGGAGGGCATGATCGCCCTTCTCCTGGCGGCCATGACCTTGGTGACCTTCGTCTACGTAGCACTGAACAACCTCTATACCGTGTTCTACACGCTCAGTGACCACTGGGCTTTTGCCAGTGACCTGCTGCTGGGCATCGGCGACCACCTGATGGGTTACGCCCAGGAAATGACCTGGAGCATCGCCCTGACCAAGGCGCTGTTCGGCTGGCTGATCTTTTTCGGTATTGCCTATGGCGTGCGCACCGCAGGCCACCTGGGGGTGGACGTACTGGTGCGGCGCACCCGCAAGCCAGTGCAACGGGTGCTGGCGATGATCGCCTGTGCCTGTTGCCTGGCGTACGCCGGGCTGTTCCTGGTGGCCAGCATCAAATGGGTAAGCGCAGTGCTGGTGGCCGGCATCGGCGCCGAAGACCTGGACCGCTATGGCATCAAGGTTGGCCATATTGCGCTGATCGTGCCCTTCGGTTTCGCCTTGGTCATTGTCCGCTACCTGGAGATCCTCTATCGCCTGTTCACCCATCGCCAGTATGGCCTGGGCCTGGCCGACGAGGCTGCAGAGGCGAGCAAGCTGGCCAACCCGGGTGAGGAGCATCACTGATGACGGTTATCTGCCTGTTCCTGTTGTTGTTCGTGTTCATGTTCCTGGGGGTGCCGATCGCAATTTCGCTGGGCTTGTCGGGCGCACTTTCAATCCTGATGTTCAGCCAGGACTCACTGAGCTCGCTGGCGATCAAGCTGTTCGAGACCTCCGACAGCTACACCTTCCTGGCCATCCCGTTCTTCCTGCTGTCGGGCGCGTTCATGACCACCGGTGGCGTGGCCCAGCGGCTGATCGACTTCGCCAACGCCTGTGTCGGGCACATACGCGGCGGCCTGGCCATTGCCGCAGTGCTGGCATGCATGCTGTTCGCCGCGCTGTCGGGCTCGTCGCCGGCCACGGTCGCGGCGGTGGGCTCGATTGCCGTTGCCGGCATGGTGCGCTCCGGTTACCCCCGCGAGTTCGGCGCGGGGATCATCTGCAACGCCGGCACCCTGGGCATCCTGATTCCGCCATCGATCGTCATGGTGGTGTACTCGGCGGCGACCGAGACCTCGGTAGGCAAGCTGTTCATGGCCGGTGTGGTGCCAGGCATCCTGCTGGGCCTGGCGCTGATGGTGACGATCTACATCGTCGCCCGGATCAAGAAACTGCCCGCACAACCTCGTGCCAGTTTTGCCGAATGGTTGAGCACCGCCAGGCGCGCGTTCTGGGGGCTGTTGCTGCTGGTGATCATCCTGGGCGGCATCTACAGCGGCATGTTCACCCCCACCGAGGCGGCCGCCGTGGCAGCGGTGTACTCGGCGTTCATCGCACTGTTCGTGTACAAGGACATGCGCCTGCGCGACTGCCCGAAGGTGTTGCTGGAGTCGGGCCGGCTGACCATCATGCTGCTGTTCATCATCGCCAACGCCATGTTGTTTGCCCATGTGCTGACCACCGAGCAGATCCCTCAGCAGATCACCCAGTGGGTGATGTCCGAAGGACTGACGCCGATCGGTTTCCTGATCATGGTCAACGTGGTGCTGCTGGTGGCGGGCAGCTTCATGGAGCCGTCGGCGATCATCCTGATCCTGGCGCCGATCTTCTTCCCGATCGCCATGAAGCTTGGGATCGACCCGATTCACCTGGGCATCGTCATGGTGGTGAACATGGAGATCGGCCTGGTGCATCCGCCGGTGGGGCTGAACCTGTTCGTGACTTCAGCGGTGACGGGCCTGACGCTGGGGCAGACGATTCGCGCCGCGCTGCCGTGGCTGTCGATCCTGCTGCTGTTCCTGGTACTGGTGACTTACGTGCCGTTCATTTCGCTGGCACTGCCGCAGTGGCTGGGCATGCCGTAATGCACTGACCTTCCGGGCCCCATCGCCGGCACGCTGGCGACGGGGCCGTACAGGCTTCAGATCCCTCCCCCCTCCAGCACCTGCGACATCACCTGGGCCAGTGCCGTGACCATCACATCCGCCGTCGGCCGGTGGACGATGACGATTTCGTAGCTGTCCACCTCCGGCAACCCGTGTTGCCTGCCAAGCACCCGATGCTCAAGGGTCGCCGCCCGTGGTGGCAACAGGCTGATGCCCATGCCGTCGGCCACCGCGGCCTGGATGCCACTGAGGCTGGAGCTGGTGAAACTGATGCGCCAGCGCCGGCCCATGCCTTCGATGGCGGTGATCATGTCATCGCGGTACAACCCGCGTGGCGGAAAGGTCACCAGCGGGATCGGGTCGAGCTCGAAGGACGGCATGCGTGCACTGTCGATCCACTGCAGGCGCTCGGGCCAGCACGCCACGCCTTCGCGGCTGTTGCGTCGCTGCTTGAGCAATACCAGGTCAAGTTCGCCGTTGTCATAGGCCTGGCTGAGGTCGCGGCACAGGCCGCTGGTGACCTCCAGCTTGACCTGCGGGTGCAGCCGGCTGAATGCCGACAGCGCGTTGGTGGTGCGCCCGCCAACGAAATCTTCGGGAACGCCCAAACGGACGGTGACGCCGACCATGGCACCGGCCAAGGCTTCGAGCATCTGGTCGTTCAATGCCAGCATGTGCCGGGCGTAGCCGAGCAAGGTCTGGCCGGCGTCGGTCGGCAACACGTCACGGTTACCGCGCACCAGCAGGCGGTGGCCGACCATGTCCTCGAGACGCCGGACTTTCTGGCTGATGGTCGATTGCGTCGAATGCAGGCGTGCGGCAGCGGTGGTGAAGCTGCCACAATCGGCCACCACGACAATGGCACGCAGCAGGTCGAGGTCGAACAGAGCCCTATTCGATTTAACGCTGATAGACATCCTGGTATTCAACTTTTGAATGACAAGGTTGTCTTCTACCATGGCTAATCGCCAAGCGCCACGCCTTCGCGCCGCGGGTCGGCGCCCCCCGCCCAGCCTGCGCCGGTACGCTGGATGATCTGCATGCCGCTGGTCATGGTCATGGGCGTCACCTCATGGCCCCAGGCCGCCAATTGCCGGACCAGCGCCGGGCTGGTCAGCCCGGCTTCCACTTCGGTACCGGCGTTACGGCTGCCGAAGTTGGGCAGGTTGCTGGCCTGTTGCGGGTCGAGCCGCCAGTCCAGCAAACCCACCAGCGCCTTGTTCACGTAGCCGATGATCTGCGAGCCACCGGGTGATCCGAGGCTGGCCACCAGTTCCCCGGACGCCTGCGAAAACACCAGGGTCGGGGCCATCGCCGACAACGGCCGCTTTCCCGGTTCAACCCGGTTGGCAACGGGCTTGCCGTTCTCCTGTGGGATGAAGGAAAAGTCGGTCAACTGATTGTTCAGCAGGAAGCCCTTGACCATCAGGTGCGAACCGAATGCCGCCTCTACCGAAGTGGTCATAGCCAGCGCCTGACCGCTGTCATCCACCGCCGAAAGGTGCGAGGTGGAGATGCGCAACGGCGAACGGTCCGGGGCCAAGGCCAGGTCCGCGCCCTGCGGCTTGCCCGGTCGCGCATGTTTCATGCTGAAGTCGCCGATCAACTCGGCCCGCCCGGCCAGGTACCCCGGGGCGGTCAATGCCTTGAGCGGTATCGGCACATAGTCGCTGTCGGCCAGGTACTGGGCACGGTCGGCGTAGGACAGCCGTTCGGCCTCGGCGATCAGGTGAACGGCCAGCGGCGCAGGCTCAAGGCCTGCCGGCGAAGCACTGACGCTGGGCGGCAGCTTCGCAAGGTCGCGTTGTGGCATGGCGTGCTGCAGCGCCTCGAGGATGCCCAAGGTCTGCAGCACGGTCACTGCACCTGACGATGGCGGCGGCATGCCGCAGATCTGCCAGGCCTTGTAAGGGCCGCATAACGGCGTGCGCTCCTTGGCCTGGTACTGGCGCAGATCCTCCAGTGACAGGAGCCCGGCATTGGCATGCGCCTGTACCTGGGTGACGATCGCTTCGGCAATTTCACCGGTATAGAACGCATCGACGCCCTGCTGTGCGATGCGTTCGAAGGTATGCGCAAGTTCGGGGTTGCGCAGCAGCGCCCCCACCGCCAGCGGCTGGCCGTGCTCATCCAGGAAATAGCGGGCCATGGTGGGTGAACCGGCGATGAAAGGGTCACCCGCCAGCAACGCATGCAGGCGCTCGGACACAGGGAAGCCACTGCGCGCCAAGGCAATGGCCGGCGCGAACAGTTGATGCCACGGTAGCTTGCCATGTTGCTCGTGCGCCATTTTCAAGGCACGCAGCACCCCTGGTACGCCTACCGAGCGCCCGCCGATCTGCGCTGCGCGGAACGGCATCGGGGTGCCGTCCGGTTGCAGGAACAGCGTTGGCGTCACTGCGGCCGGCGCGGTCTCGCGGCCGTCGAATGCCTGTACCCGTTTGCCGTCCCAGTACAGGATGAACGCCCCACCGCCAATGCCGCTCGATTGCGGCTCGACCAAGGTGAGTACCATTTGCATGGCAATTGCCGCATCGATGGCACTGCCACCGGCGCGCAGCATCGCCCGCCCGGCTTCGCTGGCCAGCGGGTTGGCAGCCGCCACCATGTGCCGGGTGGCGTGAACCGGGTGCAGGCCGGAGCGGTAACCTGACCCAAGCTCCGGGGGCGCGGGCAGCGGCTGGTCGGCCCAAGCCCATTGGCTGGCCAGGGCAAGGCACAGGGTGCTGATCAATCGGGTTGACGATGGCATTGGTGGCGTCCTGTCGAAGTGCATGCCTTTGGGCGCCCAACATAAACCAGGCCATGTACTGCGCAAAGCGCCGCGGCACCACCTCGACATTCAATGCAGAATTTTTCGTATACAAAAATGAACATTTCTGGTTACATCAACCCGCGCCTACGACAGTGGTAATCGCCGCTGCGTATTGCGACAGGCTAAAGCCATGCATTACCCCTATCTGCTCAATCCCTTCGAGCGCCCTCTGCGAATCGACGCATTCGCCGTTCACCCGTCGCCCTATGCACCCATCCGCCGTCTCGCGCCTAGTCTTTGTGACTCAGTGGTGTCGGCGCGTGCGCGGCTGCGCTGACTGGCCCTGCTGCCCACGCCGTGTTTTCCACACCGAGCCTGGTTGCCCTCGAGAAAAAACCAGGTGTCCGCACTGACGAATTGCACCCCGCCCTTGGCGGGAAGGAATACCTATGCCCAAGACTTTGCTGATAAAGAACGCCGAACTGCTGGTGACGATGGACGGCGAGCGCCGCGAGATCAGACGCGGCGGCCTGTTCATAGAAGACAACCTGATCAAGCAGGTCGGCCCCAGCGACGAGCTGCCCCAGCACGCCGACGAGATTCTGGACATGACCGGCAAGGTGGTCATCCCGGGGCTGGTCAACACCCACCATCACATGTATCAAAGCCTCACCCGCGTGGTCCCGGCGGCCCAGGACGGTGAACTGTTCAACTGGCTGACCAACCTTTACCCGATCTGGGCACGGTTGACGCCCGAGATGATCGCGGTATCGACCCAGACCGCGATGGCCGAACTGATTCTCTCCGGCTGCACCACCTCCAGCGACCACCTGTACATCTACACCAATGGCTGCAAGCTCGACGACAGCATCCACGCCGCCGGGGAAATCGGCATGCGTTTCCACGCCGCACGCGGCAGCATGAGCGTGGGCCGCAGCCAAGGCGGGCTGCCGCCGGACTCGGTGGTGGAAAAGGAAAGCGACATCCTCAAGGAGTCGCAGCGCCTGATCGAGGACTACCACGACGCCAGCCATGGCTCGATGCTGCGTGTGGTCGTGGCGCCCTGCTCGCCGTTCTCGGTCAGCCGCGACCTGATGCGTGAAGCGGCGGTGCTGGCTCGCAACTACGGGGTTTCGCTACACACCCATTTGGCTGAAAACGTCAACGATATCGCTTACAGCCGCGAAAAGTTCGGCATGACCCCTGCCGAATACGCCGAGGACCTGGGCTGGGTCGGCCACGATGTGTGGCACGCGCACTGCGTGCAACTCGACCAGCACGGCATCGAGCTGTTCGCCCGTACCGGCACCGGCGTGGCTCACTGCCCATGCTCAAACATGCGCCTGGCCTCGGGTATTGCACCGATCCGCAAGATGCGCGACCACGGGGTGCCCGTAGGCCTGGGCGTCGACGGCTCGGCCTCCAACGATGGCGCCAGCATGATCGGTGAAGTGCGCCAGGCGCTGCTGCTGCAGCGTGTCGGCTTCGGCCCTGATGCGATGACCGCACGCGAAGCGCTGGAAATCGCCACCCTCGGCGGTGCCAAGGTGCTCAACCGTAATGACATCGGCGCCTTGGCGCCGGGCATGGTCGCCGACTTCGTCGCCTTCGACCTCGGCCATGTCGCCTACGCAGGCGCCCACCATGACCCGCTTGCGGCCTTGGTGTTCTGCACCCCGACTCAGGTCGATACCAGCGTGATAAACGGCCGTGTAGTGGTCAAGGACGGCCGCATCACCACCGTCGACCTGCCGCTGGTGCTGGAGCGCCACAACCAGTTGGCCCGTCAGTTGGTTACCGGCGATTGATAGCGGCCTGCAAGCCTGTAGAGCGGCGCGCAGGCGCCGCTTTTACTGCCCCTGTGCAAGGCGCTGTCAAAGCACCTTCACCGCTCGACCGATGAACTGCACAGGCCCGGTTGGGCGTCCGGTCGGCGAGCCGCCCGCTCTTTCCAGGGTCAGTTCGAACAGTTGGTTGGGCTCCAGGGGAGGCAGGTCATGCGCGGGCACGCGATATTGCTCGCCAGGTTTGACCAGGCCCAGCGACAGTGGCGCCTGCCACTGTTCGCCCTTGGTCCAGAACTGCAGCACCTTGTCGCTCGGTACCGCGAACTGCCCCAAGGGAATCAGTTGAATGCTGCGGGCATCGCTTGCCTGTACCACCCACCCCGGGGCACTGTCTGCCGGCGCAACCAGCACCACAAGGTAGGAAGGCTCCGGCGCCTTGGCGGTCAGCAGCGTGAAGGCCAACAGCAGGCTGGCAACCAGGCCTGCACCCGCCAGGCCTTGCCATAGCACCAGGCGATGCCACCAGCGCCTTGGCTGTGCTGACGCCGCCTTGCGCTGTGGCTGTGGCTGTGACTGTGACTGTGACTGTGCATCGACGCTGCGGCTGATCCGCCCCCACAAACGTGGGCTGGGTGGCAAAGGCTCAGCGAGTGCGTTCAACGCCAATAGCCGCTGCTCCCAGGCATCCACGGCACCACGCAACTGCTGATCCTCCGTCAGGCGCTGGCGCACGGCCTCATGTTGTTCGGCCGACAAGGTACCCAACACATACTCCCCGGCCAACTCATCAAGTGCCTCGGCGGTTTCGCCTTGTGGCTTCTTCATCCCATGCACTCCCGCAACGCCTTCAGGCTGCGTTTGATCCAGGCTTTGACGGTACCCAACGGCGTGTTCAGCAACCCGGCGATTTCGGCATGGCTGCAACCGTCGACATACGCGTGCAGGATGCACAGCTTGCGTGAGGGTTCCAGTTGCTCAAGGCAACGGTGAACCTTGGCCGAGTCCGCCATAAGATCGATATCACTCGCGAAGGGCAACGGTACATGTGCACTGCCAAACGCCCCTTCATCCAGCACGACTTCGCGCCGGGTGTCGCGTATGTAATTGAGCGCCAGGTGCCGGGCCACGCTATAGATCCAGCCCCGCGCAGAGCCGCGTGCAGGGTCGAAGCTAGCAGCCCCGGACCATATCCGAATGAAGGCATCGTGCAGGATGTCTTCTGCTGTAGCGTGGTCGCGGGCGATACGGCGCACCACACCTAGCAGGCGTGCGCCCTCCTCCTCGTAGAGTGCATGCAGCGCTCGGCGGTCTCCCCGTGCGCAGGCTTCAAGGCAACGCTGAAAGTCGAAAGGGGGCAAAGGTGAGTTCACTGCAAGGTCAGCCCTATAGTCCCTGGACGGTTCCCCCAGCCATTGGGCCGGGGGGCTGTCGATCAGCGTAGACGTCAGTGGCTCACCTGCCTATGCGCACTGCCATCATTTTGCCGCCCAGAAGATATAGTCAGCCTGGTAATCAACGATTTTGCGCTCACCTTTGTTTTGCATCGAGCAGGCAGTTGCCGGCGCAACACCGCCGCGGGTGGCCACGCGCTGGATATAGCTCACACCGGTCATGGCCCCTTTACCTTCGGCCGGGCTGGCCTGAACCAGCTGGTAAGGCAGGTCGCCCTTGGCCGCTGGCGCCACGGCCAATTGGGTGCCGGTGACCTTCGAGCCGTCTTTGGCCTGCCAGGTGGCGGGCGGCCCGAAATAGTCGCCCACCGCCTTGCCAGACCTGTCCTTGAGTACCGCTTTGGGGCCGACGAATGTCCACTCGGTCTGGCCGGGGGCATTGGCTTTGTCGCGGCATTCGTAGGTGACCTGGCCCACACCGACGGTTTCCAGCATGACGGCGTGGCCATCCGGAACCTTGACCGCGTCGGGCAAGGCGGATTGAGCGTGAGCGGCTTGGCTGGCCACGATCAGGACAAGACCGCCTGTGAGCATCAGCATGGTAACTGGGCTGTTCATGGTGCAAATCTCCTGGCGAGTAATCGACAGCGCGAAGTCGCGCTACCTGTAATACCCGCCAGGTTGCAGATTGGATGCACCTGTGGAAAAAAATTGTGCATCCACCCGTACGTTGCCCGGCTTGCCTGTCAGCCTACCTGGGCCGGTGCCGTCTTGGCTGCCTTGCGCAGGCTCCACACACCCCATGCCAGGCCGATCACAGCAGCAATGACCGAGCCCGAAAGTACGCCAAGCTTGGCCGCGCCCAGAACGCCAGGGTCAGAGAACGCCAGGTTGGCAATGAAGATCGACATGGTAAAGCCGATGCCTGCCAACAGCCCGATCAGCGTGATGCCGTGCCAGGTAACGCCCGCCGGCAACGCGCACCAGCCCAAACGTACCATCAGCCAGCTGATCGTCACGATACCCAACGGCTTGCCCAGGACCAGCGCCACAGCGACGCCTGTCATCACCCAGTGAGGACCATCGGCAGACAGGTCGACACCAGACAACCCGACACCGGCGTTGGCCAGGGCGAACAGCGGCATGATCGCGAAAGCCACCCAAGGGTGCAGATGGCCTTGCACGCGCAGCACTGGGGCGACCAGCTCGCGCTGCGCCACACGCAGGTTTTTCAGCGGGCTCATGAGTTCGCTGTCATCGATCTGCGGTGCCTTGGCGCGGCCGAGCAGGTCGTCGGTGAAGCGGGTGACGGCCTCCAGTGGGCGCTCGCCCAAAGGCATGGCCCGAACCGGTGTCATCAGGCCAAGCACCACGCCCGCCAAGGTGGGGTGGGCACCGGTCATCAACATGCCCAGCCAGGTGATGAACCCGGGGATGATGTAGGCATAGGCCGAACCGACACCTATCTTCTGCAGGCCGAGCACCAGCAGCAGGCCGATGGCGGCGACGCCGAAACCGCTGTAATCCAGGCCACCGGAGTAGAAGAAGGCAATGATCAGCACCGCGATGATGTCGTCGATGATCGCCAGGGCAAGCAGGAACACCCGCACATTGGAAGGGATCGACTTGCCCAGCAGCGCCAGCACACCCACTGCAAAGGCGATGTCGGTGGCAGTCGGCACTGCCCAACCCTCTTGCGCGGGAGGCGAATGATTGAACGCCAGGTAGATGAGCGCGGGTACCACCACACCGCCGACAGCCGCCGCCATCGGCAGCGTGGCCTGGCGCAGGCTGGACAGCGCGCCTTCATGAATTTCGCGACGGATCTCCATACCGACGACCAGGAAGAAGATGGTCATCAGGCCGTCGTTGATCCAGAAATGCAGTGACTGGGAATAGACCAGCGAGCCGACACCGAAGCTTATCGGCGTGTGCCAGAGGGCGTCATAGCTTTCGGCAGCGGGCGAATTCGCCCAGATCAGTGCTGCAACGGCGGCGATCAACAGTACGACGCCGCTCACGGCCTCGATATGCAGAAAGCGTTCGAAGTTGGCGAATGCGCGTTGGGCAATTTGCTGGGCACGGGGCATTACGTGTTTTTGCATGGGCACAAGAACTCCCGCACGGCGGCCCGACCTGCGTAGTTATTTAACCTGCGTCACTGCGTCATGCAGCTAGCACCCGCGGGCATTCTAACCAAATGGCCTGCCCCAGTCATCCATTCACCGTCTCAAGCCGGCCAAGTCAGGTGAATGAACAAATCTTCATACAGGCCTTCAGCGCCCTGATGCCGGGATGAAACGCCGGATACCCGGCTTCGCGCATCGCACCTGTCTTGAGGCGCGCCCCCGGCACGCGTAGCATCGCCGCCCCGCATCCTTGTGGGAGCCGGCTTGCCGGCGATTCGAGTGCATGGCACTCGTCTACATCCATGTTGGCTGGCCTGGCGTAGTCGCCGGCAGGCCGGCTCCCACAGGTTTGCGTTCAACCGACACACCACCGCCCATGCCCCAACCGATCCCCCTCAAGGACCACGAAAAGGAAAAGCACCTGGTCAACCGCCGGCTCCTGGCTTGCGCTGTCCTGGTCTTCAGCCTGGTCGCCGTGCTGATCGGCCGTCTCTACGTGCTGCAAGTGCTGCAACACGACCAGCAAAGCGCGGTATCGGAAAACAACCGCGTGCACGTACTGCCCATCGCCCCCGAGCGCGGGCTGATCTACGACCGCAACGGTGTGGTGCTGGCCGACAACAAGCCCAGTTTCGACCTGACCATGACCCGTGAGCGCGCCGGCGACTCGGCCAAGGTGCTCGATACCCTGACCCAGGTCCTGAGCTTGGGCGAGGATGACCGCAAGCAGTTCGACAAGGACCTGCGCCGTGGACGCAAGCCGTTTGAACCGGTCACCCTGATGGTTGGCCTGACCGAGGAGCAGATCGCCCTGGTGGCGGTCAACCAGTTCCGCCTGCCGGGCCTGGATGTAGAACCGCAGTTCATCCGTGAATACCCGCTGGCCGAGCACTTCGCCCATTCGGTCGGCTACGTCGGGCGGATCAACGAAAAGGAAGCCAAGACCCTCGACAGCACCGAGTATCGCGGCACCCAATCGATCGGCAAGACCGGTATCGAACACTTCTACGAAAGCCAGCTGCACGGCCACGTCGGCTACGAAGAGGTCGAGACCAATGCCCAGGGCCGGGTGATGCGCGTGCTCAAGCACCAGGCCCCTACCCCAGGCGAAGACATTGTGCTGAGCCTCGACGCCCACCTGCAAGTGGCTGCAGAAAAAGCCTTGGGCGACCGCCGTGGGGCGGTGGTGGTGCTTGACCCGGCCAACGGCGACGTGCTGGCGATGGTCAGCAACCCCAGTTTCGATCCCAACCTGTTCGTCAAGGGCATCAGCTTCAAACAGTACGCGGCCCTGCGCGATTCCATCGACCGGCCGCTGTTCAACCGCGTGCTGCGTGGGCTGTATGCACCGGGGTCGACGATCAAGCCGGAAGTGGCCATCGCCGGCCTCGACAGTGGCGTGATCACCCCCGGCAGCCGGGTGTTCGACCCCGGGTACTACGAGCTGCCCAACTACGAACACAAGTACCGTAACTGGAACCGCAGCGGCGATGGCTGGGTAGACATGTACACCGCCATCATGCGCTCCAACGACACCTACTTCTACGACCTGGCGCACAAGCTCGGCATCGACCGCCTGCACGACTACATGGCCGAATTCGGCCTTGGCCATAAGGTCTCGCTGGACATGAACGAGGAGGCTTCGGGGTTGATGCCGTCTGCCCAGTGGAAACGCGCCACCCGCCGCCAGGCCTGGTACCCCGGCGAAACGCTGATCCTGGGCATCGGCCAGGGCTACATGCAGGTCACCCCGCTACAACTGGCCCAGGCCACCAGCCTGCTGGCCAGCAAGGGCGTTTGGCACCGCCCGCACCTGGCCATGACCGTGGGGGGTGAGACCCCGGTGGACCCGAACCCGATGCCCGACATCGTGCTGCACGACCGGCATGCCTGGGACCAGGTCAGCCAGGGCATGCAGATGGTCATGCACGACCCGCGCGGCATTGCCCGCGCCGCCGCCGCCGGCGCCCAATACCGCATCGCCGGCAAGAGCGGCACCGCGCAGGTGGTGGCGATCAAGCAGGGGGAGCGCTACAACCGCAACAAGACCCTGGAGCGCCACCGCGACAACGCCCTGTTCGTCGGCTTTGCACCTGCCGAGCACCCGAGCGTGGTGGTGGCGGTGATGATCGAGAACGGCGAGGCCGGTGGCAGGGTGGCCGGGCCGGTCGTGCGCGAGGTGATGGATGCTTACCTGCTGGATGACCAAGGGCAGCTGAAACCGCAGTATGCCGGTGGTGCAGTGCCCAAGCAGGTTCCGCACACCTGAGGCAGCCCGACAGCTTAGCGCTGGCACGCCCATGGTCACATTTCGGTCACGCCACTGTCGTAATCTGCCGGGCAACTCTGTGCCAAAGGTCGCCCGGCATGCTCCGTCTGTTGCTCTTGCTGCTTCCCCTGCTCCCCCTGACGGCCGTGGCCGCGCCTGTGCACCTGCGCGTGCAAGGTTCCAACACCATCGGCGCGGCCCTGCTGCCTGCGCTGGTGCAGGGGCATTTGTGGGCACAGCAGGCAACGGCGATCGAGCAACGGCCAGGCGCTGTGGCAAATGAGACCGTGATAACCGCCGTTGATGCCCAGGGCCAGCTTCTGCGCATCGACATCGCGGCGCACGGCTCGAGCACCGGCTTTATCGCGCTTGGCCGTGGCGAGGCCGACCTGGCCGCAGCGTCTCGTCCCATCAACGATGCCGAGGTGCGCCAACTCAAGGCGCTGGGTGATTTGCGTGCAGCCGGTGCCGAGCAAGTGATCGGTCTGGATGGTGTTGCAGTGTTCGTCCACCCCGATAATCCCCTGCCACAGCTCACCACCGAACAACTGGCACACATCTTCTCGGGGCGGATCCAGTATTGGGAGCAACTGGGCTTGGCAGGCGGCCCGATACACCTCTATGCACGCGACGACCGCTCCGGTACCTTCGAGACCTTCAAGGCACTGGTGCTGGAACCGCACCGCAGTGAACTGGCCCAGCAGGCGCAGCGTTTCGAATCCAGTGATGAGTTGGCCGATCGGGTACGTACAGATCGCCAGGCCATCGGGTTCAGCAGCCTGGCAGCGGTGCACGGAGCCAAGGTGCTGGCGATCGCCGAAGGCGATGCGCCAGCCATGCTGCCGGACCGCCCGCTGGTGGCGAGCGAGGATTACCCCCTGTCACGCCGGCTGTACTTCTATTTGCCCGCCAACGCCAAACCCCAGGCCAGGGCCTTGGCAGAATTCGCCCAAAGCCCTGCCGGCCAGGCCATCGTCGCCGAGCAAGGTTTCGTCTCACAGCAGGTCAAGTCCCTGGCCGTACCGGCGCAGGTCGACATGCCGCCGCGCTACCGCAACTTGGCGCAGAAGGCCCAGCGCCTGAGCGTCAACTTCCGCTTCCAGGAAGGCAGTGCCAGCCTCGACAACAAAGCGCTGCGCGACATACAGCGCGTCGCCGACTACCTGCGCCAGGCCGGCAAGCTGCACAGCAAGGCGGTGCTGGTCGGCTTTGGCGACACCAAGGCAACACCGGGCCGTGCCGCCCTGCTCTCGCGCCTGCGAGCACAGGCGGTACGCCGTGAGCTGGCGCGCGATGGCGTCGAAGTGCTGGAGGTGACCGGCATGGGCGACGAGTTGCCGGTTGCGGGTAACGAGCTGGAACAGGGACGCTTGCGTAACCGCCGGGTGGAGGTTTGGGTGTACTGAGGCAGGCAGCCGCGCACAGGCTCAGGCAAAAATTTGTAACAGCGCGCCATTCGGCATCACGGGGAAATGGGTCTAGGCTCAAACCCATGTGATACCGGGCCCCTCTGACGGCTACCGCGCCGCCATGTCGGATCACTGTTGCCATGCAACGTCGACAATCAAGGAGGGGCTCATGACAGCTCTACACACATTTCTCACAACACCATTCCTCGGTACCAGCACCTGGTTGTGGCTGGTGTTCATGGCCATCGTCATCGGCCTGCTGGTACTCGACCTGGGCGTGCTGCACCGCAAAGAACGTGAAATCGAAATGCGCGAAAGCCTGCTGCTGTACTCGGGCTATTTCAGCGTGGGCGTGCTGTTCGGCGCGTGGGTCTGGTACCAACTGGGCGCGCAGTCGGCGCTTGAGTTCTACACAGGTTTTTTAGTCGAACAGTCCTTGTCGATGGACAACGTGTTCGTCATGGCGATGATTTTCGGTTTCTTCGCCATCCCCCGTCGTTACCAGCATCGGGTGCTGTTCTGGGGCATCCTGGGGGTGGTGTTCCTGCGTGCGATCATGATCGGCGTGGGCGCAACACTGGTGCAAAACTTTGAATGGGTGCTGTACATCTTCGGGGCATTCCTGCTGTTTACCGGGGTAAAAATGGCGTTTTCGAAAGAAGACAGCCACCCCGACCTGGCCAACAACCCGGTGCTCAAGTTTGTCAGGCGGCACATGCGCGTGACTGACCAGATTCACGGTTCACACTTCTTCGTGCGCCTCACCCCGCCAGGCGAGAGCAAGGCATTGCGCTATGCCACACCGCTGTTCCTGGCGCTGGTGCTGATCGAGCTGGCCGACCTGGTGTTTGCCGTCGACAGCGTGCCTGCAATCTTCGCCATCACGCAGGATCCGTTCATCGTCTACACCTCGAACATCTTTGCCATTCTTGGCTTGCGTTCACTGTACTTTGCCTTGTCGGCATTGATGCACCGCTTCGTTTACCTCAAGTACGCGTTGGCGCTGGTGCTGATTTTCATCGGCTGCAAGATCTTCTACCACGGCATGGTGGGCAAGGTGCCAGCACTGCTGTCGCTGGGCGTGACGTTCGGGTTGTTGCTCGGTGGGGTGGTGGTGTCGCTGATCAAGACGCGTGGGGAGAAAGCGGTCATGGGTGAAGCGCAAGGGGAACAGCCCCCATCCGCACAGACCAAGAGCGCCAAGAAGGAAGAAGACCCGCAATTGCGGGTCTGACCTTCCCCTTTCCCCTGAGTTTCCTCGATAAACTCAGGACAGCCGGATCAATTCATTTTGGAAAACTTCATCACTAACGCTGCAACTGTTAACCAACCGAAACCAATGATGGTCAGCCATGCAGATATGGCCAGCCGGCGTTTTAGCGCGGCGGGGAATGCTTTTAGCTCCTCAGCATCCACCTGCCCGCGACGCAATACAAAACCTGGGAAGTTGATCAGATTGCCGATCGTACACACCAATAAAAAACGCCACTTGAAACTGGAAGTACCCCAAGTAACCTTTAAGGCCTCAACATATGAATTGCTTGTAATGGAAGAGCAAACAACATCATAGTCGCGCGTCAAAGTGATATATGCATTCATCGCAATTCCGGCCAGAGAAATCACAAACGGCATAATCAAGAATGTTAGTTTTACGGCTACGGGCCAAGCATCAAAACTCATCATCTGAAGACTCAAAAATGTATTCGCCAATACCCTCACCGGCCCACTCACCTAACTTTCCGCCAGCAAAACCGCTTCCTCCGACTACTAAAACACCGCACAGTGGCACCGCTAATCCGCCGGTCCCAACGGCAAATCCAGCACATACTGCTCCGGCAGCCCATGTCGCCAGTGCCGAAGCCGCCATTCCACCCCCTACCCCGCCGCCAAACTTTCCAGACTCTACGAAGCGGGCCTTCCTGCACGCCTCAGTGCTCCCGGCTTGGCAGACCTCCCTCACGTTGAGGTACGACGATGCCGCACCGAGCCCAATGGCTACATTGCCACCTTGCTTGAGATACTTGGATAGCTTCGCCACCTTGTCCAGATGCGTTGCATACCCCGGTATCTGCCCGGCCCCACCCGCCTTCGACCAATGATGAACAAGACTCTTCGTCGAAATATTCAGGCTTTTCTTCAGCCGCTCGTAACTGCCAAGATTCAGCTGTTTATTTAGAAACGCCACCTTCAGTTGACTGTCCAACTGCTGCAACAACTGACGCCGCGACGCAAAAAACTCTCGACTGTTCAAATGCCCATGTCGCAAAAATTCGCGTTGGTGCAATTGCTCTATCTGGGTCAGGGTATTCCTTACCTGTTTCAATCCCTGGTCCAGCATGTCCTTGCCCACCCCCATCGACTGGCTCGCGCTACTGAGCAACCCGGCAATCTCAGCCTGGTGCTGCACCATGAAATCCGACTCCGCAAAATCAAGTGCCGCTAACGCGTGCCGCACCTGTTGAGCGGCCGCCATCAATTTGGCTTCCTCGCGGGTACAGGCATCACCATTGTCCGGGTCTGCGATGACGAAGATTTCTCCGGCCTTGAAACCTTGGTCGAACGTGGGGTTCAGCCGCTGCAGACGGGAAATCGGCAACGTAGCGTCATGCTCGAACAGTTTGAGCAACACCTGGGAGAACGACATGCTTCGGGGGACGATAAAGAAACCCGGCTCCAGTGAACCGGGCATTGCAGTTGCAAAACTTTGCGAAAAGCTCTGCGGGTAAGCAGCAGGCGATACTGCGGTGGTCAGCCCGCGATTGGCGGCATATGCCTGCCTGGCTGAGGGTGCCTCGCCCAGCGGTGCAACGACCCGATTGCTACCGGGCGGGCAGCCGCAATTGACCCGTGCGCCATCCATGGCCACGGCACGACCGTCGGAAATGAAATGCCACACACCTTCGGCGACGGTCCCTGCCTCGCCGCAGAGGGGGCAGGGTGTTGTGCTGTCTCCCACCCTGAGGACCATGCGCCCATCAGTCAAAGACCTGGCCCCGGTAGCGATACAAACAGCGCCAGTGGTAGTGGTGTCCCCATCTACCGCCTGGCCTTTCCCATCCAGGTTGAAACGCATTGGCAAGTTCCCTGTGCATTGGTGAGGTTTCGAAACCTAACACCTGCAACAGGGCTTCCAGTGCCTGAAACTGAAAACGAGACGCTTCCTACATCTGCCGCTTACCTTACTTACAAAGACACCCAGAAAAAGTTCGTCGAGCGCGCCCTCACCGCCCGCTACGCAACATTTCCACCGGCACATACTTGCCGATCTCATACTTGCCAATCGCCGCCCGGTGCACCTCATCCGGCCCGTCAGCCAGGCGCAAGGTACGCTGCATCGCGTACATGTACGCCAGCGGGAAATCCCCACTCACCCCTGCCCCACCATGGAGCTGAATCGCACGGTCGATCACCTTCAATGCGACATTCGGCGCCACCACCTTGATCTGGGCGATCTCACTGCGCGCCACCTTGTTGCCGACCGTGTCCATCATGTACGCCGCCTTGAGGGTCAGCAGCCGCGCCATGTCGATTTCCATGCGTGAGTCAGCGATCTTGTCGACATTGCCGCCCAGCCGTGCCAGCGGCCGGCCGAAGGCGGTGCGCTCGACGGAGCGCCTGCACATCAGCTCCAGCGCCCGTTCGGCCATGCCCACCGAACGCATGCAGTGGTGAATACGGCCTGGGCCCAGGCGCCCCTGAGCGATCTCGAAGCCGCGCCCCTCACCAAGGATCACGTTTTCGTAGGGCACACGCACGTTCTCGAACAACACCTCGGCGTGGCCATGGGGTGCGTCGTCGTAGCCGAAGACGGGCAACGGCCGAACGATCCTCACCCCCGCTGCGTCGGTCGGCACCAGCACCATCGAGTGCTGCTGGTGGCGCGGGCCATCAGGATTGGACAGGCCCATGAAGATCATCACCTTGCAGCGCGGGTCGCAGGCCCCGGAGGTCCACCACTTGCGGCCGTTGATCACCCACTCATCACCGTCACGCACGGCAGTGGCGGCCATGTTGGTGGCGTCCGAGGAGGCCACGTCCGGTTCGGTCATGGCAAAAGCCGAGCGAATCTCGCCCCGCAGCAGAGGCTCCAGCCACTGGCGCTTCTGCGCCTCGCTGCCATAGCGCACCAGCACCTCCATGTTGCCGGTGTCCGGCGCCGAGCAGTTGAAGGGCTCCGGCCCCAGCAGCGAGCGGCCCATGATCTCGGCCAGGGGCGCGTATTCCAGGTTGCTTAGGCCGGCACCGTACTGCGACTCGGGCAGGAACAGGTTCCACAGACCCTCGGCGCGGGCCTTGGCCTTGAGTTCTTCCATGATTGCGGTGGGCTGCCAGCGGTCACCCTCGGCGACCTGGCGCTCGAACACCGGTTCGGCGGGATAGACATGGGCATCCATGAACGCAGTGACGCGCTCGCGCAGAGCCTGGACCTTGGGTGAATAGGCGAAATCCATCGGGGCTACCTTCACGGTTCGAAGTACATGGGCAGAGCCTAGAGCAGTGCAACTCAATCCACCTAGTCTATTTTCTGCGTGTATAAACATTCATAACCGATATATGATCGGCCGATAATTCCAACAAAGAGCGGCGCCCATGAACCTCAGCAAGGTCGACCTGAACCTGTTCATCGTCTTCGATGCGATCTACACCGAAGCCAACCTGACCCGCGCCGGGCAGATCGTCGGTATTACCCAACCAGCGGTGTCAAACGCTCTCTCGCGCCTGCGCGAAACCTTCAACGACCCTTTGTTCGTGCGCACCGCCCAGGGCATGGTGCCCACCCCCATGGCGCAGAACATCATCGGCCCGGTGCGCAACGCGTTGGCGCTGCTGCGCACCTCGGTGCAGGAAAGCCGCATCTTCAACCCGCAGCAGGCCAACAAGACCTTCCGCATCAGCATGACCGACCTTACCGAAGCGGTGATCCTGCCCCCGCTGTTCCAGCGCCTGCGGCGGCTGGCGCCTGCGGTGCTGATCGAGAGCTTCCTGTGCAAGCGCCGCGAAACTACCAAGGAGCTGGCTGCAGGGCGCCTGGACTTCGCCGTCGACGCACCCTTGAACACAGATCCGCAGGTGCGCCATGTCAAGCTGATGCAGGACCGATACGTCTGCGCCCTGCGCCAGGGCCACCCGCTGGCCGACGCCAAACTCACCGTCGAGAGCTACCTGGGCATGACCCATATCCATATTTCCAGCCGTCGAAACGGCCTGGGTTATGTCGACCTGGCGCTAGGCAAAATGGGCGTGCAACGCAAGGTCGCCCTGCGCTCGCAACATTACCTGATGGCTTCACAGGTGCTGCAACAGACCGACATGGCGATGACCGTGCCAGAACGGTTTGCCCGTCGCCACCAATTGCGCTACCAGCCCTTGCCGGTGGAAGTGCCTGCGCTTGAAACGCACCTGTACTGGCATGAAAGCACCGACCAGGACCCGGCCAACCGCTGGATGCGCGAGCAGATCATCGAGTTGTGCCAACGGGTGGTGGCGGAAGAAGAACGGGCGCCGGAACCCGTGTGACCCCTCCTGCACCTTCTAAATGGCCTACGATCAACCGCCTTTGGAGAATATTTTTCTACAAAACCTGTTAAATCATGAAATCAAGGGCAAAAATTTTCGCAGCGCCGAGGGTACGCTTGCTGTCAGGATCGCCGAACCCGCGGCGACAGCGACGGACCCACCGCCATGCCCAGCTCCCCACTCTATTTCGACTACGCCGCCACCACACCGGTAGACGAGCGCGTCATCGAAACCATGCTCACCTGCCTCGGCCGCCAGGTGAACTTCGGCAACCCCGCCTCCTCCGGTCACGCCTATGGCCAGAGCGCCCGCGAAGCCGTCGAGCAAGCTCGCCAACAAGTGGCCGACTGTGTCGGGGCGAGCTCTGAGGATCTGGTCTGGACATCGGGCGCCACCGAGTCCAACAACCTTGCACTCAAAGGCATCGCCCAGGGCATGGGCCAGCCAGGCCACCTGATTACCAGTCAGCTCGAGCACAAGGCCGTGCTCGATACCGTCAGCGAACTGGAGCGCCAAGGGTGGGCAGTCACCCGCCTGGCACCGGATGCTGCCGGCCTGATTCAGCCCTATGACGTACAAGCGGCCCTGCGCGACGATACCCGCCTGGTGTCACTGATGGCGGTCAACAACGAGCTGGGCACCGTCACCGATTTCGCTGCCATTGGCGAGCGCGTGCGCGCCCATGGCGCCCTGCTGCACGTAGATGCGGCCCAGGCAGTGGGCAAGCTGGCCATCGATTTGCGGGCGATGGCGGTAGACTTGATGTCGTTTTCTGCCCACAAGGTCTATGGGCCAAAAGGCATCGGTGCGCTGTATGTCGGGGCTCGCGCACGTGCCTTGATGCGTGCGCAGATTCACGGTGGTGGCCATGAGCGTGGGCTGCGCTCAGGCACCCTGCCTACCCATCAGATCGTTGGCATGGGCAGCGCCTTCGCCCTGGCCGGCCAGCCTGGCGACAGCGAGCACCAGCGCATCGAGCGGCTTGCCAGGCGGCTGCGCGAGGGGCTGCTGGCAGTGCCAAGGGTCAGTCTAAACGGCTGCGCCGACCAGCGCATTGCGCATACCTTGAACCTGTGTATCGAGGCCCCGGGCTTCAACAGCATGGCGCTGGCCAGTGAGCTGGCGCTGTCGACCACCTCGGCGTGCAATTCGGCGAGCCACGCGCCGTCGCATGTGCTGCTGGCGTTGGGGCTGGATGAGGCGCAGGCGCGCAAAAGCGTGCGCATGAGCATCGGGCGGTTTACCAGCGAAGCCGAGGTGGAAAAGGCGATCGCGGTGTTTGAACGCACAGTTGCGGGCGCTTCACCGGCCTTGTGGTGAACCCGGGCTTTACCGCCTGCTGAACCGGCCTCTTTGCGGGCAGGGCCGCGAAGAGACCGGTACTAATGACGCTTGCCTTAAAGGAAGGTAAATACCTTCGCAACCGGCAAGCGCGATTTGTTCAGCCCGGCATTGAAGTCCGACTCGCTGCGATAACCCAGGCTCAGCACCACCACACTGGTGTAGCCCTGCTCACGCAGGCCCAGTTCGGCATCCATGATCTTGCTGTCGAAACCTTCGATCGGCGTCGCGTCCAGGCCATGGGCGGCAGCGCCGAGCAACGCAGTGCCCAGGGCCAGGTAGGTCTGCTTCTCCATCCAGTGCTGCAGGTCTTTCTGATCGTAGCGGTGCAGGTTCACATAATGGCGACGGCTCTGGTTCTGGCCGGCACGGGCCTGATCATCGCGAAAACGTCCGTCAGCCGCTTCCTGGTCGAGCACGGCGTCCAGGTGTGCTTCGGTCATGTCGGTGCGGGTGCAGAACACGATCACATGGGAAGCATCAAGGATCTTCGACGTGTTGTAGGCAAAACCGTCCAGCGTGCTCTTGGCCAGACGTGCCTTGCCCTCGGCGCTGTCGGCCACGATGAAGTGCCATGGCTGCGAATTGACCGAGGATGGGCTGTGGCGCAGCTGCTCGAGCAAGGCGTCGATGGTGGCCTGAGGGATCTTGCGGGCAGCATCGTACGCCTTGGTGGTGTAGCGGCGCTTGGCCAGAGAAACGGTATCCATGTTGCAACTCCTTAAGCGGAACGGGACGTGTGGCGCATATTATCTTTCCTGCAAACCAGAAAAAGCGGCAAAATGCAGCAACACTTTCACCCATGGAGTGAAAATGCTCCGCATCGCCGACCTCGAACTGTTCGTGCGCAGCAGCGTACTGGGAAGTTTCACCGCCGCTGCCCACGAGGCAGACCTGCTGCCCGGGCAGGTCGCAGCCGCCATCAAACGCCTGGAGCGCGACCTCGACGTGCGCCTGTTCGCACGTACCACCCGCAGCCTGCGCCTGACGGCCGAGGGTGAGCTGTACCTGCCCACCGCGCTCAGCGTGCTGCAGAGCCTGCGCCAGGGCCGCGATAACCTGCACGGCGCGCACAGCACCCTGCGTGGGGTGCTGCAGGTGTCGGCGCCCTCGGACCTTGGCCGCAACATCCTGCTGCCGTGGTTGAGTGATTTTCGCCGTGAGCATCCTGAGCTGACCCTGCGGCTGCACCTGTCCGACCACGTTGCCGACCTGTTCCGCGACCCGGTGGACGTGGCCATACGTTATGGCCTGAACGAAGAAGCCAACTACATCGCCCTGCCCCTGGCACCGTGGAATCGCCGCGTGCTGGTGGCCTCGCCGGCCTACCTGGCGCGTCATGGGCGGCCGCAGACGCTGGATGACTTGCAGCAGCACGCGTGCCTGCTTTACCTGCAACAGGGGCGAACCTACGACAAGTGGCGGCTGGGCAACCGTACCGTGCAGGTGAGCGGCCCGCTGTTCAGCGACGATGCCGATGTGGTGCGGCGCTGGGCCGTGCTCGGCGAGGGCATTGCCTACAAGTCGTGGCTGGATGTCAGCGCCAATGTGGCGACTGGCGAACTGGAAGTGCTGCTGCCGGAGCACCCGGGCGAACTGAGCCCGGTAACCTTGGTGTGCCCACACCGCAAGCAGCTGTCGCCTGCGGTATCGCAGTTGCACCTGTGGCTGCGGGAGCGTTTCGCAGCACAGCAGCCGCACTGAAGCCTGCGGTGCACAATTGTTCTAAACGCAGGTGGGGTTCTGCGTTAAGGTGAACTGCCCTACCCTCTGCAGCCTCGCCGCCATGCCCGACTGGATCGACCTCAAGCAAGACGCCGACACCGGCATCGAGTCGGTGCGTGCGCATTTCGTTGGCCACGCCTACGACCCGCACTGGCATGAGAGCTTTCTGGTCGGGGTCACCGAGCAGGGTGTGCAGCAGTTCCATTGCCGCCGTACACGCCATCACAGCACGCCCGGGCAGGTGTTCTTGCTCGAGCCAGGCGACATTCACGACGGCGATGCGCCAACGGCGGAAGGCTTTACCTATTCGACCCTGTACCTGGAGCCAAAATGGCTTGAGGCCGAGCTGCGCGTGCTGTTCGAGCAGGCGCCCAGTGACAGCCTGCCAAGCTTCGCCGATACGCTGTGCGATGATCGCCAGCTTGCCCGCGCAACTACCCTCGCCTTTCAGGCGGTGCATGGTGGCGAAATGCGCATCGTGCGGCAAACCGCCACCGATGACCTGCTCAGTTGCCTCACCGGCCACCTGCACTGGCGCAAGCGCTTGAACCCCGACCCGCGCCTGCCACTGGCGGCACAGCGGGCGCGCGACTTCCTGCATGCCCACCTCGACCAGGACATCGGCCTGGACGACCTGGCACTGGCCTGCGGCGTGGACCGCTTCCGCCTGACCCGTGCGTTCAAGGCCGCCTTCGGCCTGGCGCCGCACGCCTATCTGATCCAGCTGCGCCTGGCCCGTGCCCGGCGTTTGCTTGCCCAAGGCCAGACACCGACCGAAGTGGCCATGGCGCTCGGCTTTGCTGACCAGAGCCACCTGGGGCGCTGGTTCCGCCGTGCCTACCGGCTCACCCCAGCGGACTACCGGCGCCGCTGCTCAAACCTTCCAGACTGACACGCAGCAATCGCCGAGCATGGTGCCCTATTCAACAGGAGCCGTTCACCATGTCGCATTCGTTGTTGCCGTTCATGCTCTTCGCCCTAGTCGCCAGTATCAGCCCCGGGCCTACCAACCTGCTGATCCTTGCCCATGGCGCACGGCAGGGCCTGCGCGCAAGCGTGGCGCCGATCCTGGCGGGTTGCGGCGCGGCGGCAGCGGTCGTGTTGCTGGTCGGCCTGGGCCTTGGTGACTTGCTGGTGCGTCACCCGCTGGCCCAGCAGGTGATGAGCTGGACCGGAGTGCTGTGGTTGAGCTGGCTGGCATGGCGCATTTTGCGCAGCGCGGGGCAGCCCCTGGATGTCAGCGCAGCCAAGCCTTTCGACGCCCTCAGTGCAGCGTCGCTGCAAGTGGTGAACCCGAAAGTGTGGATGATGGCAGTGGCGGTGATCGGGGTGTTTGCCGCGCCGTCGCTGCCGGTGTGGCAATTGGCACTGGTGTTTTTATTGATCGCCCTGCCGTGCATGACAACTTGGGCACTGTTGGGGGTAGGCAGTACGCGCTGGCTGCAGGCGCCGAGGCGGTTGCTATGGTTCAACCGGGGGTTGGCGGGCATGTTGCTGGTGTCAGCCTGGGCCGCACTGCTTGGCTGAGTTGAAGGTGGGCTGTACCGGCCCTGTCGGCTGCAGCCGACGATAGGGCCGGTAACGTCAATCAATGACTCAGGGCCTCGCGAAAGCGCCGGGTACTGGCCATTGCCAGCAGCAAGCCGACCACCGCCACACTGCCGCCGGCCCATCCGATAGAGGCCACCCCCATCTGGCTGCTGACGATACTGCCCAGCAACGCCCCACCGCCAATGCCGATGTTATAGATGCCCGAGAACAGCGCCATCGCCACGTCCGTGGCATCGGACGCCAGCTTCAGGGTCTTGGACTGCAGCGACAGGCTGAAGCTCAGGATCGCGACTCCCCAGAACATGCTCAGCCCGGCAAACAGATAGAAGTTGCTCGCCAGCGGCAACAGCAGCAGCAGGCAAGCCGCCAGCAAGCCGATCGAGCCTACCAGCAGGCCATGCGGAAAGTGGTCGCTGTAGCGGCTGAACAGCACCGAGCCAAACACCCCTGCACCGCCGAACAGCAGCAGCAACAACGTGATGCGCTCACCACTGATCTGTGCCACCTGCAGGGCAAACGGCTCAATGTAGCTGTACGCCGTGAATTGCGCAGTGATCACCAGGGTCACCAACACATACGTGATCACCAGTGCAGGGCGTTTGAACAGGATCGGCAAGCTGCGCAGCGAACCGGAGTTCTGGCTAGGCAGCAGCGGCAGCGATTTCATCAGGCAAAGCATGGTGGCCAGCGCCACCCCGGCAATGCTGAGGAAGGTGACCCGCCAGCCCAGCGCCTCGCCCACCACGCGCCCCAGCGGGATGCCCAGGACCATTGCCAGGGTCGTACCGGTAGCCAGCAAGCCCAACGCTTTCGCCTGCTGGCCTGGCGGCGCCACACGCACCGCCAGCGAGGCGGTGATGGACCAGAACACGGCATGCGCCAGGGCGATGCCGATGCGGCTCAGCAGCAGCATGGCAAAACTTTGCGACAGCCACGACAGCAGGTGGCTGACCACGAACACCAAAAACACGAACAACAGCAGGCGCCGACGCTCGATGTTGCGCGTGAGCAGCATCATCGGCAGCGAGGCCAAGGCCACCACCCAGGCATAGATGGTCAGCATCAGGCCGACCTGAGCGGTGCTCATGTCGAAACTGCGGCCGATGTCGCTGAGCAGCGCCACCGGGACGAACTCAGTGGTGTTGAAGATGAAAGCCGCAAGGGCCAGGGCGATCACACTCAGCCAGCTGCCGCCACCGGTGGTTGGCGCAAGGTTGGTGGGGACAGGTCCGTTCATGGGGCGAATTCTATTCTCCGCAGGCAAGGCGAAAGGACGCGCGTCAGGGGCCAAGTATCGGCCGCGCTGAGGCACGGGTTTGTTATTGGAGGGAATGCCGGCATGGTACGCGTCAACAGCGCGCCTCACAACCAGACGCGCAGACGTGCGCAGGGAAATGGGCGCAGCCCCCAGACCAGATCGCCCATCTGGTCTGGGGGGGCACTGCTTGGCTGGGATGGGTCAGCCCTGCAGCGTCGCCATGTCGATGACGAAACGGTACTTCACATCACCGGCGATCATGCGCTCGTAAGCCTGGTTGATATTGCGGATATCCAGCATCTCGATATCGCAACGGATATCGTGCTCGGCACAGAAATCCAGCACTTCCTGGGTCTGGGCGATACCGCCAATCAGCGAGCCTGCCAGCACGCGGCGTTTCATCACCAGGTTGGCTGCGTGAAGCGCCGGGTCAATCGGCTCGATCAGGCCCACCAGGATATGCACGCCATCGAACTTCAGGGTCTCCAGGTACGGGTTCAGGTCGTGCTGCACCGGAATGGTGTCGAGCAGGAAGTCGAAGCGGCCGGCAGCGGCGCGCATCTGCTCGGCATCGGTGGACACGATCACATGGTCGGCGCCCTGGCGACGGGCTTCCTCGGCCTTGGCCTGCGAGCGAGTGAACAGGGTCACTTCAGCGCCCAAAGCCTTGGCCAGCTTGATACCCATGTGCCCCAGGCCGCCCATGCCAAGGATGCCGACCTTGTGGCCAGGGCCGACGCCATGGTGCTTGAGCGGCGAGTAGGTGGTGATACCGGCGCAGAGAATCGGCGCCGCGCTGGGCAGGTCCATCCCGGCCGGGATGCGCACCACAAAGTGCTCGCTGACCACGATGCTGCTGGAGTAACCGCCCATGGTATTGCTGCCATCGACCCGGTCCGGGGTGGCGTAGGTCATGGTCGGGCCTTCCAGGCAGTATTGCTCCAGGTCCTTGGCACAGGCCTCGCAGTGGCGGCAGGAATCGACCATGCAGCCGACGCCGACCAGGTCACCGACCTTGTGCGCCGATACCTTCTCGCCCACCGCCGTGACGCGGCCGACGATCTCGTGCCCGGGCATCAGCGGGTACACGGCAATGCCCCACTCATTGCGGGCCTGATGGATGTCGGAGTGGCAAACGCCACAGTAGAGGATCTCGATGGCGACATCGTCCGGGCGCGGGCTGCGACGCTCGAAGGTCATGGGTGCCAAAGGGCTGGTCGGGGTTTGGGCGGCGTAACCGATAGCAGTGTACATACAAGACCTCAGATGCAAATGAAACGATTCAGTCGATACATTTTCCGCATCCTCGCCCTCCCCGGCCACAGCAGATCCTCCGAGGTGAATGCCTGATTCTCCGAACCTGGCCAGAGCCACCTGGCGCCAAGCCTCAAATCTGAGATGATGCAAGTGTCTGATTCTCTGCCCATGGTCCATCATGCAACTGACCCGCCACGTCGACGCCAACGCCACGCTGTGCGCCCTGATCCGCAGCCTGGCCACACGCCCGGGCTTCGTGCCCACTCATCTGCCACAGGTCCAGGTTTTGAGCTGGGACCATTACGTGGCCAGCAGCCCGCAGATCTACGAGCCCAGCCTGATGATCCTGGCCCAGGGCAGCAAGCTGGCGCGCCTTGGCCCGCGCACCCTGGAGTACGGCGCCGGGCATTACCTGGTGCAGGCGCTGTCGGTGCCGTTCATGTGCGAAACCTTCGCCACCGCCGAAGCGCCGTTGCTGGGCGTGGCTGTGGACATCGACCGTGGCGTGCTGGGTGAACTGGTACAGAGCATGGCGTTGGCGCCTGACCCCGCAGTGCAGGCGCAGACACCGCAGTCGATGACCTCGGCAGCGCTGGATGTGCCCATGCGCGAATGCGTCGAGCGGCTGTTACGCTGCCTGCAGGACCCGATAGACGCCAAGGTGCTCGGGCCGGCGCGGGTGCGCGAGGTTCTGTACACCGCACTGCGTGGGCCGCAGGCCGGGGTGTTGCGGGCGCTGGTCGAGCAGCAGGGGCACTTCGCGCGCATCGGCGCCGCCCTTGCTCACCTGCGTGAACACTACACCGAGCCGCTGAGTGTCGAGGCGTTGGCAGCGCGGGCGAACATGAGCGTGTCGACCTTCCACGAGCACTTCAAGCGCTGCACCGACATGGCGCCGATGCAGTACCTCAAGCGCCTACGGCTGCTCAAGGCGCAACAGATGCTGATCGGCGAAGGCCTTGGCGTGGCGCAGGCGGCGCACCGGGTGGGTTACCAGAGCACCTCACAGTTCAGCCGCGAGTACAAACGCCAGTTTGCCCGTAGCCCGGGAGATGAGCAGGCCTATCAGAGTTTGCCTGCCTGACTGTACGGGCGACAAGCGGGCCCAGCCAAGGCCGTCGACCAAGACATCGATACGCGCTGAAGCCCCGTCACGCTGTCAACGGCCACTGCGCCAGCGGCAGGTACTGGCCTTTGCGCGACTCGTAGAGCGCGAAGTACCGGGCGGCGATGAAGAAGTCGGGCGCCACGCTGGCCTCGGGCGCCTGGCCGCGAAAGTCCCGTGACAGGGTCAGGTGTGGCCGATACTCACGGGCCTGCTCGGCAAAGCCCATGGGCAGCAGTGCCTGCTGCAGCCCATAGGCCAGATGGCGCAGCGCAGCCGGGGGCTGTTGCGGCTCGAGCACCAGGACGTTTGCCCGCGGCCAGACCTTGAGCTGATCGAGCAGCAAGCGCAGGGGGGCATCAGGGCGCGCCAGGTTGTCCACCGCAGCGCAAATCGCCGGTACCTGCGCTGCATCCACATCGCCTAGAAACATCAGGGTCAGGTGGAAGTTCGCACTGGGCACAGGTTTGCCGCTACGCAGCTGGAGGCCACGCCGCCACTGGGCTATCGCACGCTGCTGGGCGTCGGTTACCGGCAGGGCGAAAAACAGCCGTTTGAAGGGGGCGCCACTGCGGCGCGGGTCCTGAACCATGCGTGCTCCTTTACCTTAAACGTTTGCGCAAACTGCGGCCATTACACCTTGGTCGGCCGCAAATCTCGCCAACCTCGGTACAAACTATCTGTACAAACTCCCCCCATGATTGTTTATGCTGGCGGGCTTATGCCATGGCGCATGGCCATTTTTCGACAAGTAATCGTCCATGAAAATTGCACTCGTACTGATCTTTGCCCTCTCGATCGCCTATGTTCATCTGCGCGG
The DNA here is from genome assembly GCF_003936645.1 of Pseudomonas sp. p106. NCBI lineage: Bacteria > Pseudomonadati > Pseudomonadota > Gammaproteobacteria > Pseudomonadales > Pseudomonadaceae > Pseudomonas > Pseudomonas sp. p106. Next base: position 274,482 of record NZ_RHQR01000006.1, read on the forward strand.
TCGGGTACGCCACAAGCTCACCCGCCAATTGGGTGACCACTCCAGTTTCCTGGCCCCGGTCAACAGCTTCCTTTACCTGTTCTCCAGGCACCCGGCCAAACCCTATCTGCCGGTAGAAGCGTTCCCCGAGCTGCAGCCGCTCAAGGACCACTGGCAGGAAATCCGCCAGGAGGCCCAGCAGTTGCTGCATGTGGGCGAGATCAAGAAGTCCGATAATTACGACGACGTTGGCTTCAACTCCTTCTTCAAGACCGGCTGGAAGCGCTTCTACCTGAAATGGTACGGCGAAAGCCACCCGTCTGCGATGAACCTGTGCCCGCGCACCACCGAATTGCTGCAGGGCATCGGCACGGTCAAGGCAGCCATGTTCGCGACCCTGCCGCCGGGCGCCAAGCTGGTGCGCCACCGCGACCCTTATGCCGGCTCCTACCGCTACCACCTGGGCCTGGATACGCCGAACGACGATGGCTGCTACATCGATGTGGATGGCGAGAAGTATTCCTGGCGTGACGGCGAAGCCGTGGTGTTCGACGAGACCTACATCCACTACGCCGCCAACACCACCGAGCACAACCGGATCATTCTGTTCTGCGACATCGAGCGCCCGCTGAAATACCGCTGGGCGACTGCGTTCAACCGCTGGTTCAGCCGCAATGTGATGGCTGCCGCGGCAGCGCCGAACAATGCCAATGACAAGACTGGCGGCATCAACCGCCTGTTCACCCGGATCTACAAGATCCGCGAACGGGGCAAGGCACTGAAAAAACGCAACCGCATGCGCTACTACCTGGAGAAGTGGCTGGTGGTGGCGGCGTTGGTGCTGGCGTTCATCTATATCTGAGCAGGCCGGGAGCCTTTTGCCGCCATGATCCACATCCGCCCCATGACGCCCGAGGACTTCGAGCGTTTCTGGCCCACCTTCCAGGCCGTTGTCCAGGCCCGCGAAACCTACGCCTACGACCCTGCCCTGAGCCTCGAACAGGCACGCCAGCTATGGCTGGAGCTGCCTTTGCACACGCTGGTGGCCGAGCAGGACGGTGAGTTGCTGGGGGCATACTATCTCAAGGCCAATGCCGCCGGCCCCGGTGCCCATGTCGGCAATTGCGGCTACATGGTCGCCGAAGCCGCCCGTGGTCGCGGCGTGGCCAGGCTGATGTGCGAACACTCACAGAAACTGGCGCGCCAGGAAGGCTTCCTGGCGCTGCAGTTCAACTCGGTGGTGGCCAGCAATGAAGTGGCCGTGGCGCTATGGCACAAACTGGGCTTCGAGACCGTCGGCCGCTTGCCCAAGGCTTACCGCCACGCCCGCCTGGGCCTGGTGGACTGCCTGGTGATGTACAAATGGCTGGCCGACGAGCCGGTAGTGGAAAAACCGCCGCTGCTGATTGGCCGCAAGAACATCGAGGCGCGCGTGTCGCGGCGGCGTGGCCGCTAAACGCGTTGATACCCTGGCCCGCGCCACCGGATTTGCACTTTTCTGCGAACCCGTGGCATAGATGCGGGTCAACGCCTGTATGTGACCGTCTGCGCCACTCAAGGAGCCCCTGCATGAGCAAGTCCCCCTATGTTCCGCCCAAGGTCTGGCGCAATGAGTCAGCCTCTGGCGGCCAGTTCGCCAGTATCAACCGCCCGATCGCCGGCCCTACCCACGACAAGGCGCTGCCTGTTGGCAAGCACCCGTTGCAGCTGTACTCGCTGGCAACCCCCAACGGCGTGAAAGTCACCATCCTTCTTGAAGAACTGCTGGCCCTGGGCCACAGCGGCGCCGAGTACGACGCCTGGTTGATCCGCATCGGCGAAGGCGACCAATTCTCCAGCGGGTTCGTTGAGGTCAACCCCAACTCGAAGATCCCCGCCCTGCTCGATCGCAGCGTCGAGCCACCGGTTCGGGTATTCGAATCGGGTTCGATCCTGCTGTACCTGGCCGAGAAATTCGCAGCCTTCCTGCCCACCGGTGCGGCCGCGCGTACCGAAACCCTGAACTGGCTGTTCTGGCAGATGGGTTCGGCGCCTTATCTGGGTGGGGGCTTTGGCCACTTCTACGTGTATGCCCCGGAAAAGTTCGAATACGCCATCAACCGGTTCACCATGGAAGCCAAGCGCCAGCTGGACGTGCTTGAGCGGCGCCTTGCGCAAAGCCGCTACCTGGGTGGCGATGAGTACAGCATCGCCGATATCGCCGTGTGGCCGTGGTATGGCCAACTGGTACGCGGCAACCTGTATGGCGCAGCAGAGTTCCTTGCCGTGCATGAATACCCGCAGGTGCAACGCTGGGCCGAGGCGATCGCGCAGCGGCCGGCCGTGCAGCGGGGCACCCGGGTCAACCGCACCTGGGGAGATGAAGCCAGCCAGGTGCCCGAGCGCCATTGGGCGGCAGATCTGGATTAAGCGCGTATGGGCCGCCAAGCGGCCCTTTGCCCAGCAAGCCGGCAGCCGCAGGGCCCGACAATGCCCCGCTGCAAAAATCCATTTGCCCCCGCGCAAACCTGCTTCCGCCCAGCCCTTCTTGTACACTCCTCGCAAAAGCCCCCACCTGCACAAATTTTGGTGAAAGCATGATCGAGGTAACCGAGGTTTCCATTGCCGAGCTGCGCGACGCGCTCGAAAAGGGCCGCACGACGGCGGTCGAGCTGGTCAAGGCCTACCTGGCGCGCATCGACGCCTACGATGGAGCCGATACCCCCACCGCGCTGAACGCGGTGGTAGTCCGCAATCCAGAGGCGCTCAAGGAGGCCGAGGCTTCCGACGCGCGCCGCGCCCGTGGCGAACTGCTCGGCCCGCTCGATGGCATCCCTTACACCGCCAAGGACAGCTACCTGGTCAAGGGCCTGACCGCTGCATCCGGCAGCCCGGCGTTCAAAGACCTGGTGGCCCAGCGCGACGCGTTCACCGTCGAGCGCCTGCGCGCCGGCGGCGCCATCTGCCTGGGCAAGACCAACATGCCGCCCATGGCCAACGGTGGCATGCAGCGCGGCGTCTACGGCCGTGCCGAAAGCCCGTACAACGCCGACTACCTGACCGCACCGTTCGCCTCCGGCTCATCCAACGGTGCCGGCACCGCCACCGCTGCCAGCTTCAGCGCCTTCGGCCTGGCCGAGGAAACCTGGTCCAGTGGCCGTGGCCCGGCCTCTAACAACGGCCTGTGCGCCTACACCCCTTCGCGCGGGGTCATTTCGGTACGCGGCAACTGGCCGCTGACACCGACCATGGACGTGGTAGTGCCCTACGCCCGCACCATGGCCGACCTGCTGGAAGTGCTGGATGTGGTGGTTGCCGACGATGCCGACAAGCGTGGCGACCTCTGGCGCCTGCAACCTTGGGTGCCAATCCCGGCCGCCTCTTCGGTACGCCCGGCGTCCTACCTGGACCTGGCGGTTGACGCCAGCGCGCTCAAGGGCAAGCGTTTCGGCGTACCGCGCATGTACATCAACGCCGACCCCGAGGCCGGTACGTCCGAGAAACCTGGCATCGGTGGCCCGACCGGCCAGCGCATCAACACCCGTGCCACGGTCATCGACCTGTGGCAACAGGCACGCCAGGCCTTGGAAGCAGCGGGCGCTGAAGTGGTTGAAGTGGACTTCCCACTGGTCTCCAACTGCGAAGGCGATCGGCCCGGCGCACCGACCGTTTACAACCGCGGTATCGTCAGCAAGGCGTTCCTGCATGACGAGCTGTGGGAACTGTCCGGCTGGGGCTTCGACGACTTCCTGCGTGCCAACAACGACCCCAAGCTCAACCGCCTGGCCGATGTCGACGGCCCGCAGATCTTCCCCCACGACCCAGGCACCCTGCCCAACCGTGAGGACGATCTGGCTGCCGGCATGGACGAGTACGTCAACATGGCCAAACGCGGCCTGAAGCGCTGGGACCAGATCGAAACCCTGCCCGACGGCCTGCGCGGGCTGGAAAAGACCCGCAAGCTGGACCTGGAAGACTGGATGGACGCCCAAGGCCTCCATGCGGTGCTGTTCCCGACCGTGGCCGACGTTGGCCCGGCCGATGCCGATGTGAACCCGGCCTCGGCGGACATCGCATGGAGCAACGGCATCTGGGTAGCCAACGGCAACCTCGCCATCCGCCACCTGGGCGTACCGACCGTCACCGTGCCGATGGGCGTGATGGCTGACATCGGCATGCCGGTGGGGCTGACCTTCGCCGGGCGTGCCTACAGTGACAATGCGCTGTTGAGTTTTGCGGCAGCCTTCGAAGCGACCGGCTCACGCCGCATGATCCCGCCACGGACACCGGCGCTGGGGTGATGGTCGCCTGACAGGCCAATTTCTTGCGCACCCTTGAGATCGAGCGCCGCACAGGCGCTCGATTTGCGCAGCACCGCAAACCGCGGGTCAGCCCGCCTACGACCACACAAGCCTCTGGACTATTTCTCGATACAGAAGCTCGCCACCAATCGACGCAACTCCCCCGAACGCCCATCCAGTTTTTCACACACTCCCAACGTCTGCTGTTGGCCCGCCTGCACATGCTGATTGAGCGTGACGATTTCGCCCACTTCGCGACCGATCGACTCGACCACTGCACGTTGCTGATCCGTGGCGGCAGCGACGGACTGGTTCATGTCAAAACCTGCGCGAGCGGGTGACTCGGCTGTTCGAAGCGGTCGGCAGCGCCAGTTGGATGGAGCACGAGGGCCTGCTGGATACCGTGACGGCGTTGTCCGGCAGCGGCCCTGCCTACTACCACCTGTTCAGCGAAGCCCTCGCCGCCGCAGGTGTAGCGTTGGGCCTGAGCCCGGAACTGGCAAGGCCCCTGGCAGCGCAGACAGCGCTGGGTGCCGCGACGCTGCAAACCCAGCCAGGCGCAGACTTTGTAGAGTTGCGCACCGCAGTCACCTCGCCCAATGGCGCCACGGCGGCGGCGATCGCCTCGTTTGAACAGAATGAGGGCTTGCGTCGGCTGGTCGACGCTGCCATGCAGGCCGCACATTCCCGTTCACAAGCACTCTCACGCGAGTCCTGAAAGCCCTGGGCAGAGCCCGACCGGTCTCAGTCGGTAATCTGCTCTGCTGTGCTATCGGCGGTAGAGGCCGGGGCACTCGCTTCTGACTTCACACGCTTGCGTCGGCCCTGGCTACGTTGGCGCGAAGCTTGTTGCTTGGCATGCAGCGCCTGAGCGGCGGTCACAATGCCAGACGGTTGCCCATTCAAGTCCAGGCGCGGCGCATTCTCCACCATGGCTGCCCAGTATCGAGCTCCCTTGCACCAGGTAGAAATACCCAGCTTGAGCTGTTCGCGGGTCAAGCCGAGCAGTTCGAGGTGCTGCTCGGCATCCTTGAAAATACCCTCCTTGAGCGGCACCTTGGGCGCCGGATTGACGGGGAAGGCCAAGGGAAAATGCTTCTGCAAGGGCCAGATCGCTTGCACTGCCGGATCAAGGTCGCGAGGCTTCGCCTGCGGGGAAGGCTTGCGCTTGGGGTGTTTCCCACCCTCAGCCTTTACCTGCTCTTTTTCCGACCGGAGACGGTCACGTAGCTCTGCTAGTTGTTCAAAACCCATCGTTCAATTCACTGCTTCGAAGTTGATTGCGTGGCGTAAGGATATGCCATGCACGCCTTGAAAGCAGCTAGAACAGGATGAGTCGCCGCGGGTTTGGTGAGCGCACCATGGCCGCGCCTGGCTCAAAGCAGCTTTTCGCGGCCGTCTGCTGCACGCCCTGATGGGCTATTTGCACTTGGGCACCTGTTTGCCATCGCCCTGCATCTTGCTGGGCAATGGCGTATCTGCTTGGCAGTTGATATACCGCGTGAGAGCACAAGCTGACCTCGTACCCCGTGAGCCCTTCAACGGTACGAACGTTGAAGGGCTCATCGGATTTTGTAAGTGAAGGTGTTTTTTACATTGGCCACCGCCACCGCCTGCCCACTCACCAGCCGGGGCTGGTAACGAAAGCGCTTCGCCGCCGCCAGCGACGGCTTGACGAACAACGGATGGCACTGGCCAACAACGTGCGGGTTGCTGACCCGGCCTTGCGGGGTAACGGTGTAGGCCACCGTGCATTCCCCTTCGATATTGCGGTCCAACGCCCGCTGCGGGTAGTCAGGCGCCTGCTTGGCGATCGGCAGGTACTGTCGGCTGGCCGCATCAGCTGCAGCACGGGCCTGGGCAGCCGCCGCATGCGCCTGGGCCTGGGCCTGGGCCTCACGAGCCTGCTGCTGACGCGCCTGTTCCTGTTGCGCCAGTTGCTGCTCGCGGCGTTGCGCCTCCTCGCGCTGCTTGCGGGCCTGCTCCTGGCGCTGTTGTTGTTCGCGCTTGTGTTGCTGCACGCGTTTGAGCGCCAGTGCGGCTTCATCCACAACTGGCGCCTGCGCCTTCGGTGTCGGCGCCACGGTCTTCTCGACTACCGGCTCCGGCGCCGGTGCAAGCTCGGACATCTTGGGTTCGGGTTCAGGCACCGGCACAGACGCCGGCAAACTCACCAACTGGGTCTGGATAACGGCAGCCTTGGCCGGTGGCAGTTCAGGCGTATGCGACAGGTTGAACAACAGGTAGACCAGCCCTGCATGCAGTGCCAGCGCCCCGGCGAAGGCGGTTCCATGGCCGCGCCAGGTGGAATCCAAAGTCAGGATATTCATGTTCACGGCGCCTCGGTGATCAGTCCCAGACGGCTGACACCGCCGCGTTGCAGCTCGGCGATGCCGGCCACGACCGCGGCGTAGTCGGTGTTGCGGTCGGCACGCAGGTACACCTGGGTCTGCGGATCCTGGGCAACGATGGCGGCGATCTTTTCGCGCATCTGCGCGGTATCGACGGCACTACCGGTCTGGGTGCGAGTATCGACCTCGCTGCCGAGGTTCCAGTAATAACCGCCATCGGCCTTCACCGACAGGGTGACGATCCGCTGCTGACTCGGCGCCGGCAGTGCCTCGGCAGCCACCTTCGGCAACTCGATCTGTACACCCTGCACCAGCATCGGTGCGGTAACCATGAAGATCACCAGCAGTACCAACATCACGTCGATGTACGGCACCACGTTCATTTCGGCCTTCAGGCCATGCTTGCGGACGGGTCTGGCGAGCATCGCGTGTTCCTCCTCAGGCCGCAGCCGCCAGGTTGCCGACTTGGCCCTGCAGGCGCCGTTGCAGGCGGCCTTGCAGTTCGTTGCCGAAGGCGTAGTAGCGACTGATCAGGGTCTGGCTGCGTGCCGAGTAACGGTTGTAGGCCATCACAGCCGGAATCGCCGCGAACAGGCCGATGGCTGTGGCAATCAGGGCCTCGGCGATCCCGGGGGCCACCGTGGACAGTGTCGCCTGCTGGACCATGGACAAGCCCAGGAACGAATTCATGATGCCCCACACAGTGCCGAAAAGGCCGATGTAGGGGCTGACCGAGCCGACCGTTGCAAGAAACGGCAAGCCCTGCTCCAGGCGCTCTTCCTGCTCGGCGATGGCGACCAGCAGGCTGCGTTCGACGCCCTCGAGCACACTGTCGGGCTGCTGGCCAGGTTGCAGTTGCTGGAACGCCTGGTAGCCAGCAATGAAAAGCTGCTGCAGCCCGGCATCGACGTGAGCGGGTTGCGTCCTGACGTCCTGGTACAACTGGCCGGCTTCGCTTTCCCGGAACTGCTTCAGAAACGCCCTGCTGTGCGCTTCACTGCGACGCAAACGGCTGCCACGCTGGATGATCAGGTACCAGCTGAGCAGCGAGGCCAGGGCCAGGCACAGCATGACGGCCTGGACTACCAGGCTGGCTTCGCTGACCAGGCCCCAGACGGTGGTGTGTTCAAGGGAAGTTGACGGTTGCATGGAGGATGTCCTTTCAATGTGGGTCTTAGTCAAAGCCAATCAGGTTGCGACGAAATGACACGAGGCGCTTATTCCAGCCCCAATGCTTCAGCCACCGCCGCCCAAGCCACGTACTTGTAGTTCTGGTTGCCTTCGGGCATGCGCTTGCGACCGTCCTGCACCACTAGCAGGCCCTTCGCCCAGGGGCCGCCGAGGTTGGCCGAGGTCACTTCCAGGCCGTCGGTCTCCGAGGCACCATCAATACCGCGCTGAGCATCCAGGCCGACCTGGAAGCTGCCGCGCAGCCGGTACGGCGCTTTGGCATCGACCACCACATAGCGGTCGTTGCCCTGACTGGAAATCACCAGGTAGTCGCCACCCTCGCCGTGGTATAGCCCCAGGCCTTCGATGTCGTCCTTTACCAGGTCGCCCACGCCGATCACTTTGTCCAAACGAGTCGAGCCGTCGGCACGCGCGTCCAAGGTCCAGACCGCGACGTCCTCCTCGCCGATGAACAGGCGCTGGTTCTGATCGTCGGCCACGCAACCTTCCGATTGGGTCGAGGTGCTGAAACTACGCACCAAGGTCCCAGCAGCCTGGCCACTGCTGCCGTCGAGGCGGTATTGCACGAAGCGGCCATCCTTGTCGTTGGCGATGGCGTGTATGGCCGCGTCGGCGTCCTTGAACAGGCACAGGCCGTAGATTTCCTTGAGCTCAGTGGGCACCTGGCCAATGTCGGCCAACTCGCCGCTGGCCGGGTCGATGGCGAACAGGTGCAGGCTGTTGCGGTCGCGGTTGCTGGCCACGGCCAGATCGACCTGACGCTCGCCAAGCTGGAAACCAGTGCGCACGTCGACATTGTTCAGGCGGCCCACACGCAAATCCTGCAACTGCTTGCCGTGCAGGTCGTAGGCCAGCAGCCCGCCTTTCTTGTCGGTGCCCAGTACCCGACTGAGTTCGGGCTTGCGAACATTGACCCAGATCGCCGGGTCGTCCGCCGCATCGCCAAGGCTGGGCACGCCTTCGGTCTGCACCTGGGCCTTGAGCTGTGCTAGGGGAGCCGCAACCGGTGATGGTGTTGGCGTCCAACCCAGGCTCGCAAAGTGTGTGCCTTGGTCATCGGCCAGCAACAGTTCCAGGCCCTTGCCGGTCACCCGGGCGTTTATCTGCTCCGGCTCCCTCAGCGCTCGCAGGCTCACGGTGCCAGCGCGCTGCCATTGCCCAACGCTACGCTGGTACAAGTGCAAGGCGCTGGCGGCCGGGTCCACCACCATCAGCCCCCCGGGCACCAGGGCCATGCCGGCGGCGGCCTTGGCCAGGCCACCGAACGGCGCCACCAAGTCGACCGGTTCACGAACAAGGGGCGCTTCGGCGGCGGCTTCGTAGCGCCACAAACCAACGTTTTCCTCGTTCACATAGAGGCTATGGCTGGCGTCTTCAGCTTGGCAGAACGCACTCTGCGGCGGCAGGCTCATGGCGCGTACCTGGCGTGCTTCGGCCAGCGGCTTGCCCTGTTCAGCGACCAGCCACTGCTCACCGATGCCTTCCTCGCCGATCAGAAACAGGAAGTCGTTGGCGGCGCTGTCGCGATACAGGCACAGGCCCTCGATGGCATAGCGGGTCTTGGGCAGGTAGTGCGGCGCGCTCCAACCGCCCGGAGCCTCGAAACGTGCCAGCAACGCCTGCTGGCGCTTCTTGTCGAGTGTGGCGACCAGCAGGCCGGTGCCATCGGCGCGGTGGTCGAGGGTTTCGAAGCGGCCCGGCAACTCACCGAGCACACGGCCTTGGCTGTCAACCAGTTGCAGCGACTTGGCGGCCAATTGCAGGCGTTCGGCCTGGTTGAATGTCGGGGTTGGCGCCAACCACTGGCTGGTCTCGCTGTCGATGACGCTGCGGCTGAGCGTGAAGCTCGGCGCCGCGCTCGCGCCGCTGTGTGCCAGGGCGACATAAAGCCCCAGCATGGACAAGGTGAACATACGCATGAGCAGGCGATATCCCTAAAGGCTGCGGATCAGAAATGGGTGAGCGTCAGGCCGACCTTGTAGGTCTTGCCGTATTCTTCGTACTGGGCGTTGTAGCGATGGTGGCCGCTGTACACGTAATAGGACTCGTCGGTGAGGTTCTGCGCCTCGAAGGTCAGCTGCAGCTCAGGGGTGAGGAAGTAGCCAGCCTTGAAATCCACGTGCAGTTGGTCATCGGCGTACTGGTCATGGGCCTTGTCGTCGATCGCGCCCAGTTCCAGCAGGTAGCCCGACTTGTAGTTGGCAGCCAGGCGCATGTTGAAGCGGTCGTTCTCCCAGCCAACCATGAAGTTGCCGACCGTGTCGGACTGGTTGGGCAGGTCTATGCTGCGCTTGCCGGTAGGCCCTTGCAGGGTTGCATCGGACTTGCTGAGGGTCAGGTTGGCGCCCAACAGCACGCCGTTCCAGGGGGCCGGCAGCCAGTCGAACTTCTGCGAATAGGCCAACTCCAGGCCATACAGCTTGGCGCCGCCACCGTTTTCGAAGGTGAGCGCTTCGTCAAAGTCCACCCAATTGCCAGTGCCCGCCAGGTCGGTGCTGTAGATGAAGTGGTCGACATCTTTGTAAAAAAGGAACGCCGATGCTGTGCCGGCGCGCCCCATGAAGTGCTCAATGCCCAGGTCGAAGTTCATCGACTCTAGCGGCTTGAGCTCGGGGTTGCCGAACGACGCATCGTTCTCGTCGATGACAAAACCCGGTGTCAGCTGGCCAAAGGTCGGCCTTACCACGGTGTTGGTCCAGGCCGCGCGAATGGCGGTGGTCGGCGATAACTGATAGCGCGCGTGCAGCCCCGGCAGCCAGTGGTCATAGCGGTTGTTGCTGTTGACGTTCTCGTAAACGCCATCGCGCAGGCCGGTGCCCTTGGCCTCGAACTGGGTACCCTCGTAACGCAAGCCGGCAATCAGGCGCCAGTCGCCGATGTCCAGGGTGTTCATCAGGTACGCCGCATTGATGTCCTCGCTCATGTCGAAGTCATTGATGCGCGAGGCTTGCTCATCGTAGTAGGCCGCCCGGTCCAGGCCGCCGATCAGGTCCTCGATGGCGCTGGCGCTGATGCCGTTCCCGAAATTACCCAAAGCGTAATCGACATTGCTGCCCTGATAGCCGGCAAGGCTGATGTCATCGAACCCGTCATAGACCCAGGTTTCGGTATCGCTGGTCTTGTCGCGGCGGCTGAGCTTGCCACCAAACTTGACCTGGGAGGCGTCGGCGAAATCGTAGTCGCGAGCGAGGTCCAGGCGGATGTTCTTTTCCTGGTCCTTGCCGTCAACCTTCTCCCACTCCACTTCATCCAAAGTGAACCGGGCCGGGTCGTAGAAGTCGTTGCCTACGCTGAGCCTTGGTTTGCTCGTACCGTCGAAGCCGACCTCGTCGAAGTCGCCGACGAACTTGGCGCCGGCGATACCACCCGGGTCGTGCTCGGTGGCCTGGCTATAGCCGGCCTGAGCACTGATGGTCCACTGGTCGACAATACGCTCGCCGCCGAGCACGTAGGACTGGATTTCCTGGGTGTCTTCGCGCGACTTCAGGTCGCGCCAGCCCTCAGCCTCGCCACGCTGGCCGGAACCCTGTGGCTCGGCAAACTCAAGGCCCTGCGCGTTGCGGGTCTCGGTGTCCTTGAACTTGCTGTAAAGGGTACGCAGGTAGTAGCTGGAGAAATCGTCGGGCTGATAGTCGAAGTTCAGGCCCAGGCCGGTGCGTTCACGGGTGATCTGGTAGTCGCGAGCCTCGACCTCCTCCAGCCGCGCGCCGTCCTCGAAGTCCCAGTTGCCGCCGGTTTCGACGTTGTCCGAGCCAAACTTGCGCTTCTGCCAGCTGAAGGCCGCCGCCACGCCGAAGTTGTCGGTGCCATCACCCAGGCTGAAGCGGTCGCTGACTGCCCCAGAGAACTTCGGGCTGTCGCGGCTGACGTTGGTATCGTGGCTGGCTTCGCCGCTGAGTGTGTAGAACAGCCCGTCATGGTCGAAAGCCGACAGGCTCTCCACCTCGATGGTGCCACCCAGGGAGTTGGCGTCCATGTCCGGAGTCAAGCTCTTGACCACTGACAGCGACTGCACCAGTTCGGCTGGCAGCACATCCAGCGCCACCGCTCGGCGGTCGCCCTCCGGAGCCGGAACCAGTGTGCCATTGATGGTCACGCTGTTGAGGTCCGGGGCGATACCGCGCACGCTGACAAATCGGCCTTCGCCCTGGTCGCGCTCCACCGACAGACCGGGAATGCGCTGCAGGGCTTCGGCGGCATTGTCGTCGGGCAGTTGGCCGACGCCGTCGGCATGCACCACGCTCTTGATGCTGTCGGCGCTTTTCTGCTCGCGCAACGCCTTGTCGATGCTCGCCGCTTGGCCAATCACCTCGACCCGCTCGACCGCTTCCTCTTCGGCCCAGGCCGGGGCGGTGGTGATAGCGACGGCCAGCAGGCTGACCCGAAATCCGGCGTTGCGGATGTGACGAAACGGCATTGCCACCTTGAAACCCTCGCATGCAGTGACCCGGTGAGCCCGGGAGTGACAACGAAAGCTAGAAAGCGTGTGTGGCACTTGCGTGACAAGGTTGGTCTTGAGGGCTTGAAAACGCTCGTTTTTCGGCGTTTCCGGCGGAGTTTGAGCTGAAATGACCTGAGCTTGGTCGCGCCCCTGCCGCTGCCCGTCAGCCGGTGCGAGGGCGGATTGCCAGCAGAACGCCCTCGAAGGGCAGCCCAGAACTAGAAATTTCTCACGGTCAGCTGAGCCAAATCGACCCCCTGCCCGGTAACAGAACCGTCATCCGCCTTTGTTTCCTTTGCCTCCCATCACGCCTTAAGGGCTCATAGAGAAAAACCCATGCACCGTCCCCTGTTACTGGCCGCCCTGCTTTGCGCCGCCCTGGCCAATGCCCAGGCGAATGACGCCACCTCACTCCCGCGCTCTGTCGGCCTGCCCTACGCCCCTGGCAAGCTCGCCGACCGCATCGTACTCACCCCGGGCCAGAACGCCGCCACGCAGATGGCCATCAGTTACCGCACCGACTTGACCCAGACCGACGCAGTGCTGGAACTCGGGCCGGCCCTGGCCGGCCCGTCACTGGCGGCCAAAGCCAGTCCACTAGGCGGCAACACTCAGCGTCTGGATAGCGAAAACGGTCCGGCCAACTACCACCAGATACGCCTGGAACACCTGCAAGCGGACACGGCTTACGTCTACCGGGTCAAGGGGAGTGCCGGCTGGAGCGAATGGCACCAGTTCCGCACGGCCAAAGCCACGTTCGCGCCGTTCTCGTTCATCTACCTGGGCGACACCCAGAATGACATCCTCGCCATCGCCTCGCGCACGATCCGCCAGGCGCTGCGTAGCGTGGCGCACCCGGCCCTGGTGGTGCACGCTGGCGACCTGGTGGCGTCACGCGATGATCTTGCCCACGATGATGAGTGGGGGGAATGGAATCAGGCCGGTGGCTGGTCATACGCCGCCATCCCGCAGCTGACCGCATTCGGCAACCACGAGTACCTGGAAACTTCAAACCCCGATGGCAGCGAAAGCCGCAGCCTGAGCCCACATGTACCGGCGCAGTTTGCCTTGCCGGGCAACGGTGCCTCCGGGGTAGCTTCAACCAGCTATTTCAGCGACTACCAGAACGTGCGCTTCGTGGTGCTGGACGGCACCTCGGCACTCGATCTGGGCACCCTTCAGGCCCAGACCGACTGGCTTGAGAGCGTCCTGAGAAACAGCGAGGCGCTCTGGAACATCGTGGTCATGCACCAGCCGATCTACACCTGCGCCCGCCCCGAGGACACCGAACCGCTGAAGGCCGCCTGGCAACCGCTGCTAGAACGCTACCACGTCGATCTGGTGCTGCAGGGCCATGACCACTGTTACAGCCGCCTGACCCACGCCGAAGGGCGACAGGCCACGCAAGCAGCACGGCAGGCGAAGCAGGCCATCGGCCCGGTGTACATGGTCTCGGTTACGGGGTCGAAGATGTATGGCCTGAACGACCGTGCCCGCAGCCAGCCGGACCGCAGCGCCGAGGATACCCAGTTGTACCAGACCATCGCCGTGGAGCAGGACCGTCTGCGCGTGCGTACCTATACGGCTGACGACACGCTGTACGACGCGTTCGACATCCGGCGCGACGCCAAAGGCCGCAAGTTCCTTCATGAGCCAAAGCTGGCACTGGGCGGCGAACGCTACTGCACAGCCAGCGTGGGACCGGACGGTTTACCGTGCACGGCGCGGACCAAGTGAGTGTCACCAGATTGATACAAAAGGCTTGCATGCTGCTTGACCTGTGCTGCCCTCATGGCCGACGCAGGCAAAAACCCAATCACAGGACACCCCATGCCCCTGCGACTTCTCTTCAAGCAGCACGGCCTGACGCTGGCGAGCCTGCTCCTGGCCGCCAACGCCGGCTTGCTCGTCTACCTCGCCGCCGGAACCCTCAAGACCTGGGCCGACATCAACTGGATGGACGTCGTCGGCGAAGGCGGTACCTGCCTGATCCTCTGTGGGTGGCTGATCATGCTGCTGCGCGGGCGCCCTGCCGGCCGGGTCACCCGACTGCTGTCGCTGGGCCTGAGCTGCATTGCCTTCTCGATGTGGATGGACACCCTCGACGAATTCATCCGCCTGCCTGAAACGGCAGTCTGGGACAACTGGCTGGAAACCGCCCCCATGCCGCTGGGCATGCTGCTGATGACCCTTGGCATGTACCACCTGCAGCAGGAACAGCACGCCATCACCGCGCAGATGCGCAAGCGTGAGCAATTGTTCCGCGAGCACCGCCTGTTCGACAAGCTCACCCCGCTGTCCGGTGCCCGATACCTGCGCCAGCACCTGCAGCAGGCGCTTGCCCATGCCGCCAGCGAACAGCAAGCACTGTCGCTGATCGTCATCGACCTCGACGATTTCAGTCAGATCAACCAGCGCTATGGCCAGACAGAAGGCGACGTGGTGCTGCAGGTGGTCGCCCAGCTGTTACTGCTCAACCTGCGCCAGCAGGACATACTCTGCCGCCTGGCCGGTGATCGCTTCGTCGCGGCCCTGCCCAACACTGGCGAGCGTCAGGCTCAGACAATGGCCGAGTCCTTGCGCCAGAGCATCCTCCACCTCGCCCACCACACCGACCGACATGGCGAGCGCCTGTACCTGACCGCTACGGTGGCCAGCGTGATGGCGCTGGACGAAGACGAAGAGCAGTTGCTCAAACGCCTCAATCATGCCCTCGCCCAAGCCAAGACCCGCCAGGTACGCCGAGCATGAACGGCTACGACAGCGACAGCCGCTTCATCACCGCCCACCACCTGCCAGCCGTGCTGATTGACCTGGCGCGCTCCAGGCAGATCGACACCCATCACCTGCTGCGTGGTTGCGGGCTGTTCTATGACGACGTCATCAGCGGTGAAACGCTGATCAGCCCTCAGCAGTTCCTGCGTCTGATCGACAACGCGCAGCGCCTGCTAGATGCCGACGACAGCAGTTTCCTCTACGGCCAACGCCTGTGGCCCGGGCACCACGGCGCAGCCAGCCTGCTGCTTGAGCAGGCAGACCACCTGTTGCAGGCCCTGGAACGCATCGAACAGTACCGCGCGTTGCTGTCACCGTTGGTCAGCCCGGTCCTGCGCCTGGAAGAGCATTACTTGCACCTGTACTGGCGCGAAAGTTGCGCCATCGGCGAGCAGAGCCGCTTTCTTTTGGAGTCCAGCATGACGGCGGTAGTCGCGCTCGCTCGTCGCCAGCAGAAGGAGCATCTGCCGTGGCGCTTCCAATTCAGCCATGCCGAACCGCCTTACGTCGAGCAGTACTGGGTGCACCTGGGCGACTCCTTGGCCTTCGACTGCCCAGCCACGGTCATGAGCCTGCCCCGCGAATACCTGCTGCGCCCTTGGCATGGTGCAGGCTCGACCGCCCAGCACGTGGCACGGCAGGCCTGTGACGCACAGCTGGCGGCCTGGGGCTGGCAGGCGAGCTTTCTCGATGTGGTCTACGACCACCTGCTCGGGCTGATTCGCCAGCCGCTGAATCTAGAGCGCGTGGCCGCCGCCTTCAGCACCAGCCCCGCCTCGTTCAAGCGCCGCCTGGCCCGTCATGGCTCCAACTTCCAGGAGCAGCTGGACCAGGTGCGGCGCGACCAGGCCCTGTATCTGTACCAGGTCAAGGGCTACAGCAACGACGCGGTTGCGCAGTACCTGGGTTTCACCGATAACACTAACTTTCGCCGTTCGTTCAAGCGCTGGACTGGGCGAGTACCTAGTGAATTGGGGGCCTTGTAAAGTTTTAGATACTCAATGGGCAAGCTAAATAACTGCCATGGACGACAGGTCTGGCTGCGTTAGGCTGTTATTCTGCGGGCCTGAACGGCCACTTTGTGTCGAGCGCGATCTGCCCTGAGTGGCTGATAAGGACACAAAGCAGACAGCGATCCAAAGCTCTGTGGTCAGTACCGGCCTCATCGCCGGCAAGCCGGCCCACGGGAATATCACCAGCCTTCAGGCATGCGCTGTACCTGTGGGAGCCGCGCTTGCCGGCGATGGGCCGCGAAGCGGCCCCGGTTTCAGATGTCCGCCATGGGTAGATAGCCGCCTCAGGGCCGGGCATGAGCATCAAGAGTTGCCTTGAGCGCCACACGGTTTGGTCCCGCGGCTAAGCATTAAGAGCCCGTTTCAACACTTCGTAGATCTTGCTGTCACCCGATTGAGCAACGTTGAAACGCAGGAAATCTCCCGCAGTCATGGACTGGCTGAAAGCATTTCCGGGCGCGAGCACCACTGCTTCCTTCAAACAAGCTCTGGCCAGCGTCGCTGCATCCTTACCCTGAGGGAGTTGGCACCACACGTACATGCCTGCCTGGGGAACCATCCAAGGCTTGATACCAATCGCCTGAAGCCTCGCTACTGTTTTGCCCATTTCCTGGGCTAACCTGAAGCGGACACCTTCCATGTGCTTTCGGTACCCGCTATCGGTAATGGCTTGATGAACGATGTCCGCAGCCATGCGCCCACCCCCGAATGTGGTCGCAATCTTGAGGTCGACCAGGCTCTCGATCCACTCCCTGCGCGAAGCGATGTAGCCGCATCTGATTGAAGCGGAAATGGTCTTGGAAAAACTACCGATTTGGATCACACGAGCGAGGCCATCGAAGGCAGACAGTCGTGGAGCAGGGGTATTCTCGAAATCGCCGAAGATGTCGTCCTCGACAATTACCAGGCTGGAGGTGTCGGCCAGCTTTAGCAGCCTGTGTGCTGTGACTGGTGACAAGGTGGCCCCGGTCGGGTTGTGGATGCCGGAGTTCGTTATGTACAACCGCGGCGCGTGCTCGCGCAGGGCAGCGCCGAACGCCTCGATGTCTGGACCCGTTGCGGTGTAGGGGACTCCGACGATGTTCACCCTATGTGCTTTGAGTAATGCGTGAAAATTGAAATAACAGGGATCGTCGACCAGGACAGTGTCACCCGGTTGCAGCAGAAAACGGCAGATCAGGTCGATGGCATGAGTGCCGGACTCAGTGAGCATGATCTGTTCCAGAGGGGCTTCGATACCAACGCCTGCCAGTCGTCGCGACAAGAATTGCCTGAGAGGCGGATGCCCAAGCGGTGAAGCGTACTCAGTCAATTTCGACGTGTCAGAACGCGCAACCATTCGAAGAGCTTTACGCAAGCCTGCTTCGTACAGCCAGGATGCGGGCAGCCACCCGCATCCTGGTTTCAACGCATCACTGGAAGTTTCCAGAGACTGGCGCGAGATCCATAGCGGGTCGACATCACGATCAAGTTTGGGGCCGAGCTCGGTCAGGGCCAATGGCGCAACTGGGCCAGCCACGTAAAAACCGGAGCCGGGGCGTGCGCTAAGTACACCTTCTGCGGTTAACCGTTCATAGGCCTCCAGGACGGTAGAAACCGATACTTGCATGCTCTGAGCCATTGCGCGAACTGAAGGAATTCTCGCACCTGGGGTGTAGCTTCGAGAGGCTATCCTGGCCTGGACCTCCCCCATCACAGCTCGGATTCGCGTTCCGTCCCGTTTCATCGCACCCTCAATTGTGCTGGATTCATATGCATAACAGTTCGGTTGAATTGTAGTGGAGTGTACATGGCCTTGGTGAGCCCGTCAGTGATGTACTGAGCCCTGGCTTATCGAGGACGCACCGATGGAAAAAACAACAAGCGGATGGATAAACGGCTTCATAGGCGTCGCCATCTTTGCCGGCTCGTTGCCGGCCACCCGCGTGGCAGTGACGGCCTTCGAGCCTACGTTTCTGACCTGTGCCAGGGCAACCATTGCCGCCCTGTTGGGTGCGCTGTTCTTGATCGTGCTACGCCAGCCGCGACCCAAGCGCGGTGACCTGTCGTCATTGGCTGTAACAGCGCTTGGCGTCGTTATCGGTTTTCCGCTGCTGACGGCACTGGCGCTCCAGCACGTCACTTCTGCTCATTCCATCGTTTTTGTCGGGCTGCTGCCACTGTGTACCGCAGGGTTTGCCGTTCTGCGCGGCGGCGAGCGACCTGGGCCACTGTTCTGGTTGTTCTCGTTGTTCGGTGCTGGGCTAGTCGTTGGCTATGCGTTGATGAATGGAGGAGATGCGTCGGCGCTAGGAGACCTGCTGATGATGGCTGCGGTAGTTGTTTGTGGGTTGGGCTATGCGGAAGGGGCGCGTCTGTCACGGACTCTCGGGGGCTGGCAGGTGATCAGTTGGGCATTGCTGGTAGCGTTGCCGTTCATGCTGCTGCTGACTATCGTCAATCTCCCAGCGCCCGATGCCTTCGCCCGAGTTAGCGCCCCTGCGTGGTTCAGCTTCGCCTACGTGTCACTGTTCAGCATGCTGATCGGGTTTGTGTTCTGGTACAAAGGGCTCGTCCAGGGCGGCATTGCGGCAGTGGGCCAACTGCAACTCTTTCAGCCGTTCATGGGGCTTGGACTGGCCGCGTTGCTTCTGCACGAGCAAGTCAGCTGGGTGATGCTCGTCGTAACGCTGGGTGCTGTCATCTGTGTTGCCGGGGCAAAGAGATACGCCCAGTAGTAGTGTGGGAGCGATCAACCTCTATCGAAACTGCTGTGAAGCGCTGGCGATACGCTGGTACTTACGCAGCTGCCGGTTGACGCTGCGGATATCCAGAAAGAATATCTCTGCGCTGCGCCAGAGCAGCATCCAAGCGGTGACGGTAACGACTCCCACGGGGATGGTGCCTTCAATGCCCAGCGCCGTGCCTGCGAGCACCAAGGCTAGCGCCAAGCCCAGGAGTGTCAGCGCTACCAGCCGCTGCGTGCGGATATCCCCTCTGAGCTGTTCGCTCTTTTGTGCAAAGGTATTTCTGATGGCTTGCTGCAGGCGTTCTCGTTCCTCTTCCGGGCAGCGGATCTGTAGACTCAGCGCTGGGTGATACCAGGCACTATCAGACAGGTATTCCACCAGCTCGGGGCTTAGCTTTGGATTGTCCGGCGAGGCAAATGGATTGAGGTAATCCGGGGTGATCGTCAGATCGATGTTTTTAGTCATGACGAACCTCTAGCTGGTTGAGTTGTGTCATCACGCTCTGCGGGGTGGACAGTTGTCAGCTGGCGGCGCATGCGCGGATGCCTCTGCGTGCGACCGTAAGTAAGCCAGCGAAATCGCCCCGATTGAATCGATCGACAGGTCGTTAGCCGCTCTCCATCAACGGTAGCACTGGATCGGGAGCGGCCATCCACGACCGGCCGCTTTCGACGCAAAGCAGACAGCGATCCCAAGCTCTGTGGTCAGTTCCGGCCTCATCGCCGGCAAGCCGGCTCCCACTGGAATATCTCCAGCCTTGAGGCATGCGCTGTACGTGTGGGAGCCGCGCTTGCCGGCGATGGGCCGCGAAGCGGCCCCGGTTACAGATGTCTGCTTCGGCTCGAAAGCGGGCGGTCACGACTGGCAGCTGGCCATAGAGGACGCACCTGTGCTGCCTGGGGGCTGGAGGAAAAGCAAAGCAGTGCGTGCTTCAGGATCAGCGCGGGAACAGCAACGTCACAGCAAAGCGAAAGCCCCAGCCTTCTGGGCCATTATCCGGTGAATCGAGCCAGTAACGCGGCCCGGCTTGGAGGGTGATGGGGTGACCACCAACTTTCAGTAATTGGGTTACCGTCAGGTTGACCGGAATGGCCCATTCTTTGGATTGCCAGTCGTAGGTCGATTCACTGTTGATGCCAAATGTGGTCAACGAGCTGTTCGTGTATGAAAGAAACGGCTGCATGAACGTCTGGTTGACCTTCTCCTTGCCATCTGCGGGGCTGCCCTCTAACCCCCAGATATGGTTAGCCAGTATCCCGTGCGTCCAACCGTTGGCTTGCTTCAAGGCTACCGCAGTCGGTCCGAGCCCCCATTGTTCACTGCTCAGCACGTCGTTGCTGCCTGTTGGTATCAATAGCGCCGGGCCTGCGCCGAGTATCCAGCCACTGGCAGTGGGTTGTTTCGGTGAGAAGAAAAAACTCTGGGTGACATCGCCTACGCCAGAGGTATCTGCCGCGCCGCCCAGGCCGTGCTGGTCGACGACTGGCAGGATAGTCCTGGAGATCAGGTTCCAGTCATCATTCAGACTGAAAGGCAGAACGGGCTGGATGTTGGTCAGGCTGCGCTTGCCATCGCCGTCTGGGCCCATTTTCTGGTCCCAATTATATTGCACCGGCAAGCTGTACATGGCCGCAACCGGGTTCAGCGCTTTCTTGGCAAGCTCTGCCGAGTCCTCTGCTTGCCCTTGCCCGGTGTGCCCCAGCAACGCAAGTGCGTAAAGCGGGTAGCATTTCCTTTTCAACATTGTATCTCCCGTCAACTGAAAGCCACGTCGTTTTGAGCGGCCCGGGTATTCGGCGAAAAAGCGTGATTCGACATCTCGGTCTGCTTTGGCGGCAGCGGGCCAATGAACATTTGCTTCAAGCGCTTGCTGCCAATGACGCGTGCCAGTTCCGCGATGACGGAGGCGCAGACAGGTAGCTTCCGCCCGCCCGCTTGATCATGAGCACGCGAATCAGCGCAACGATGTGCAGAATCACGAAGAAAAACACGGTGGGAGGAAGCACTTTGGGGACCTGCGGGCTACTTCTTCAGGGCCTGGAATGAACTGACCATGTCCTTGGCCCAGCCATCGAGCACGGCACGGGCGTCCGAGGCCTGCATGATCTGGGAGGAATTGTCCAGTTCAGCGCCTGCACCTTTGCGCACCACTGCGGCCACCACCTCATTGGTACTCCCGTCAAGGAATGCAGCCTCGGTAGCCACGCTGGTGTCTTGGTCGCGAATACCCGTGGCCGTACTGATGCCGGCTGCCACCAGCGCGATCGGGATCACCTCATACGGGCGCAGCCCCTTGGTTTTGGCACTCACCCCAGTGATCGCCGGGCGCACCACCAGTACGCCTGGCCCGGGGCTCGTAGCAAGCGGCAGGACCTTGGAAAACTGGTTTTTCAACGATTGATCGTAATACTGGGTTATGCCTTGCAAGGTTTGCTGAGGAATCTTCGCGGTTGGTTGCGGCTTGGGGTAAAACTGGCTGGGTTCGACATACACGCTGGTAAATTGGTTGGCATCAATGCCAGGCTTGATCCAGCGCGTAACCTTCGCGCCCGAAGGAGATTCATCCTCCTTGAGCTTGCTGTAGTCCTTCAGAAATCCGGAGTATTCGTCGGGCTCAACGTATTTGCTCGCACAACCATGCAGTAAAAGCGATGTGAGACACACTGTTGCAATAAGCGCCTTACTTTTCATGCAACTTCTCCTTCCACGTATAAGCATTGTCCAAGGATCAAGACCTTCAGAATCGCCACGTCGCACCGCCACCGATGATGTGCAAGGCGGCGTTATCGAAAGTGCCTGACAACGTGTCGCCGGAGCGTGCCTTGGTCTGCTCCACGTCCATGTCGCCGAGCCAGACCAGTGTGTAAGCCAGATGCAGGTCCAATCCTTCTTCCACCTGATAGTTCACCCCGGTTGCGAAGCGCCACGCCTCCCCCATCGGGTTGTCCACGGTGCGATCCTTGTCATCCACGGCCGAGCTGTCATACCCCACCCCAAAACTCCAGCGCAGCTGGCGGGTCGCCTGATACTGGGCTCCAACCGAGGCGTGCCAGGTGTCCTTGTACTTGCGATCGACCGTGCGGCTAACCCCGGCGGCATTGGCATCCACCTCTACCCCGATGTCACCGAACTCGCTCCAGTCCTGCCAACCCAGGCTTCCCAGCAATGTCCACTGCTCGTCCAGCTGGTGGGCCACGCTGAATGTCGCGGTCTGCGGCACGTTCATGTCCAGCTCCAGCGTGTCCACCGCCAGGCGGTTGAGTGCGGCATTGATGAGGGGGTTGTTGATATCGCTGACATGTGGACTGTCCTCGAACTCCAGCTTCACCTTGCTGGTGTAGGCCAGGCCAATCCGCGTGCGGGGGGCGAGCTGGTAGAGCAGGCCCAGGTTCACGCCAATGCCGAAGTCAGTGTCCTTGTATTCGAGCTGGCCATCGGGGCGCTCGACCAACCCGAGCAGGCTGTTGTTGATGGCCACCTCGGTGCGGTAATAGCCGAGCATCATGCGTGGGCCGATGCCGACGGTAAGGTCATCGGTGAACTTGTACGCAAAGGTGGGTTGGAACGAGACGCCAATCACCGCCGATTCCTGGGTGAAGTAGCGCCCTGCCCAGTCATCGTCGTAGTCCAGCGCCAAGCCGAAGTTACCGTACATGCCGAACCCGATGGCCGAGCGGTCATCGAGCTGGTGGCTGATGAACAAGCTGGCGCCCGGCAGGTATTGCAGAGCGTTACCGCCCTCGTTGCCATCGAACTGGTTGCTGCTGTCACGTGAGTAGCGCAGGTCGCCGAGGATAACCTGGGCGTTGGCACTGATCTGCGTGCCAGGCAGCAGGGCGATGCCTGCGGGGTTGGACATCAACACGCTGGGGTCGGTGGCGAGCGCAGCCGAGCCAGCATTGGCCAGGCCGTTACTTTCCTGGCCGGCTTCATAAATGAAGATGCCTCCGGCTGACACGTTGGTGCTGTGAGCAAACAACAGAATAAACGTTGCAGGCATCCACCATTTGGTGTGATCCATACGATTCTTCGTGGTCATAGTCCCTGACTCCTCACTTTGAAAAGAGCAGGACACCGATGGCTCGATGTCCTGCTTGACGCAACCTGCGCCAAGGGAGCAATCAAGGTGTAACGATCGGGAACCAGAAGTCGAAGTTGTCCATGTAGCTCATCAACTCCTCAAGCTTGCCTTCGGCACCCTCGACTTTGACGTCACCTGCGCCCACCGCGTCCTTGAGCGTGGTTTCCTTGAGCATCAGTTTGTTCAAGGTGTCGCGCGTCAGGCTGACCGTGGCGTCGGCGTTCTCGGCTTGCGAGCCTTCGGTGTGGTTGAGCACGCCATTGACCATTTCCACCAGGTATTTCTGTTTAAGGTCGGTGAAGTCGAAGTTAAGGGTAATGTGCTTGTCTTCGACCTCCGGCCCTTTCAGGCGCATGGCCAGGTAGTCGAAGAACAGGTCAAGGTCCATCGCCCGGACCGTATCGGGGCTGGCCGTGTCTGGCGTCGGCAACTGTTTCACGCCTTCGCGCAGTTCCTTGGCACCGGTGAGGTAGAAGTTGCGCCATGGCCCGCTTTCAGCCTGGTAACCCAACTGCTCGAGTGTGTCGGCTTGCAGGTTTTTCGCTGCCTGGTTGTTCGGGTCGGCAAAGACCACTTTGTTGACCACCTCGGCTACCCAGCGGTAGTCACCCTTGTCGTAGTACTCCTTGGCCTTCTTCAGCACTGCGTCGGCGCCGCCCATCATCTCGACGTAGCGCTTGGACGACTCTACCGGCGGCAATTCATGCAGCGTCGCCGGGTTGCCGATGAACCAGCCCATGTACAGCACATAGGTGGCCTTGACGTTGTGGTTCAAAGACCCGTAATACCCACGGTTGGAGAAGCGCGAAGCGATCGATTTCGGCAGCTTCACCTGCTCGGCAATCTCGGTCATGGTCAGACCCTTGTTGGCCAAGCGCAGCGTTTCATCGTTGATGTAGCGGTACATGTCCCTCTGCGACGACAGTTGCTCCTTGACCTCCTTGTTGCCCCACACCGGCCAGTGGTGCATGGCATACATGACCTGGACGTCTTTGCCCCACATCTTCAGCGCTTGGTTGAGGTACTTGGACCACGGCAGCGGCTCGCGAATTTTTGCTCCGCGCAGCGAGTAGGTGTTGTGCATCGTATGGGTGGAGTCTTCGGCCGTGTTGAGGGCTTTTTTCTCGTGGATGTAATAGAGCATCTCGGCTGGCGCCTCGCTGCCCGGCGCGTAGAGAAACTCGTAGGTCAGCCCATCGATCGTGCGCTTCTCGCCGGTTTTCTCGATGATGTCGGTCGGCGGGATCAGGGTGACCGTGCCGGCAGAAGTCGTGGTGCCCAACCCTGCGCCCAGTTGGCCCGTTTCGTTCGGCGGCAGCAGGTTGCCGTACATGTAACTGGCCCGGCGGCTCATGGCGGTACCGGCCATCACGTTCTCGGCAACGGCGTGCTCCAGGAAGCCTTTGGGGGCATAGACCTTGACCTTGCCTGCTTTGACATCCTTCTCGTCGATCACACCACGAACACCGCCGTAATGGTCGACGTGACTGTGCGTGTAGATCACTGCGACCACGGGTTTCTTCGGCCGATGCTGATAGTAAAGGTCCAGTGCGGCCTTGGCAGTTTCCGCCGAAATCAACGGATCAAAGATGGTGATGCCTTCCTTGCCCTCGACGATGGTCATGTTCGACAGGTCATAGTTGCGCACCTGATAGATGCCATCGGTGACTTCGAACAGGCCGGAGATATTGATCAGCTGTGACTGCCGCCAGAGGCTGGGGTTGGTGGAAGCGGGTGCGGCCTCGCCTTCCTTGATGAAGTTGTATTTGGCAGGGTCCCAGATCAGGTTGCCCGAGACGCCCTTGATCGG
Organism: Pseudomonas sp. p106; assembly: GCF_003936645.1. Taxonomy (NCBI): domain Bacteria; kingdom Pseudomonadati; phylum Pseudomonadota; class Gammaproteobacteria; order Pseudomonadales; family Pseudomonadaceae; genus Pseudomonas; species Pseudomonas sp. p106. Next base: position 299,132 of record NZ_RHQR01000006.1, read on the forward strand.
CTCTTTCGGCAGAGGGGCGATAAACCCTTTATGGGCCAGTTCGAAGGAGGTCTTGTCATTGAACGGCAACTCTTTGAGCAACGCTTCGTTGGCTTCTTTGGTTGCTGCTGTTGCCGGTTTCGCTTTCTCTTCGGCCCACGCCTGTGAAGCCATGGCGATGGCAGTGGCTAAAAAGAAGGTAGAGCCAAGTTTCCAGATTCTGCCCCCCGAGGCAGTGCGGCCTTGGTTTCTGAACGTTTTTACGAGCACAGTCATTGCCAGCTCCTTTTGACCAATGCGCTGTACCGATTCGGCAACTGCCAGCTGGGTTTCATGTCGCTTAGAGAGAGTAGACGCGGATGAGAAACTTTCCTCCTGACTCCAAGAACTATTCAAAGCAACTAGATGGAGATCTAGACCCTGGAGCGGTCACCATCAAAAAAATCGATTCGGCCATTTCCGACGTTCCAGTCCAACCGGTTTGTTCATGAACCGGTTTGCCCGTTTCGGTGGCGTGCAGGACAGCGAAGGCGATTCCCCGGCGAGCGAACTCGGCATCAGCTGATGGCGCTGCCAAGGACAAAGCACGGCGCCTATCAATGGCTGGCGGGGCCGGCGGTCATCCGAGACTGATGCACCAATTTAATCGCGACCATAGCGGAAATATATTTTGCGCACAAAATATTATCGCGAAAAGTGAATCCCAAGCACGAAGCAATCGCTCACACCTACGAGACACTTGAGAACGATCATGACCATTCCCAAAGCATTCGCCACACCTACCCACGCCCTAGGAGCTCAAACCATGAAACTGTCCCGTACACTCACCGCCGGCCTCCTGGCTCTGGCTGTTAACAGTGCCTTCGCCGCTGGTAGCCCGGGCGTGGAACACACCACCCAAGGCTTCCTTGAGGCTCTGGCTGCAGGCGGCGGCAAGCCGCTTGAGACCATGTCGCCGAAAGACGCCCGGTCAGTGCTGACCGGCGCCCAGGCAAGCGTGAAGGTCGACTTGTCCGGTATTCAGGTCGAGCGCCGTACCATCCAGGCCGATGGCCAGCCGCTGGAGATCCGGGCAGTGCGGCCGGAGGGCGCTAAGGGTGACCTGCCGGTATTCATGTTCTTCCATGGTGGTGGCTGGGTGTTAGGCGACTATCCGACCCACGAGCGACTGATACATGACCTGGTAGTGGGCTCTGGTGCGGCAGCGGTCTACGTCGATTACACGCCGTCGCCCGAGGCCAAATTCCCCACTGCGATCAACCAGGCTTACGCTGCCACCCGCTGGGTCGCGGAGCATGGCAAGGAGATCGGTGTCGACGGCAGCCGCCTGGCTGTGGCTGGCAACAGCGTCGGCGGTAACATGGCTGCAGTAGTAGCCATCAAGGCGAAGGAAGCCGGAACACCGAAGTTGCGCTTCCAGGCACTGCTGTGGCCCGTGACTGATGCCAACTTCAACAACAGTTCCTACAACCAATTCGCCGAAGGGCACTTCCTGACACGCAACATGATGCAGTGGTTCTGGGACAGCTACACCACTGATCCGAAGCAGCGCGACGACATTCACGCATCGCCGCTACGTGCCAGCCTGGAACAGCTGAAAGGTTTACCGCCGGCACTGGTACAAACTGCTGAAATGGACGTGCTGCGTGATGAAGGTGAAGCCTATGCTCGCAAGTTGAATGCCGCCGGTGTTCCGGTAACCGCCGTGCGCTACAACGGGATGATTCACGACTTCGGCCTACTAAATGTACTCGGCGAAGTCCCTGGCACGCGAAGTGCGATGGACCAGGCTGCACAGGCGATCAAGCAACACCTCCAGTAACAGCGGCAATAAGGACCGGGGCGAACGTTGTCGCCCTGGTCCTGCTCGGATAAGAGCCTTCTGGCGGATGGGAGTCTTGGCGATAAGGACGATCGCGTCCGCTTAAAAAATGCAGCCATTTGTCTCATTAAGGGCGCACCTCTCCTGCGCTGGAGAGCAAATGTCGTCGCGCCATCCACAGGTTCGACAGGGCGAACAGTTTCACCATCTGCAGTGTTCTTCGCCAAGCCTCGGAAGCGCACTTTGGTATAACTCGCTTTTTGACACCGGTATGGCCCGCATCAGCGCAGACCACGTTCTCAGCACGGTGTAGCAGTTTGTCGACTTGAGTCAGGTCCGCGACATTGGCCGCAGTGACCACCACGCTGTGCACCAGCCCGAGTCATCGTCGACACCAGTGTCTGGCGCAGGCTTGCGCTTACCGGCGTACTCGGCGTCGCCTAAGGTCATTTGCTTCATCATCGAAAAGCTCGGTGATTGGTGTCCGGGGACTTTGCCAAATCAGGAAGCCTTTTTCAGGATTTCCTTAGCGAGGCGGTGTGCCCATGTTCTGTTGATGCTGCATCATCTGATCCATCATCATTTGCTGCATCCCCATGTATCTGTCCATCATGTATTGGTGCTGCTTCATCCGCTCAGGTGTCATCTGGGAGTAATGGCTACCCATCTGTCCCCAGCCCATCTTGTGGCCGTTCCCCATCATGTGACCGCCCATCATGCCGCCGCCGCAGCACCCCAACATTCCATTCATCATGTGCATTCCTTGCTGCATCATGACTTGGTGATCTTGCATTAGTTTCTGGCGCTGCGCTGGATCAGTGGTTTTCTGGATGAGGCTCATTTGTTCCTGCATTTTTTTCAGGTTTTCTTGGGCCTTTGCCATTTCCTGATCAAATTGCTCAACGCTCATTGGCTGCTGAGTCGGATTGACGGTGGTAGAACCCTGCTGGGCAAAGGTTAGACCGGGGAAAAGCATAACCGTCAAAGCGAGGGCGACAAGTTTGGATGCTTTCATTGGTCAGATCCTTGCAGGGATGGTGGGCAGGAAATGAATCGCGATTAGTCAAGCATAGGCCTCGGTTAAGGGCGCAAACTGACTTAAGTCAAGGTTGGCCCTGACACTTCAACAGGTGATGAGATGAAGAAGGGCCGTGATAACCGCATTTGGCCGGCCTCTACCCCGCCATCGGCAGGGTTGGGTCGCAAGTCGCGTTGTTCGTGGCAATGAAAGATTCGCCTAGGGAAGTCAGTAACATCGATTCATCACGAGACTGGTTGACATAGACCGATCAATATCCCCGCATCTTGAGCGCTGGAAACACCAAGAAATCAGATTTTCCCTCTTCCTTGTAGTCCATTTCCCAAACATACTCTCGCCGCACTTTTTCCGTTGCGGTCGCTTGGGCTGCGTTCTAGTCTCGGCGGGTCGTTGCTCATCAACGATACAGCTTTGACAGGCTGTGACGGTAAATCACGCAGACAGTCTCCTTTTTATGGTGGCTGTGCGTGTGGGCACGCTTGCGTGCGCCGGAGCTTTTCGTGATTTTACCGCCGGTCTGTCAACCCACGTACAGCTGCCACCCCACTGTTTGACAGCAGGTGGGTGACGGCCCCGCTAACGGTAAAATCATTATGTTAAAGGTCGTTCCCGATCCACCCCACAACCACCACTCCCTCGAAGACACGATCATCCAGGCTGCGGAGTTCGCCCTGTGCGCGCAAAGCGTGGCGCAGCAGGCTGTTTCGCTACAGCCCAGAACGCCCGCCTCGGTTCTGATGATGGCCTCGATGCATGAGCT